>CAZYID010000183.1:0-6980 GCA_964646595.1 uncultured Spirochaetales bacterium | reverse complement strand
TATATGCAATTAAATGGATGGCTGGTAAAAATTCTATTTTTCGCTCTGTTAATACTGAACAACAATTGGTATATGGTTATTTATGGAGAAATGATATAAAAAGACTTGCTTATCGCTATCCTCTTGTAAAAATTACAGGAAATGGCGGAGGTAAATGGTATAATTTTTGGGTGAGAACTCCCTTAAGAAAGCACGATAATGACTTTCGTCTTCTTCTAATTGATAATGTGACAGATTCATTATTTTTTTATAATTTTGAGGCACAGCATGGAACAGGATCAGTAATGGTTGAAACCGTTAATTCCAAAAATTTTATTTTTTTCGGGTGTAAGACCGAAGGTACCAGAACATTCATGTTTTTCAAAAATTGTGAAGATTTTTCAGTTATTGGTCATGGAGGTTTAGGAAATGCAGACAAAGGAGGGGCAACATATCGTATAGAAAATTGCAGAAATTTCATTATCGCAAATATATCTGACCAGATGAACTGGGGAGAAGATAGAAAATATGATCCTGAATATGATGATATAACAACACATCTTAATTATAAAAAGTTTTTTCCAATATCAGAAAAAATCTTAGGGAAGACAAGAGTAGTTCCATCAAATGAACGCCCGGTTCTTTATAAAAGAGAATAAAAAAAGACTGCTGAGTAACTACAATTTTTTAGGAATAGTTCTATACTACGCTAAATATAACGAATACTGGTGAAAAAATTTAAACCTTTTCTATTTGTTTGCATTTTATGTTTGTTGGGAAATCTATGTTCCAATTATTATTCTTTTTATATATTGACTTAAATTATTATTATATAGTATATTATTTTTAAATTAGGAATTTTTTATAAATAATCACAAGGATTGGAATAAAATTTTCCTTCTGATAAATATAAGTTAAGGAGTATTAAAAATGAAAAAAACTTTTACTGTATTAATTTTAGTTTTACTAACAATTTCTTTATTTGCTCAAAGCCAAAAGGTTTTGAATAAAAATCTTTTAAAAGAGGCAGGGAATGGAGATCTTGCAAAAGTTAAAGATTTATTATCAAAAGGAGCGGAAATTGAGACAAAAAGTGGTTTTGGATGGACGCCTTTAATGAACGCTGCTTTTGCAAAAGATGGTAAAGAAGTATTTGATTTTTTATTAAAAAATGGAGCAAATCCAAAAGCTTTAAATAATAATAATGGTACGATTTTGCATGTAGCTGCAACCAAAGGTAATACTTTTGCAATAGAACCGGTTCTTAGAGCAGGAGTTGATATTAATGCAAAAAACTCTCAGGGTTCAACTGCATTAATCACAGCATCTTATATGAATCAAAAAGAAATTGTAGAAATATTATTAAAGAAAAAGGCAAATGTTAATATAAAAAACAGCAAAGGAAATACAGCATTGATTAGAGCTGCAAATAGTAAAAAAGGTGAACCTGTTGTTGAAATTTTAATAAAAGCCGGTGCTGATGTAAATATACAAAATGAAAAAGGTGAAACTGCATTAAAACTTGCAAAAACTCAAAAAATTAAAGATTTATTAATTGAAGCTGGAGCAGAATAAAATCACACAAAATGAGGGTATCAGAATAAATGTTTAAATAGCATTTTTTACTGATACTCTTTTTTTATATAGTATCGCAAATTGGTTAAATATGAATATAATTATTAGCTAATAATTTCTTCATCATGTCTGGCAACATCAATTTCACCCTGCTCTTCAAGAATACGAATGATTCCAACAATACTCTGTTGTGCTTTTTCGATCTTTTTTAATCTAATGGGCTCCATTTTTTTAATAGCTTTTTCAATTTCTTTTGCAGTTCCTTGACTTAAATTTTTATATATTTTATTTTTTACATCCCCATTGACGATTTTTAATGCAAGGATTAAATCTTCCTGTTCACAATTATTTAAGACTTTTTTGATAGAGGTGTCTGTTAATAGAACTATATCTTCAAATACAAACATTCTTTTTTTAATTTCTTCTGTCATTTCAGGATCAATTTTTTCGAGTGAAGATAAAATAATTCTTTCCGTGTTTCTATCAACCATATTTAATGTTTCAGCAACATGATCTATTCCGCTTCCAGAATAATTTTCTTCTTTAGTAGCATTTAATATTTTTTTATTGAGAACTTTCTCAATGTCCTTTAAAATTAAAGGAGACGTAGGCTCAATTGAAGCCATTCTTCTGACAACATCAATTTGAAGATTTTCAGGCAGTAATGATAAAATCGCTGATGATTTTGTGGGAGTCAGATAATTAAGGATAAGGGCAATCAGTTGAGGATGTTCTCCCTGGATAAATGCTGTTAGATGATCAGGATGCGTTTCACTAATACTATCAAATGGTTTAGTTTGTTTTCTAATTGTTTCACTCTGTAAATTATCGATATCTGATTGTAAAGTGAATGAAATCTGATCAATCATATCATCCTGTTTTGATTTAATATCTTTAATGGCACTGTTAAATTCTTGAATTGTCTGATTAAATTGTATAGAGACTTTTTCTAATGGCTCTTTCATTGCTTCATGTATTGCATTCTGATTAGTCTGATCTTGCACTTTTTTCTGTATATATTCCCAGTCATTTTTTTTATCTTCTATAAAACTTTGAAATTCATAAGCTTTCCCGATTTTTTCTTGAGGCTGTTTTAATTTTAAAACAACCTTATTCCCTGATTCAAGATAGGTTACACCTTTTTTATATTCCGGAAGTTTAATAAGAGAATTCTTTTCTAATTTAGATATCTTTTTTAATGATAGTTTTTCACTTTGTATAAAAATTTTCGAATCTATTTTCAGTTCACCGGTCTTTTTTATATTAATAAATCCTTTTGGTGCTTTTCTTACCATGGAATACCAGTAAATCCCGGATAATTTTGGAATTACGGGTTCTATTGTTATATAAGGAAGACAAAGATTAATCATCCCAACAGCACTTCCTATCTTAGCCTGAAATGTAATCAGTACAATCATATCAGATGGGGGGACAACCTGTGTAAATTTTGGATTGATTTCAATTCTGCCAAGTCTGGGTTTTAAATCAATAATATTACTCCAGGCTCCGGCTATATTTTTAAGCAATTTTATGATAACATGTTCAATAATAGCTGATTCAATTTCAGTTATTTCTCGAGTTAAATTTTGTTTTCTATCCGGATTTCCTCCAAAGACTCTTTCCACGATAGCGAATGTAATTTCTGGATCGATTTCTAATACAGCTTTTCCGTTTAAAGGAGGCAAATCAATCACAGCCAATGTTGTCGGATCCGGGATGGAATGGTTAAATTCATTATAGGTTAACTGATCAACTGAAGCCACACGAATATCGGTTACTATTTTGAGAAGAGCAGATAGGGTTGTTGTGGACAAACGAGCAAAAGTTTCATGAATCATTGAGATCGTGCGTATCTGATCTTTTGAAAATTTATCAGGTCTTCTAAAATCATAGATTTTGACTTTTTTTTTCGGTTTAATTAGACTTGGATTTTCAACTTTTTTTGTCTTATCCATGATTATTCCTCCTCATTGAGTACTTTTGTAATTCTGACACCAAAATTTTCATCTATAACAACAACTTCACCTCTAGCAATGGGCTCACCAGCAGCTGTTACTAAAACAGGTTCACCTGCCAATGATTCCAGTTCAATGACTGTTCCGGAACTAATACCGGCAATGTAATCAACAGATCGTTGAGTGCTTCCAATAATCACATCAATCGGTATTTTAACATCTTTAATTTTATCTGTTTTCATTCATACACCTCCTTGATATTAATCTAATAATTGTAAAACTTTAAAAAAATATTCACCGGACTTTTTAACTATTTTTCCCAGTGCAAATATTTTTTTATCGATTTCCAGTTCACAGATTTTCTCTTTTTTTTCAATAGGACCGTAGTTCCCATTATTCTTAATTTGAACAAGATCATTTGCACTTAATTTTGTTCTATGAATCACAATTTGCGGTGATAATTTAATTCTTTCTGCAATTGGTGATTTTTGCAAGAAATTATCAATAGATTGAGGCATTTTTTCCTCCTGAAAAAAATCTTTATTATATTATAGGTACTTATAGAAAATTAATCTTGCACTAATTTTACCTTGATGGATGAATCTTCTACTATTTTTACATTTTATTTTTACTGCGGTAGTCTTTTGGAGATGTATTCATTATTTTTTTAAAAGTGCGGTAAAAAAAGGAGAGATTATTATATCCAACTGTCATTGAGATTTCAATGATTGACATTTTACTATTCTTTAACAGCATAGATGCTTTACGAATACGTTTCTGGTTAATATATTCAAAAATAGGCCAGCCGGTCTTTTCTTTAAAAATCCTGCAAAGATAACTTGGATTAAAACCAGCCATATGAGAAAGATCCTGTAAATTAAGATTTTCTGAATAATGATCATCAATATAATCAATAATCCTATCAATACTGTTTTTAAAAAGTTCAGGTTTTAATTTTTCCATATATCTGTAACAAGTAATAAATAATTCCAGAAGTTTTGCCTTGATCGCAGAATGATAAGCTCGCTCTTTATTAACAAACTCTTCATGAATACGGTTTAAAATGACATTAACCGCAAGGGATAGATCTTGACTTAATGGGTAAGAAATGATTTGAGTTTTATTTTCTTCTTTTGGATTAATGAAATTAAGTTCAAGTAAAATTTGTTTTTCAAGATCATTTAATGACATGTAATTTAAAAAGTTTTTTTTAAAAATAACTTGAAAACCATGAATAGAAAAAATTCTTTTTATCAGTTCTGCTCCATTATATTTAACAAAGCAAAGACTTTCTTTATTAATGATCTCGTTTTCACAATATATGATTCCCTTTTTTAAATAAATCATTTGATAACATCCTGTCAATAAGATTTCGTTGAGAATGTTAGGATTTAAAGGTTTTATTAAAAAAGGAAAGACCGGATTTAATAATATTTTTTTCATTTTTTTATATTTACAATTTAATTATTATAAAAAATATAATTAAATCCGGATAATAAATCAATATTTATCTTTTATAATTAAATTTGAGAAAAAAATTGTATGTGAATTAAAATAAAATATTGCATGATTATTTTCTCCCTTTTTTATGTTTGTGGGGATACCTATGCCACAATTATTATTAATTTCATTTTTTATATATTCTAATTATTATTGATTGACTTGAAATATTATTATGGAGTATAATTTTTTAGAGCAGGAAATTTTTATAAATAATAACCAAGCTTTTTGTTTTGAATATTATTTTTTAGAGTTGAATAATAACTTTACCTGCTAATTAACATCTTCAAATAAAAACAATTGAATAAAACAAAATTAAATAGACTAATAATGAAAAATATATTTATTAAATATTGTCCATGGTGCAATAATAAAATTAAAATATCTTTAATACCACCAAGAATTGGTGTGGTGTGGTGTGTTAAATGTAAAAACCCTTCGTGGATTAATAGAATGTTAATAGGACCTCTATTATTTTGGTTTATATTAATTTTAATTTATTCTTTGTTTGAAGATTCAATTGATATTATTATTAATAAAATTTCTTCAACAGCAGGAAAAGGTTTATTAATTATTCTTTTTTCAATTCCGTTAATATTGATATCATTTATTTTTATGCACATATTTATTACTTTAAAAAAAAAGTCATAGATTTTTAATATTTTTTTTATTTTTGACAAACTTGTAAAGGCAAGAATCAAAGAACTCAAAAGAAAAGAATAAACAAGATGAATTATTAATACTTTGGACAAGCTGTAATAAAGAAGTAAATGTCAATACGGATTTTTTAAATATATTATTTTTGTCTTTTCATTTATTATGGAAGTAATAAAATTGTTCGTGAATATAAATTTATTGAATGAGGAATTTACATAACAATTATTGTAATGAAGAATAATTGTTATGCAATGATTGGTTTATTTCTTTTTCTGCCAATTCAATTAAATAAAAAAATTTTATATAAAACATCAATAAACAAATATATATTATTTCTATTCCGGTATAGGGAAGCCAATATCTCTATGGATCAATTTATATATATCCAAAAAAGAAACATAATTTATAGAGCCATCCTGGCAATTTTTAATTAAATAATCTAATACTGTATTTTTTCTTTTATATAAACCTGCAACATAATGCATATCGTTTGGTTTTGCACAGTTAAAGTATGTATTATCCTTTGATGTATCTCTACCCATTAAAAAATCCTCCATTCTTTGTTAAATAAACATATAATTGATTTTTATATTTATTTTTATTATATTAAGATTTTTACCTTAATTTTTGTAAACTTTCAAGAATATTTTTTTTAACAAATTTATGTAAAATTTATTATATTTTATAAAGGAAAATACCAATACTGCAGGAAGTAAAAAGAGGAACCCTTTTTCCTTATAAGATCTTTTTAATCCATGTTGCTTGTTTTTAAGCATAGAAAAGCTTTAAATATAGTAAGAATAATAGACGACTCTCTCTGCATTTATTTTTACAGAAAGAGTCGAATGGAGTACTTAATGAAACATAAACTTTTATTTTTTATCTTCAAGAGCCTCTAAACTTAATTTTTCTAATTTTTTATGTATATTATCAAATGATACTCCTGAACAAACTGCAGAGATCATATGTTCAATAAATACATTAATTTCGAGCGAAAGATTTTGTATATGAGCGTAATCAATTGAATTAGGTGCTCTATTTGTTTCTAAAATATTATTTACAAGTTTATTTGATACTGCTTCCTGCACTGCAATAGTTAAAGGAGGTCTACCTGAAGCGTTTGTGATAGCTTGCCCTTCTGGACTTGTATAAAATTTCATAAACTCAATTCCTCCTTTTGGATGCTTTGCATCTGTAGGAATAAAAAGTGCATTAGTAATAAAATTTATACTATATTTCCCACTCGCTTTTACGAGAAGAAAGACATCATGCCAACTGTGAATGGACAAGTTTCTTCATATTTACCGGTAACAA
>CAZYID010000182.1:0-7239 GCA_964646595.1 uncultured Spirochaetales bacterium | reverse complement strand
AAAATAATAAAAATAACTAAAAATCCAAAAACCTTTCTTTTCATATAAAACTCCTTAATTCATTACTTTTATGGAAACGCTTCCATTATATATAATGCTACTATATTATTAAATATTGTCAATAAATAAAAAAATCTTAAAATTATTTAAATTTAATTTTCGTATTAAAAAACTTTAAAAATTAACTATTTTATCTTTTAGTATAATTATATGATGTGGCAAAGTAAAACCGGACAGAGTGACAACATTCACCGGATTATGCAGTTTTATATCCCAATTAAAAATGTACTCTTTTATTAGTGATTAGTATTAGTATATTAGTAAATTATTAATTAGTAGAAAAAATTATAATCCGTACTTACTAAAAAATCATTATTCAAAAACCAATGTACCGAAACCTGAAGTATTTCTATATGACTCATTAGTAGGATCATTCCATTTAGAAATAGAATCCCTTTGCCCTGATCCCGAATCATCATTAATCTGCAGATCAAATCCTATTTTAGTTCCTGTTGATCCCTTTATAAATTGCAAAGGAATTTTAACTTCAACATTATAACCATCTTTTATTACAACTGCTTTAGATTTTATTTTTGCGGCATTCCCTCTTGAACTGAATTCATTTTCATAATTAAGCCTGTATTGAGCATCATCATCCAAATAATTAGTTGATTTATTATTATTTTCATCTATAAAAACTTCAACTGAATCCTGTTCATAAGAATTACTACTTTTTTTTGAAAGTTTATTATCTTTAACTTTAATAAAAACATATATATTATTTTCATCCCATAATGCTTTACCTACTCCTGTTGATCCTTTCCCCTGGACATAAACATTTATATTCATTTCTGCTGCATTATTCCATATATCATCTTCTACTCCATCAATTTTTGGAGTTCCTTTTTTAGCAATTCCGGTTAATTTACTCTTACCTTCATTCAATTTTACATCTTTGGGTAATTTGGATGGATCAACTAAACCCCAGTAAGCATATTTTGGCTTAAAATTTTTATCAAATAACAAGGGCCAATCAGCTTTTTTAACAGGTAAATAAGTTAGCCATGTATGTCCATCATTAAATCCCCAGAAAGTTACATTTGTAATATTTTTAAAACTTTTAAAAATATCAAATATTTCTTTATATCTGTGTGCCTGTCTGATTAATAGTTTTTCCGGAGCATTTTGTTCTTTAAAATTTGGATCAGCATTTAAACTCATATCCAATTCTGTTATATGAATCTCGAGTCCAAGATCGCTGAATTTTTTTAAAGAATCTGAAATAGCTTGAAGACTTGGATATTCCAATGTTATATGATACTGCAGCCCAACTCCATCTACCGGTATTTTTTTATCTTTTAGTTTTTTTACAAGTTTATAAAAAGCATCTTCTTTTATTTTATCTGTTGTTTCATAATCATTAATAAATAATTTTGCATTTGGATCTGCTTCTCTTGCATAAATAAAAGCTTTTTCAATATATTCTTCACCTGCAATATTTAACCATTCACTCTTGCGTAAATCTGCACCATCAACTACTTCATTTAATACATCCCAGGCATATATTTTTCCTTTATATCTGCCTACAACTGTTTTAATATAATCTTCAAGTCTTTTCAATAAAACATTTTTTGAAACCTTTTTACCGTTTTTATCATAATACATCCATTCTGCACTCTGCTGGTGCCAGAGAAGTGTATGCCCTCTTAAAGCTAACTTATTCTTAATTGCAAAATCTACCAATTTATCAGCTTTTTCAAATGTAAAATTATTTTCTGAAGGTTCAATATACGATGGTTTCATAATATTTTCGGGAGTTATACTTGAAAAGTGTTTTAATAATAATTTGCCTTCAGCTCCCTGTAACTGTTCAAGCTCAACGCATGTGCCGATTTTAAAATTCTTTTTATAAACTTTAGATAAAGAAGGAATGTTATTTTTTTGTGATGTTTTAAAAAAACAAGCACAAAACAATAATATTATCATAATTAATAAAATCATAAAAATTAACTTTTTCATATAGCCTCCATTAAGGAATTTTTTGAATTTATATAATACAAATTCAATAATATCTTTTCAAGTAAAATCTTTTTAATTATTTTTTATAATAAAGTACTATAATAATACTAAGACTAATCTGAAAAATATGATATCTAAAAAAATATTTAGGAATCAAAAAAAGTATTATAAATTTATTTGACAAATAATTAGTGGCTAATTTTTCCAGCATCTATTATACAACAATTAACCACTGCCCAATTCATAATTTCAGATAAATGAAATGGGTAAAATCCTTTATGCAAGAATTATAAATACACAAACCGGGGAGGTACTGAAAGCTGATTCCGGAGGTGTGTATTAAATTTACAGGAGTCTGATTTTCAGCAAAATCCAGTAACTCATCCAAATGACTACTGTTTGTTATTTAAAAATAAAACAATTTTTCCTATACAGAAAAAAGCTGCAACAGCCAGTATGATCAGGAGTAAAAAAGGAATTTGAAAGTGAATATACCCGCTGATCAGGACTAGACAAATCCCAACCGACATAACAGCGGCTAAAGAACGTAATCTGACATTAATGTACAATTTGATATGTTTATCCGGGACAACGCCGGCCAAAAGCAGTTCTGTTTTTGTCAGGTCCCAACATGCTAAAATGAGTCCGGAGTATAAAATCATACACATAGATTGCGCCTTCAGAAGGATTCCAACCGAAGCGATCAGTACAGAGAGAAAAAGGAACGATGTAGATGCTTTTTTCCGTAAAAAGACCCAGAGTACAGAGTATATGATAAACACAATCTCGGCATACCAGAGCTTGCTTAATAGAAATCCGATAGAGCCAAGAACAAAAGACATAATAAATAAAATATAAAATGATATTACAATCTTTTTCATAATTTTCCTATATCCTCCTGATTCGTCCCGCATTCCTCAATACTTTTTTTAACAAGGGCTGAATCTCTTCTTTTATATCCCAATCAACAACAGGAATTGCAAATTGTGAAACTTGATTCAGGTTAATTCTGCGTTCAAGTTTACAAATCCTCAATGCTGTATCATTGTCTTTTATTGAGTTATTATTAGAAAGCATAAATTTTATGCTGTCTGGAGATATGAGTACAATCTGAAAACCTCTGGACCTCAGCATCCTGTAATAGGATAGATCGTTATAATCGTATGGGCTTAAGAAAAATAATTGTGCTTTTGCCGAATACTGCCGGATCGGGAGAGAGTATATAACATCATTACTGCCGTCATTTCCAGTCTTTGCCTTTGCCAAGCCGTTCAATATTTTTTGCAGTTGTCTTTTACCATATCCGGGCAGAATAGTTTCCTGATTTTCACCGGCTACTGACAATCCTACCCTATTTCCCTGAGTGAGAAACATTTCCGCCAACGACGCAGCCAGATTGATTTCCAATTCAAAAAGTCTTTTATCCCGGATCTGGATATCCATATTCTTCCGTCCATCTACAATAATGTCGATCTCCGAGTTGCTTTCCTGTTCAAATTCACGTATGAAATATTTATGTGGGTGTTTAGCTGTCATTTTCCAATCAAGTTTTCTGATTGAATCTCCGGGATGGTATTCCCTTATACCGAAAAAATCCGTACTGCTGCCACTTCTGCATGTCGATACAATTCCCGGAGAAGATACCGTTTTCCAGGGGTATGATTTAAAGAGTTTGAACTTCTTGTATTGCGGATGGAGAATGAAATCGGCTTTTGCCTCAATCAAAATATTTTGCTGAATGCATCCAAATGGATCCATGGCAAAAACTTCTGTGCTGCTCCACTGAAAACAACCCCTGACAGCATGAAAAAGATATCTTAATTCCACTTCTCTTTTCGGAGCAAGGAGAGTATACAAGTGAGGATTTCCTTCAATAATTTTCATGTTTTCATGAATGAGGTCTTTCACTAAAAAACATATATTTTTATTTCCATTGTTTTTTATTTTTATACAAACTTCAACAAGTAAAGAATCTTTATTATTTAGTCGTTTGACAGTTCGGACTGCGGATAGTTTTATTTCATCTTTTAAAGGGGTTCTTAAAATTCCCGCAATAAGATACAGCATAAAAAATATATTTATCAACAGTATTTCACTGCTTCGGGTTAGTAGAGCAAGAATAAAAATTCCAATAATTGCCAGGCTCAGGCAAAATCCTTTTTTTTGCATTTTATCTTTTGAATACAGGAACGCTCATACCCATTCCAATTTCCATGACTATTTTTCTGTCCGTCCCCGGTACATCCCATAAACCCGGGTCCAGAATAATTCTATGCGCCAGAGCAGGTTCGCAGAATTGTTTAACATCATCCGGCGTCACATAATTTCTATTATGAACAGCTGCCCACGCCCGCGACATTTTAAGGAGGGCCAATGATCTACGAGAACTTGCTCCTACAACCACATTGGAATTTTTCCTTGATTTATTAACAAGCTTAATAATATAATTCATGATATCAGGATCTATAAACACATCTTCTACAGCCATACGCATTGCAGTGAGGATATCAGGATTTATTACCTTTTCCAAAATAATGTCAACCTTTTTTCTTTCAGTTCTCCTCCTCAATATTTCATTTTCCTCATAAGGATTGGGATACTCCAGGGACAACTTGACAATAAAACGGTCAAGCTGCGCTTCCGGAAGAGAAAATGAACCTTCATCTTCAACAGGATTCTGGGTTGCAAATACAATGAAAGGATCAGGTAACGACATTGTTTCACCCTCAAGAGTTACCTGATGTTCCTGCATTGCTTCCAGCAGTGCGGACTGTGTTTTTGGAGAAGCTCTGTCAATTTCGTCGGCAAGAAGAATATTGGTGAAAACCGGACCTTTACGAATAGCAAATTTTCTCTTGTTATTGTCAAAGACATATCCTCCTGTAATGTCTTCCGGAAGAAGATCAGGAGTACACTGTATTCGTTTATAGTCCATTCCCAGAACTTGAGAAAAACTGGAGGCAAGCAGTGTTTTACTAAAACCGGGAAAATCTTCGAGCAGGATATGTCCTCCCTGGCAAAGAAATGCAGTCATAATCAGTTTATGTGTATCCGTTTTACCTACAAAGGCTTTTGATACTTCCCGAATAATCTTTTCACAAAATATGGAAGTTTCTTCAATTGAAATCTCTTTTGACAATATTTTAGTCATTCCTGTTCTCCAAGTAATTTTCTATGTAAGTAAGGCTTTCGTCGAGGTTTTTATAATATTCCACAGCATCATGACCGGATAAACTGTTATAAAATCTTTTTATAGAAAAACGTTTTTCCTTCTCTTTTGTTTCGGTAAAAAAAAAAGAATATATGTTTTCCGGCAACTGTATTTTTTTATTTCTGAATAAATCAGTTATTTCATAATTGATTGCTAATCGTTTTCTGACCGCATACAGCGTAACAAGTAATTCCTGTAATTTACGTTTTAATCTGTCTTTATTGAACTTGCTATGAGCTTTATAAATAAAGTGAGATTTCCAGTTTGTATATTTTTTTGCATAAAAACCAATGACCTTCTTTTCATCATTTTCTGGATGATCTGAAACCCATTTAAGTTTTAACCATAATGCAATTATACAGATTATTATTGCAGCCCACCAGATTATTCCATGATCTAAACGCAAAATCGTATAGCGCAAGATAAACCACACGACCATGGACAGGGGTTTTAAAATATTTTCTAGTATAAAATTCCTGAAGATAATAGCAATGAATAAAATAATTGAAACTATGAGGATTGCCAAAACAAGTCTTTTATTTTTTTTCATGCTCTTCTCTTTCCCGTTTTGTTCTGAAATAACTGATGATATCATCAAAACTTCGCAGCGCTGTTTCATCAGAACCGGGAAGGATTTCCAGATTGCCGTACCGGGCAGTTTCGAAAAGATGCGTCAGGTCCCGAATCGAATTTTCAGGGGCTCCCGTAGCAGCAAGTTTTTTCCCAAACTCATTAGCTGTTGAAAAAATTTCCCTCTCTATTGCCTGTTCTTTCTTCAGGATCATACATAAATTCTGGTAATATCGTATAACAACTTCATTTAGATTTTCTCCAAGCTCAATAGCTTTTCTTGCCTTAAGACTCTCGTTTTCTATTGCATCATCCCGGGTTCTGTTTTTATTTTTTAATGATAAAAGTCTGAACACTAAAACTCCTGAAAACCCGGCTATAACAATGCCCAATATCCAAAGCATAATTTCAGGTACGTTAACTGAGGATGTTGTCGGCTGTTTTTCCCTGAATAGAGGGCTTGTTTCCTTAATCATTTCCGGAGCCTTGTCTGGAATCAATAACACGAAAAGGGCCACAATAAAAGCAATAATGAGAAATATCGTAACTATAGAAATAAAAATTGATTTCAGTCCCCTGAAATTCCTTTTTTTTATAATTATGTAAATAGCTATAACTCCGGCAATAGTGAAGATTATAATGAAAATGCTTTTGGGAACAATATTTTTTTGCTCTATCTCCATTTCCTCAATCTGTGTTTTTGTAATGTCGGATCTGGAAATATTCAGGTCTGGTAAAGGCATCCCCGGGCTTAATATTAAATCCGACAAACCGAATGAGATTATAATTGACAGGAGAGCAAAGAGACAGAGATAAACAAGAATTTTACGTTTATGAATTATGATCAATGAAAAATCCTTTTGTATTATTCTACTTTCTATTTTTTCTATAAACAACGTCTTTTTAGACTATTATTAAAAATTTTATTTAAACTTATCAATTACAGCATTGATTGAACTTATAAATTGTCCTTTATTGTATATATTCCGATTGGTAGGAAAAATTATAATTAATCTTTGAAAAAAAATCAATAAAAATTGCTTTTCCTAAAATAATCAGCAACAAAAAATGCATTAACATAGTAAGTAAGCTTGATATTCCAAATAATTTTTAAAAATCTCTATTAGAAAATAGAATTAAAAAAAATGGAGGAAAAACCGTGATTCAACATTAAATAAGAACAGGCATTTATTGTTATACTGAATGTTGAGTTTTCAATTGAATGTTATAAAAAGCATTGAACGAAATGGAAACTAATAAAAATATAATCAAATGACTAACATTCGGCATCATGGGACGACTAATGATGCGAAATCCGAGTTTATTTATAGTGTTTTTCTCATATATTTACCAAAAAATAGGCATTTTTTTTCAAATGGTAAAACTCGAATTTCGCCATATTAAATAAAAATAATTGAATAATAATCAATAATTATGCA
>CAZYID010000181.1:0-7254 GCA_964646595.1 uncultured Spirochaetales bacterium | reverse complement strand
GTTAAAAGTTCCTGTAAGGTATGAGAAGCACCATATGCTTCTAAAGCCCAAACTTCCATTTCTCCCAATCTCTGTCCTCCAAACTGTGCTTTACCGCCAAGAGGCTGCTGTGTAACTAGAGAATAAGGGCCTGTAGACCTTGCATGCATCTTATCATCAGCTAAATGAGCTAATTTAAGCATATAATTATATCCTACAGTTACCGGATTTAAAAATTTTTCGCCTGTTCTTCCATCATATAGATCAACTTTAGAATTTTCAGGAAGTTTCGCTTCTTTTAATCTATTAATTATTGCTTCAGTAGTAGCTGATTCAAATACACCTGTCGCAAATTTTACGCCTAAAATTTTTGCTGCCCATCCTAATTGAGTTTCCATTATCTGACCAATATTCATTCTTGACGGAACACCTAATGGATTTAATACGATTTCAATTGGAGTTCCATCTTCCATATAAGGCATATCTTCTTCAGGTAAAACAACAGAGATTACACCTTTATTTCCATGTCTACCTGCCATTTTATCACCAACTTTTAATTTCCTTTTTGTTGCAACAAATACTTTTATTATTTCCTCTACTCCAGGATTAAGCTCGTCACTGCTGTCTCGTTTTTGTCTCTGTATATCAATTACAGTTCCTTCAACACCATGAGGCAGACGTAAAGATGTTTCTTTTACATCTTTTGCTTTTTCACCAAATATAGAATTTAACAATCTATATTCAGGTGAAGTATCTGTTTCAGACTTTGGAGTAACTTTACCAACAAGAATATCACCGGATTTAACAGCAGCTCCAATGCGAATTATTCCTTCATCATCTAAATTGTGCAAATATGATTCGGAAACATTTGGAATATCACGAGTAATTTTCTCCGGCCCTAATTTTGTCTCTCTTACTTCCATTGAAAATTCTTTAATATGAATAGAAGTAAAAACATCTTTTTTTACTAATCTTTCTGATATAATTATCGCATCTTCAAAATTATAACCATTCCATGGCATATATGCGACTAATACATTTCTTCCTAATGCCAACTCTCCTTTTTCTGAAGAAGGTCCGTCAGCTATAATTTCTCCGCTTTTAACCTTTTTCCCTTTTTCTACAATAGGTCTTTGATTAAAACAAGTATCTTGATTTGTTCTTTTATTTTTTAATAATTTATATATTTCAACATCTTTACTATTTTCTTTTTTTACATGAATTTCACTGGAATTTGCATATACAACTTCACCGTTGACTTCAGAAGCAACGCATACTCCCGAATCATATGCTGCGAGTTCTTCCATTCCAGTTCCAACAAAAGGGGATTCAGGAAACAACAACGGCACTGCCTGCCGCTGCATATTTGAACCCATTAAAGCTCTGTTTGCATCATCATGTTCTAAAAATGGAATTAATGAAGCAGAAACAGAAATGATCTGTTTTGGAGAAATGTCCATATAATTTATTGATTTTGGCTCCATAACAGTATAATCTCCAGCTTTTCTAACTGGAATTTGTTTTGATTGAAAATTTCCTTGATCATCAATAGGAGCATTTGCCTGAGCTATATTATGTTTTTCTTCATCCATAGCAGAAAGGTATTCAACTTTAGTTGTAGCTTTACCGTTTTCTACTCTTCTATACGGAGCTTCTAAAAATCCATAATCATTTACACGTGAAAAATTACAAAGCGAAACAATAAGTCCAATATTTGGACCTTCTGGAGTTTCAATTGGGCACATTCTTCCATAATGAGTATAATGAACATCTCTTACTTCAAAACCAGCTCTTTCTCTTGATAATCCACCTGGTCCTATTGCGTTTAATCTACGCTTATGTGTTAATTCCGCCAAAGGATTAACCTGGTCCATAAATTGAGAAAGCTGTGACGAACCAAAGAATTCCTTAATAGCAGTAGTAATAGGCTTAACACTTATCAAATCAGAAGGTTTTGAGGTTTCCATATCCTTTAACTGCATTCTTTCTTTTGCAATTCTTTCAAGTCTGTTAAAAGCTATTTTTAATTGATTTAATAATAATTCACCAACAGATCTAATTCTTCTGTTACCCAAATGATCAATATCATCAACTGATCCTTCTCCATTATAAACCATTACTAAATACTTTAATACTCCAATAATATCTTCATCTCTTAAAGTAGAATTTTTAACTTTCATGTCAAAATCAAATTTTTTATTTAATTTGTATCTACCAACAGCGCCAAGGTCATACCTTTTATCTGAATAAAACATTCCTTTTATATCTTTTGTTGCATTTTCTAATATAATAGGTTCTCCGGGTTTTAATACAGAAAAAATCTTTGTAATAACATCAATTTGAGACGGTTCATCTTTTACTGTATCTTCTTGAAAAGCTTCATCTTTTGATACAATTACTTCTTCTTTTTCCAAACAATTAATAATTATCGGATGATGTACTGATTCGTCATGATCAAAATCAATAACGGGAATCTCTGTTATTTTCGACTGTAATAACTTATCTATTTCTAATGGTGTTAACTTTGTTCCGGCTTGTACTATTTTCTCTGTTTCCCCTGTATCTTGTGACACACCATAAATATCTTTACTTGTAATAAAGTCCGTTGCTTTTTCCTGCTCTTCTTTATTTTTAATTTTTACTTTCTTTTCTTTATAAAATAATTCTATTATTTTTTCTCTTTTATCATAACCTAATACCCTTAAAAAAATCGTTACTAAAATTTTTCGTTTCCGGTCAATCCTGACATATAATAAATCTTTTTTCTCATCGATTTCAAACTCTAACCATGATCCTTTATATGGTATAATTCTTGAATTATACATTCTGTTTTTATCATCATAGCTATATATAACACCAGGAGATCTATGAATTTGACTTACAACAACTCTTTCAGCACCATTTATAACGAAAGTACCTCTTGCTGTCATTAATGGAATTTCGCCAAAATAAATTTCTTTTTGCCGAATTTCGCCAGTTTCGTGTAATTTTAAATTTATTACTGCTTTTAATGGAATTGAAAAAGTTCTGCCTTTTTGTTTTGCATCATAAACACTATACTTTATTCCTTCTTCATCCAGTTTATACTCAATAAATTCAAGAGATATTTTTTCATCATTACTTATAATTGGGAAAACTTCATTAAACAACAGCTCTAAACCTTGTTTTTTTAATGGTTTGTTGTCTTTTTTTGCATATCTTTGCAAAAACCATTCATAACTGTTGAGTTGAATTTCAATTAAATCAGGCAGTGGCATAATATCTTTTCGCTTTGAGCCAACCCATACTCTTGAGTCTTTCAAATATCTTTTTTTAGCAATAAGGCTCATATATTTTTCTCCTTAAAAAATTTAAAAAATTAAAAAACCCTAAATTATTATATTGAGGATAAATTTAATAAAAAAAGTGCATTCATTGATTAATAACGGCATATTTTCATGACATTTTAAAGGATATTTTAAATATAGACAAGTTAATGTTTTATAAATAACTGCTTATGTCCCCTCAAAATTAAAATAAATTTAATAAAAAAATAATCGTTGAAATTTTTTATATTTCAACGATTACTTGCCTATTTTAATTCGACTGTAGCACCTGCTGTTTCTAATTTTTCTTTAATAGAATCAGCTTCGGCTTTTGTAACACCTTCTTTTACTGGTTTATTTCCTGCGTCAACAAGATCCTTAGCTTCTTTTAAGCCTAATCCAGTAATGGTCCTGACTTCTTTAATAACAGCTATTTTCTGAGCTCCAGCGCTTACTAGAACAACAGTAAATTCGTCTTTTTCTTCTGCAGCTTCTGCTCCTTGACCAGCACCGCCTGCAACTGCTCCTGCAACTGCTACTGGCGCTGCACTTACACCAAACTTTTCTTCCATTGCTTTTACAAGCTCTGAAATTTCAATAACTGTCATATTGCCAACTGCATCTAATATTTGATCTTTTGTTATGGCTGCCATATTTTCTTCCTTTCTTTTTTTTATTTATTATAATGATTTTATTATTAACAGCAATGCATGACTGCCTATGAAGACAAAACTGCTAATTTTTATTTCATTATTTTAAAAAGACAAAAAATTGTCTTTAAAAGCATAATTATTTTTTATTCTTACCAACTGCGTCAACAACTCTTACCAATCTTCCAAGTATATCATTTGTTGCAAAAACAAAATTTTGAATTGGTGCATTTAATGTTGACATCAACATTGCTATAAGCTGTTTTTTGCCCGGTAGTTTAGAAAGACTATCTAATTCTTCTGAAGAAAAAAACTTTTCTTCTGCCCATCCGCCTTTCACTTTTAATGTCGATTTTTTTGTATAATTAAAAAGAATTTTTAAAACTTCATTAATATCTTCATTAAAAAAAGCAACAGCTGTGGGACCAGCTAAAATAGCACCCATTTCTGGTATGCTTTTCTCTTTAGCAATTCTTTTAATATAATTATTTTTAATTACAATAAATTTTGAATTTAAGCTATTCAGTTGTTTTCTTAATTCTGTAATTTTTTCTACATTCAAACCCGAATAATCGTTAAAAACAAAATTTTTATTTGATTCAAATATATCTTTTAAATAATTAACCTTTTCAACCTTATATTGTTGTACCATTATTAATTCCTCTCTATTGTATAAAGTTTTATATTGTTTTAGTGTTTATTTTTATCCCCGGGCCCATTGTTGAAGAAATATACATTGTATTAATGTATTCTCCTTTTAAATCAGCTGGTCTTTTCTTCAATAATTCTTCATAAAAAGTTTTAATGTTTTCTTTCAATTTGTTCTCTTCCATTGAAGTTTTACCTAAACCTAAATGAACAACGCCGGTTTTATCAGCTCTAAACTCAATTTTACCTTTTTTTAACTCAGCTACTGCTTCTTTAACATTCTCTGTTACTGTGCCAAGTTTTGGATTAGGCATTAATCCTCTTCTTCCTAATACAGGACCAAGTTTTCCAACTTCCTTCATCATCTCCGGCGTAGCAACACAAACATCAAAATCAAGCCAGCCGCCTTTTATTTTTTCTATATAATCATTATCTCCAACATATGCTGCCCCGGCATCTTTGGCTTCTTTAGCTTTATCCCCTTTTGCAAAAACAAGGATTCTTTTTTCTTTGCCAAAAATATTTGGAAGAACAACAGTATCACGAATAGTATGGCTTTTTTTTAATTTAAGTCTAAATGCAACTTCAACAGTTTCATCAAATTTCGCAGAAGCTGCATTCTTTAAAATTTCAATTCCTTTATCGAAATCATGCATTATAGTTGAATCAAATTTTTTATTTTCTTCATTATATCTCTTGCTTCGTTTCATTTAAAATCTCTCCTGCCTAATTATCTCTATTTAATAATAAAATTTATATATATAAATTACAGCTCGTATTCAACGCCCATGCTTCGAGCGGTACCAGCTATTATTTTTATTCCTGCATCAACATCATTTGCATTAATATCCGGCATTTTTATTTCAGCAATTTTTTTTAGCTGTTCTTTAGTTATTTTTCCAACTTTCTCTTTATGAGGTATCGCTGAACCTTTTTCTATTTTTAACTCTTTTTTTATTAAAACTGCTGCCGGAGGTGTTTTAATAATAAAACTAAAACTTCTATCTTGATAAATAGTAATAACAACCGGTAATATAATACCGTCCTGTCCCTTTGTTTGATCATTGAAGTTTTTACAAAATTCCGCAGCACTAACTCCATGCGGACCTAACGCTGGACCTATACCTTTTGCAGGACTTGCTCCTCCTGCCGGTGCTTGCAATTTAACAATTGTTTTTACCTTTTTAGCCATTATATTTTTCCTTAACCTTTTTTTAAAAAAATTATATCTTTTCTACCTGATTAAAATCTAATTCAACAGGAGTTGACCTGCCAAAAATCCCAACCATAACTTTTAACTTATTCTTTTCCATATTGATTTCTTCAATTACACCTGTAAATGAATTAAATGGACCGTCAGTAATTTTTATTGTTTCTCCATGTTGGAAATCGTATTTTTGCTTAGTAAAAATATCAGATTTTGATTCACTCATCAATTTAAGCATCGATTTTGCCTCATCAGGTGACAGCGGATATGGCACTCTGCTTTTATTCGCTCCTACAAAACCTGTTACTCCATTAATGTTTTTAACAATTGGATAAATCTCTTTCCAATATTTCTTATCTAAGTCCATTTCTAATAATACATAACCCGGATATATTTTTTTCTTTTGAGTCCTTTTTTTTCCATTCTTTACTTCAGTAACTTCCCTTGTAGGAATTTTAATTTGAAATAACACTTCAGGTAAAACTTTATCCTCAATAAGAGCATTAATGCTTTCTTCTATCCTTTTTTCATATCCTGAATACACATGAAGGACATACCATCCTTTTGCCATACTTTCTCCGAATTATTTTCCTAAAGTAACTATTTTTTCAATTAAATTGAATGAAAGAAAATCTATAACCGCGAGAGCCATTGAAACTACAATCAATGATACTACCACAATAATGGTTTGAGACACAACATCTTCTCTTGAAGGCCAATTGACCTTTTTTAATTCTCCATAGCTCTCTTTTAAAAATTCGATTATCTTTTTCATCCTAACCTCATAACAAATAAAGTGCTCTTTATAAAACACTTATTAAAATAAAAAATGTTTGCTCAAGATAACTACTTAAGCAAACATAACAGGCCAAGCAAGACTCGAACTCGCGACATCAGGTTTTGGAGACCTGCGTTCTACCAACTGAACTATTGGCCTAAACATTTCTATACTCACATTAGCTTTTGTTTGCTGAATCTTTTTTTATAACATACATCATTAAAAAAAGCAAATACTATTTACTTATAAATTGGTGTGTTAAAACAAATTAAATAAAAAACAAATTATATATAACTGACTTATAACTTTAAATAATACTACTTAATTTTTGCTTCTTTATGAGGTGTATATTTTTTATCCCATCTACAAAATTTGTTTAATTCTAATTTACCTTGAATGTTTTTTTTATTTTTGTATGTTGTATAATTTTTACGCTTGCATTCTGAACACTGCAATGCAATCTTTTCTACACCACCAGATTTTTTTGCTGCCATTATATCCTCATTTTTCTTATTTTAATCATAATTTAAAAAATCTTTCAAGCTAAGCCTCCAATCAGAATTGAACTGATGACCTCATCCTTACCAAGGATGTGCTCTTCCAACTGAGCTATGGAGGCAAGAAATGGTCGCAAGTCTACAAAAAAATGTATATTCTGTCAACATTTTTTTATAAAATTGTGGATAA
>CAZYID010000180.1:0-7291 GCA_964646595.1 uncultured Spirochaetales bacterium | reverse complement strand
GATAAAATGATCTTCCTTGAATGTTTTTTACAATACTATTTAAATTAGCAATATCACCTTTTTCATTTGTAATTCCTAATCTTGATTCTCCCTGAAGAGTTTCCTGATAATTTGAAGCATTGTTTAAAGTTTGTATCTCCTCGCTGGATCTAACACTTCCCATTCCGTCTTTATCCTTTATATCATAATATTCTTTTTTGTTTTTTTCAAGTACTTTATAATTTTGTTTAATTAATTTATTTATTACTTGATCATCTTGTTCCAACTGACCTCTTCTTACTTGTGCTATTTCATCTTCTATTATTAAATAGCTGGTGTAAGGAGTGATGATTCCATAATTTTTAGCTAATAAAGTTATCTCTTCAATGATCTCTTTTGTCTCCCCATTAAGTCTTATCTGATCTAATAAATATCCTATTCTTCGTGATGCCCATAAAGTGCTTATTGATTCGTTATTTATATTTTGATCAGGGAAATTGATTTTATATGTATATACTTGCTTTTTTTCATTAATCATTCCATTTAAAACAAGATATGCTGTTCCGCTTCCTTTATATATTCCAATTATATTAATAGATGCTCCTTTAAAAAGATCAGGTATATCATGCGGGTATTGTTTGGATAATTGGACTTTACCGTTCACTTTAATAGAAATATCAGTTAACACAGGATATTGGATTTTCATAAAGAAATTTGAGATTTTCATTTCAATATCTTCATCCGGTGCAATATAGCTTCTAAAACTATGTGTTTCTTGAGTTATTTTATCCAACAAATGAGTATTTATTTCGTAACCAATTCCAAAAGTAAAAATTCTTAATTGATTAGAGTTGTTTTTTCGAATTATTTCTAAAAGCTTATTTTCTTCTGTTTGACCAATAGTTGGTTTGCCGTCTGTAATAAAGATAATAAAGTGCGGTCTAGTTTTATTATTTTTTTCTATTAATGCAAGCTTTAAAGCTTCTTCAATATTTGTTCCGCCAATAGGGTCAAAGCTTTTTATGAATTTTTTTGCCGAATCAATATTTTTATTATTTGCTTCTTTTAAATTATTAAAAAAACTTTCAGCTTCAGTTGAAAAACGGATGATTTCAAAGCGGTCTTTTTCACTTAAATTTTCTAAACAAAAATCAAGTGCTTTTTTTGCCTGTTTTAATTTGTCCCCTTTCATGCTTCCGGAAGTATCAAGAACAAAAGTTACATCCTTTTCAATAATTGGATTTTCTAAATCCTGAAAACCGGGATTTATATCCAGATAAAAAAAACCATTTTCATTTTTTTGTTTATATGTTAAAAGCGATATTCCTATTTTTTCATTAGTACTGTTAAAATAAAGTCTAAAATCATGTTCAGGTTTAACATTTTCTTCTTCATAACTTACAAGTACCTTTTTAGTGCTTTTATAAACAATATCTGTGTTATGAGTTGTACAATAAACATTTTTTATTTCATTTTTAGCTTGAATATTCACATTTATATTTACACTGTCTAAAGGCTTAGATGAAAATTTTTCTGTATTTAACGGGTATAAATATTCTACAGTGCCGTTATCTTTATTGAGGATTTGAGTATAACTTAATTTTACTCTTTTTTCAGAATGAGGATCAATCGGGAAAATACGAACTTTATATAAACCATTACCCATGTATTCCAATAAAGCCGGATCTAAATGTTTTCGTACAATATCTTCGTAAATTTTTCTTGCTTTATCCTTATCAAGAAGTTCAGCATTCGTTTCTTTTCCGTTTATAAACATGCTCATTTTTTTAATTACTGCATTTATTGGAATAGGGAATATGTAATAACCTTGTAATTGATTTTTGGTTGGATTATAAAAAACTTGATCAATATTTGTAGTGGCAACTTGCTCATTTATATTTACATCAACATGGTGATATTTTACTTCCAGCAAAAATGGATTTGCATTAGGTCTGGTAATAGGCGGATCTATAACAATCATTCCGTCTGTAAATAAAAAGTTAATAGCAAAAAATAAAAATATTACTATAATTAAATAATATTTATTTCTTATCATGATACTTCTCCTTTATTAAAATAAATAAAGTGACAAGTTTTTATATGACTGGCCACTTTAATTAAAGATAAATATAATTATTTAACCTGATAATCTTTTTCTTTTGCCTGTTTTTTTATTACTCGTATAACAGCATCGTCTAAGGAATTTTCTTCTGCATTGTCTTTTTTTACTTTATCAATATATTTTTTTCTATCTTCATTTAGTTTTTGGATTTTATTTTGAATTTCTTTTCTTTCTTTTAACATTTTTTTGATATAAGTTTCTTTTTCTTTTTTTGTCATTCCTTTCATTTCCACTGGTAATTCTTTATCATCGATTTTATCCAAATCTATTGTGCCTCCTTCATAAGCATCCAATAAATCCCAGCTCGTATTTTTATAATTCATAGTAGATTTTGTTATTACTCTTTGTAATTCTGCCTCTTTATTCATGCTGGCTGCATTTGAATCCTGTTTTGCCTGTAATTCTTTTTTCTCTTTACCTTTGCTGCCATAACTAAGATAAGTTTTATTGATTTTTGTATTTAATTCCATAATTTCTTTATCCTGAGGAGCTTTTATATATTCTTGTACAAGATTTTGATTGATATTCATATATGAGCCGTCCGCAAGATCTGCACCATCTTTCCATTGAGTATTTATACCTTGTTGAAAATCTCCGCAAAAGATTGTATTAATAATTATTCCATTTGAAATAGCAAGTTTAGCAGATTTTTTATAATTAATATTTCCTTGAGTAAAAGGTTCATTTCCTGCGATAAAAACAACTTTTAGTATTTTATTGTTTTTTGACCATTCTAATTGTTTCACTGCTTCTTGAATCACAGCACCGCAGTATTCATGTCCACCATTAGTTTTTAAAATAAATAATTCTTCAGAAATTAAATCCAGATCAGTTGTGAATGGAACAATTTTTCTTAAAAAATTATTTTCTTTAGGTAAACTGCTTTTTCCATATTCAAATAAAGCTACTTCAAGAATAGGACTTTTACCGTCTTTTTTAGTAAGAGCTAATTCATTTACTATTTTCCATAAATTACTTTTTGCCTGATCAATTAGGCCGTCCATGCTGTTACTTGTATCCAGTAAAATAGCCATCTGAATTAAATTTGATTCATTATTGTTTTTACTATAGATAAATCCAGAGTTTTGAAACACCAAAAAGGTGATAAATAAAAATAATGTTGTTTTAACAGTCCGTTTAAATTTAAGTTTTGTTTTCATATTATTCTCCTTGTTCTAAATTAAACTATTATAAATATAAAGTACTTAAATAATATTTTGTCACAGGAATGCAATAAGTTTGTAAAAAGGTTGTAAAATGTAACCCTGACGGATGGTCCAAGAGTCTTCCCTCGGGAATACTCTTGGCAAGTCTTTTCTCTTGACTCGTTAATTCTATATGAATATTCGTCATTGCGAGGAACAAAGTGACGAAGCAATTTCATGAATTCTTTTTTAATTGGTAAGGAAAATAAAAAAGAAAGAGAAGAAAGAGAAGAGAAATATTATTTTTATTGATTTATTTATTTGTTTATTATAAAAAATAGCCAAAGGAGTTAAATATGAATTTTAGAAAAGAAATTTTATTAAAAGATGCTTTACTGGAATTAAAAAATAATAATCAAATTATTTTTCTTCAATTAAAAAATGGAAAAGAATATTGTGGAAAAATTGAGGATTTAGGTGATCATTTTTTATATTTAAAAATGGAAGGTAATAGATCTTATTATAATGCTTTAATTGATATTACTCAAGTAGCTTCAGTTGAAATAAAGGTTCGTGGAGAATAAAGTGAAAATAATTGATATATAAATAAACATCTAACCTTTTATTATTTAAGCTTTGTCCCTATTTTTTATTTTTTTGTGTGATATCTGTAATGTATTTTTATAAAATATTGATAAATCAAAAATACTATGTTAAGTTATACGCGTATGGATTTTAATTATGAAAAAAGATAATAAGGTTATAGTTACACACGGTGAAGGCCCTTTTTTAAATGCAAAAAAAGCTCTTAGTTCTATTGACTTAAGTTTTTTAAAGGGAAAAACCGTTTTAATAAAACCAAATATTGGTAGATCAACTAAAAATACAAAAAAAGGAATAAACACTCATCCTCAAGCAATAGCCGGAGTTATAGAAGCTTTACAAGAAGCTCAGGCAGACAAGATTGCAATAGGAGAAAGCCCAATTGTTGGTGTAAATACTATGGAGGCTTTTGAAAAAGCAGGAACAACTGAAATAGCAGCAAAATATAACTGCGAGCTTATTGATTTAGATAAAAATAAACCAGTAGTTAAAGAAATTCCAGAAAGCAGAGTAATTGATTCTACAAAGATTTGTTCTAGGATTTATGAGTTTGATTTTATTTTATCTTTACCTGTTGCTAAGATGCATATGCATACTGGAGTTACTCTTGGTATAAAAAATATGAAAGGGTGTTTATACAGACGTGAAAAAGTTAGATATCATCAATTAGAATATAAAAAAGGCATTGAATATAATGAAATGACTCTTGATTCTGCAATATCAGATTTAGCGACAATTCTTTTGCCTGATATAACAGTTATTGATGGATATATCGGGATGGAAGGTTTGGGCCCTTCAGGAGGAGAACCTGTCGAGTCAAATTTTGCAGTTGCTTCATTAAATCCTTTAGGCGCAGATGTTATTGGATGCATAATAATGGGGCAGGATCCATCCAAAATTTCTCATTTAAAAATAATTTCTGAAAGAATGAATTTTTCACTTGATCCAAAATCATATAATGTTTCTCCGTGTAATTTTAAAGATTTTATAATAAATTATAAAAGTCCTCCAAAAGAAATATCTATCGAATACCCGGATATCGTCTTATGTGATAAGGAATCATGCAGTGCTTGTTTGTCTACTGTTATGTTTTTTTTAAAAAGATTTAAAACAGATATGAGGCAATATTTAACTGATGATGCAAAACTTCAACTGGCTATTGGTAAAGGATTATCAGAAGATGAAATAAATGACGGGGCAATTTTAATTGGTAACTGTACAAAAAATATAATAAAAAAAGGCATTTTTGTTCCGGGCTGTCCCCCGGTGCCTACCAGGATTTATAAAGCAATAACAGGAAAAGAACCTGATGAAAATGAACCGAATATTGAATAAAATTAATAGATTTTTATAAAGAATAGGGGGTTATAAAACCATCAACTTCTGTTGATTGTTTTACAACCCCCTATCATACTTAAACTTAAACTTTTTTAATTTCTAATTTTACTTTTTTAATAACTAATTTTTTTTAATTTTTTAATTTAACTTTTTTAATAATTAATATTTTAGCTGTTATTATAAACAACTAATTATTCGTTATAAAAAGCTATAAAACCAGCTTTAAAAATATTATTTTTATTGCTAGTTTTATAGCATATACCTAAACAAATTTACTTTTTTAATATATAATAAATCAAAACTTTTTTAATATTTAGATGGTGCACTTTTTTTAGCTAAAATAATTCCACAATATCTGCATTTAGGTAGTTGTCCTTGACAATGATCACATACGAAAAAGTAAACTTTGCAATGTTCACAATAATATCTTTTTCTAGAATCTTTAAATAACCTTCTGCATATATCGCATACAACCTCTTTTTGTTTAACAGCAGCTTGCATGTATACCTCCAATATTTTTACTTTATTTTCTTATAAATTATAAAGCAAATAATGTGCCAAGTTATAAATGATTGGATTTAACAGACTTAAATAGTTGATATATAATGATTTATAATGATTTTATTTTATAAAGGATTATTGTTAAAAATATGGAGTAAAGTCCATAGCTATGGAGTCTATTCCATAGACTTTATTCCATAGTCTGATATTTTTTTAAGTAAAGTTTTATAGTCAATCTTTAAAAATCTTGTTGTTTTGCTTTTGTTGCCGTTAAATTTAGATAAAGTTTCCTGAATTATATCTTTTTCAACTTTTTCAGTATAATTTTTGATGATTTCTTTAAAATCAAACTCGTTATTATCAATGTCAATAGAAAAAGTAGGTTTGCTTTTTATTATATCTTTTTGAGGCGAAAAATCAAAATGTTCAGATTCGATTTCATTATCACTTATAACAAATGCTTTTTTTAAAGAGTTTTTTAATTCACGAACATTGCCCGGCCAGTTGTAATTACATAATAATTGGATGGCTTCTTTTGAAATATTTTTTATTGGAGAATTTAATTGATAAGATATTTCTTTTATAAATCTTTGAATTAAAATTGGAATATCTTCTCTTCTTTCTTTTAAAGGGGGTACATTAATAGTAAATTCATTTAACCGGAAAAATAGATCTTTACGAAATTTCCCGTCCTCTACAAGATCCATGATATTTTCATTTGACGCAGATATAATTCTTATATCTAATTCTTCTTTTTTTGATGATCCAATTTTTTTTACTTCTTTTTCCTGAAGAACTCTAAGAAGTTTTTTTTGCATCTCAAGTGATAGATTGGTTATTTCATCTAAAAAAATAGTACCACCGTTTGCAAGTTGAAAAGCTCCTTCTTTTGTTTCAATTGCACCGGTGAAAGCACCTTTAATATTTCCAAAAAGTTCACTTTCAATTAAAGTTTCCGGGATAGCTCCGCAATCTACACTTATTAAAGACTTATGCTCCCGAGTACTAAAGTTATATATAGCATTAGCAATTATTTCTTTTCCTGTTCCTGTTTCGCCAGTGATAATTACCGAAAAATCTGTATTCGCAACTTTTTCGACTGCTTTATGGACTTCTTTAATTTTATCACTATCTCCCATTATATATTCTAAATAATCTCTTTTTTCTAATCTTTCTTTTAACTTTCTTATTTCTAAATCTATTTCTTTAATTTTTTTTTGTGCAGTGATATCCCTGTCAATTCCCCAAAATCCTTTAAATTGATTTCTTTTATCATGTATTGGTATTCCACTGGATTCGGTTACTATTATTTCTCCGTCTTTTTTTAATTTAATTATTTCAATGTGAGAAAATGCAGTTTTACTATTTATTGCTTCTTTTAAAGTATTAATTGTTTCAGTTTTTTTTTCTATGATATTATCCCAGATTTTAATACCTAAGAGTTCTTTTTGTGAATACCCGTATAAAGCTTTACTTTTCGGACTTACATATGTATATTTTCCTTCTTCATTTATCTCCCAAATAAAATCACCAATATTTTCAACTAATGATCTATATTTTTCTTCACTTTCTTTAAGAGCTTCTTCAACAGCTCTTATTTTTG
>CAZYID010000179.1:0-7344 GCA_964646595.1 uncultured Spirochaetales bacterium | reverse complement strand
AAGGGAGAAAGATGAAATTTTATTTATCTTCATTTAAAATTGGAAACAATATACAAGCTTTACATAAATTATTACCGTCAAATAAAAAAGTAGCTTATATTCCAAATGCTGTAGATTTTGAAAAATATAATAATCCTTATGATACAGTAGAACAATCAGGAGAAGTATTAATAAATGAATTAAAATTAGATTTAGAAATTTTGGATTTAAAACAATATTTTAGAAATAAGGAAAAATTAGAATTAAAACTAGAAGAATTTGGGATGATTTGGATTAGAGGTGGAAATACTTTTGTATTAAGACAAGCAATGAAATTAAGCGGATTTGATAATATTATAAAAAAATTTTATAAAGAAAAAAGAGATATTTTATATGGTGGTTACAGCGCAGGTGCATGTGTTTTAGCACGAAAATTAAATGGATTACAATTTGTAGATGATATAAATTTATTTCCATATGTAGAAATGAATGAAATAATTTGGGAAGGATTAAACTTTATTAATTATACAATTGTTCCTCATTACAAATCAGATCATCCTGAGTCTAAAAAAATGGATAAAGTAATTAATTATTTAATTGAAAATAAAATTTTATTTAAAGCATTAAAAGATGGTGAGGTTATTACATTTTAATTGTTTTTTTAACCAATGCGGGATACTGGCGGTTATATATGATCGTTGGAATTTAGTGTTTTTAGGATTTACAATCCAACTTCCTAAAAACTGATGGAAGTCTGTACGTTCGCTAGTAAGCTGATAAACATCTTTTGCATATCGTTTTGTCGCTTTAATGAATGTCCAATCAATTTTTTCAACGAGTATTCTATTACATTCTTCACATCTATATTTTCCATTTCAATTATTAAAAAAACTTTTCTGCCTGAAATTGATAAATCTCGAATTGTTATATTATCCGTACTATGATGGCCTTGTAAATATTTATGATTGCATCCTAATCAAATTGCATAAATATTGTCTTTTCGTTTTAATTTCAATTTAATTTCACTTTTAGGAAATAATATAATTTCCGATACATAATAATGTTTAATATTTAATAATTGTGTTAGAATTTTTTTTAGCATTGATTACTCCGTCTATTTTATTGGTTATTTAATAAACGGTAATCAATGTTTTTTTTTATACATTTTTGTATAGTGCAACTATTTTACGAAAGAGCCAAAATTATAAAGAATATGCAAAATATATCTAAAGAATGATGAAAATGTAATATATATATTAAATATTGCAGAAAATTTTAAAATAATATTTTTAAAAATATAGATAAAAAAAATAATGATTACAAAATATTAAAAAAGGGTTTAAGTTTTACATTAAGTGTTTATGTATCTGTACTGCTTGAACAGGGACTTATATTTTTAGAAAAAAGGACAGCAATACAAAATAATGATATAAAAGTAATACTTAAAGCCAATTTAAAAAAATCCAGGCTGTATAAAAAATATAAAGAACATGCTGATAAAATCCTGAATTTATTATAATACTTTTATTATAATCATTTTAATATAGTATATATTGAATATCCTGCTTCATAATCATTTTCCTCAAATTCATCATTATTTTTATATACTTTAAGATAAATAGAGATTAATGGCCTATTTGAATATATTAATAGATTTGTTTTATCTGTAATTTTATAACTTAAAGTCTCATCATCATAATGAATTTCACAATACATAAGAATTCCATCTGTTGATTCAATAGTTATATCCCATGTACCGCTCCAGTATATATTATATTTCTCCCAATAATACATATATCTTTCGGAATAATTACAACTTTTATCAATTGTTCCTGTTTTAAGCTCTCCTGTCCATAAGGGTTCTACACATCCGGATATTAAAAATAAGATAAAGATAATAATTAAAAAAGTAATGTTGATAGTTTTTTTCATTTTTTCCTCGAATAGATTAAAATGAATAAAAATTAATTATTTTTCAATTAATTAAATATTTTTTAAAATTTAAAGTAAAGCTTTTTGCTAATTTTACGAATGCAGTTAATTTGCTGTTCAATGCTCTATCCACTTTAATAAAAATAATTTAGCATATTTAATTTCTGCATTATATGAAATCTATCATATACAATTAAATGATAGGAAATTATATAATCAGTGTCAAGGGTAAAAATAAAGAAAATCGAATAAAATTGAAATTTAATTAATATTAATCGGTATACAACCGATTAAGTTACAAAAAGCCTACAGGTAGGAAATTTTATAATCCCGCCTTGCAAAAATAGCTTTACTCTGTAATTTATTACTTCATCTAATTGTTCCGTAATCATCTGCTGTAAATATGTTTCTCTCTCAATAAACGTTCGATTTCGCTAAGAAGCTCAATATACGTCTATTGAGAGAGAAACATATTTCGTAGATAATTAGGCGGGGAGGTGAAATAGATAATTATTAAGAGAAAAAAAGAAAGATAATTATTACCATTTTATATTAATTAAAGTTGAGTTTTAAAAAGTAATTTTATATAAACAAATGTAAAAAAAACATGTATATTTGTGTTAGATGAAATCGAGAAAAAGACAAAAAAATTTTACTTGAAAGAAAGTTTATATTTAATACTATGGGAAAAAGAGAAGAGTTAATCAAAAAGTTAAAACCAATCATTAATGATTACGAAAAATTGGAGAAATTTCTTATTAAAAATTCTAATCTTCCTGGTCCAAGAGCTAACTTAGAATTGATTTTTGGATTAGCCGAAATATATGAAAATCAAGAAGTTATATTAGAATGGTTAAATATAACTGAAGATAAAGCTGATACTAATGATCCAAAATCTTTTTTACCTTTTTGTGCTGCTGTTTGTTTAGGAAAAATGTACACAAAAAAGGAAAACCCGGAATTTATTGCTATTTTAAAAAAATTAGCAAATGATGGAAGATGGAGGATGAGAGAAGCAGTGGCTTTTGGATTTCAAATTATAGGAGAATATAATTTTAATTACTTGAAATCTTTTTTTTCGGAATGGATTAAGGAATCTAATAATCTTGAAAAAAGAGCAATTCTTGTTTCATTAGCACATCCTAAATTTCTTGATGAAGAAAAGGCTAAATTTTGTTTTAAAATTTCAGAAATTGTTTTAAAACAAATGGATAGGGATGATAATTTTGAAGTTTTAAAAAAAGGATTAGCATTTACTATTAGTGTTTTTACTGCTGCAAATCCAGTATTAGGTTTCAGCTTTATTAAAAAATGGATTGGAAAAGATAAAGTTATTGATAAAATAATGAAAGAAAATTTAAAAAAAAATCGACTTGTTCGAAAGAATCCTGAAGAAGTAATAAATCTTATAAACTTATTATAATACTTTTTTTCAATTTGATACAACTAAGCCTTTACATAATGTCCCCTGTGCGGAGAGCACAAGGGCTCCCCTCGGGAATACTCAGGGCAAGTTCTGCCCTTGACTATCTCTTTTTACATTTCATTTATTACTTTTTCTACTTGTCATTTAATTATATGCTGTTAATCTGTTCCTCTTCAATAAATGTTCGATTTCGCCAAGAGGCTTAATATACTTTTGCATAGGAAAAACATTTTTCGCAGATAATTAGACGGCGAGGTGAGATTGATGATAAAATGAAAGAATTAATAATTAATTTTTAAATGAAAAATTTGAGTTTTAATGAGTAGTTTAGTATAATTTGATACATAATAAATACGTATATTTAATTAGATGTAATTAATTTTAGGAATTGTAATGTCCATAGAAAAAAATTCGATAAAAATTTTATCTTTTCTTTATAATGACTCAACAAAACATAATGATAGTTATATTAAGGGAAAGACATTACAAGATTTAACATCACTATCTACAGAAGAAATAAATAATGCTGTTGAATTACTTAAAAACAATGGGTATATCGAAACAAATTATTATTTAGGAACAACTCCATTTACATTTGGTGATGTTAAAATTACTCCTCTAGGTATTTTTAAATATGAAAAAATGAAAGAAGAAGACAATAAAGATATTGAAAAATCTAAGATTCCAAGAGGATCTCCATTCGGATTTGAGAAAGAGGATTGGGAAATTGTTTATAAAAGGAAAAATGATAAAAATACAATTTATATTGTATTTGGGTATCAATTCGAATCAAAATTTTATGATGCAAAATTATTGACTAAAAATGTAGAAAAATTATTTAAAACTGTAATAAATTTATATAATAAAAATGAAGACACTGATACAATTAAAATAAAATTTATTCCATTAAAAGCCGGATTTGGAGAACATCTTTTTAATAAAATAGCTTGTGATATAATTTCATCTGATATTGCAATTTTTGAAATATCTAATAAAAATCCAAATGTTATGATTGAAATGGGTGTAGCATTAACCTGGGGATCAAAAGTAATTCCAATGTTAAAAAAAAGATGTAAAACACCACCATCGGATATTTCAGGACAAACTTATCTACGATATAATAATAATGGTGAAATATTTTATGATGATGATATTAATACAAGTATCTATGAATGTATTGATAAAGCTGTTAAAAGAAAAAAAAGATAAAAATTAACTATATATAAGTCGGTATTTACAGCAGATAATTAGCTGGAAGATAAAATAGATGATAATTAAGTGAAGAAAAAAGAAAAAAATAATTATTTTTATAGAAGGTTTTGTATAATTAGAATTATATAAGGTTCACATACTTGAAGTTAGGCAAAATTAATTTTTTAATATTTTTATCATATTTGAGCATAAAATGAAAATATATAATCAAATAAATTTAGTAACATTCAATTGAAAGGAAAATTAAGATATGAATTGGATTAAATTAATGCAAAGTGTATTAAATTTTATAGAAAATAATTTGAATAGTGATTTAAATCCAGTAATTATTACAAAAGAAGCATTTACGATATCTTTTCATTTTCAACGAATGTTTAGTATTATTACGGGTATTTCATTGACTGAATATATCAGAAAAAGAAGATTAACTGCAGCAGCGCAAGAATTATTTTCTATAAAATTTAAATTGTAGATGTTGCTATGAAATACGGATATTCAACTCAAGCTTCATTTTTAAGAGCATTTAGTCAATTTCATGGTTTTACACCTGGAATTATATTAGAATCAAATATTAAAGTTCAATCCTATCTTCCTATTTCTTTTCAATTATCAATTTCAGGAGATATTAATATAAATTAAGTTTAAAACTAACTTCTTCAATAAAGAAACTTGAAAAATAGAAAGGATTAAATTTTTTTTCTTTCTTTACATTATTTAGTTTTTCTAATAATATTTTTTTATTTACAAAAATTACATCTGACTTTACTAGTATTGATATAAAGAATAAATTAGTGATTAATAATAAAAATTTTTTTGACATATAAACCTTTTTTATAGATTTTAAATAAAAATATAACATTTGCTTAACCAGTAATTTCGTACCCGTAGGGCTTGGCGCATTTTGTGTGTCAAGAGCGCAGCGACAGCACAAAATGCGACGATGAAATTATCCGGTTGAAGCAGTTGTAAGATGTTTTTTCTTTATAGTTTTAACATTTATATGGTTGATTCAATTTTCATGACTTTTATGGTAAAATATCTCTAAATTACTAATAAAGGATAAATTATATGATTTTTTTGAACTTAATTCCAAAGTTTTTACCAATAATCTTACTTCTTCTTATTGGTATTATAATTAAACGTGTAAATTTTTTGTCTGAAGCATCGATGGCAGAATTAAAAAAATTTGTTGTAAATATATCTCTTCCTGCGCTTCTTTTTTTTGCTTTTTTAAACACAAATTTCCAATTAAATTATATTTGGATTATTTTAGTAGTATTTATATTAAATATAATTATGCTGTTTTTTGGAAAATTTGTTCAATCAATTTTTAAGGTTAGAAATATATATTTTCCACTTATGTTCACTGGTTTTGAAATGGGAATGCTCGGATTTTCCTTGTATGGCAGTATTTATGGTGCGGAGAATTTAAATTTTATTGGCGTGCTTGATTTAGGTCAGGAAATATTTGTCTGGTTTGTTTTAGTAAGTATTCTATCTTCGCTGCAAAATAACGCTATAAGTATAAAAGCAAGCTTAAAAACCTTTATATCATCTCCGGTAATTATTTCAATTTTACTTGGTACGCTTTTAAATATTTTAGGTTTAAGAGAACTAATAAATACAAACATATTTTTAAGCGGCTTTACTACAACCCTATCAATGATAGCACAAATTACAATTCCTTTAATATTAATTATTATTGGTTATCAATTAAAATTAAAATTTTTAAAATTTCATTTACCGTTTATTACTATACTATTTCGTTTGCTTTCTATGATTATTTTAGGTATTTTAATTAATATTATTATATTTAATCATTTGCTGCATTTACAAAAAGAGTTCAGCATTGCTTTTTTTACAATGCTTATACTTCCGCCGCCTTTTATTATTCCACTATTTATTAGGGCTGGTGATATAGAATTAGAAGAATATGTCGGGAATACTTTATCGCTTGGAACAATATTTACAATTTTTGGTTTTTATATATTAGTCTTACTTTTTGCACTATAATAAATTAATTATATATTGATTTTTTTCCACCTGCGCAGCGTGCATAACAATTGAATAGACTGCATAAAGGGATGTAAAGACAAAAGAAAAACAAGGAAGAGAAAAAAAGGATAAGATACACAAAAAAGGATATGAAAAAAGAAATTTTATTTATGATATAGAAAGAAATATTTTTATTTGTTCAAAAGACCAGGTTTTAAAACAAATAGGGAACAGCAGTATTAAGAATGGAATTAAAAAGATAAAATATCAATGTAGAAACTGCAAAAATTGTAATGTTAACAATTTGTGTACGACTAATGCAAGAGGGAGAACTATTGTAATTAACGAAAATTTTTTTGAAATGGAAAAGTTAAGAGAGAAGGTGAAATCTGATTTGGGTAAAAAAAATTATTCAAAAAAGAAACGAGTTATCTGAACATCCGTTTGGAACAATAAAAAGGAATTTTGGTTACACATATTTTTTGCAAAATGGGAAAGAAAAAGTAAAAGCAGAATTTAGTTTAATATCATTTATTTATAATTTTAAAGAGTAATCAATATAGTTGAAGAAAAAAACTTATAGAAGCTTTAAATTAAATAGATTATATAAATTTTAATGGAGAGATTATAAATTATAAATAAAATGTATAGTAAATCGGATTTATTATGAATTTGTTTATTTTACAAGGACAAACAAAAAGATTAGACTGTTATTTCACACAGTCTGTCAGCTAAGAAGCTCAATATACGTTTATTGAGGGAAACTTATTACGCAGATAATTAGACGGGGAGGTGAAATT
>CAZYID010000178.1:0-7353 GCA_964646595.1 uncultured Spirochaetales bacterium | reverse complement strand
AAATGATTATAAGACTTGAAAGTAAAACAAGCGCCTATGTTCGGAGTACTTGTTATAAAATTGATCTTGCAGAAGGGTTTGATAATCTATTTAATATATTGGTTAAGAAAACTGTGTATACAGGAGAAATTTTCTCAAGCGCTGTAAATGGAATTCATACAGCGCTTGAGCTTAATAGAGAAAATATATTAAAAGCTTTTCTTAAGCTATTTTTGTAGATGATTTTGATTTTGAATATACATCAAAAGCAACAGCCAGTAATAAAACCAATCCCTTAACAACTGACTGAATAAAAATGTTAAAACCCATTATAGACATACCATTATTAAGTATACCCATGATAAGTCCTCCAATAATAGCACCAATAACAGTACCTACTCCGCCTTTTGCTGAAGCGCCACCAATAAAACAGGCTGCAATAGCATCAAGTTCAAACATATTTCCTGCAATAGGAGAAGCTGAGTTTAATCTTCCTGCAAATACAATCCCTGCTATACCTGAAAGAAAACCCATATTTGCATATACCCCAAACATGATTCTCTTGGTATTAACACCTGATAATTCAGCTGCTTTTTCATTTCCACCTAAAGCGTAAATATGTCTTCCTGCAATAGTTTTTGTTGTAATAAATGTATAAATTAAAATCAATACAGTTAGAAGTACCAGAATTATTGGTAAGCCATTTGCTGCAGAGAGCCAAAATGAAAAAAGATTGATAACTATAAAGATAGATATTGCTTTAGAGATAAAAGCACTAATAGATCCCACCGTGAAATTATACTTTTCTTTACGTTTTCTGCCTATGTAGAGTCCTGCAACTAGAATAACTGAGGCAATCAAACCAATTAAAATGGTTGCTAAATGTAAATTGCCTCTTCCTGTAATAATATTATGTACAGTTATACCCATGCCGCTAATAAAATCAGGTATAGAATCCGAAGCAATTGTAATATACATTTGAGGTAGAGGAATGGTTTCACCATTAAGAATTAAATTATTTAATCCTCTAAAGAGAAGCATTCCTGCAAGTGTTACAATAAAAGCGGGAATCTTTACATAGGCAATCCAAAATCCCTGCCACATTCCTGCAAATAAACCCATACACAATCCAAGAAATATTGAAAGAATTACAGGTAATCCCCAGAAAACACTAAATAATGCAGATGAAGCACTAACAAAAGCAACAACTGAACCAACTGACAAATCGATATTCCCACCAGTTAAAATACATAAAACCATACCAATCGCCAAAATCAGAATATAGCTGTTCTGGGCAATAAGCCGAGTAACGTTAATTGGTTTTAACAATATACCGTTAGTAGTTATCTGAAATATTATTACAATAAAAATTAATGCAAGTAATATAGCGTACTGTCTTAAATTGTGTCTAAATGTATCTTTTAATCGACCTATAATACTATTTTTTGTATTTAATTCATTTTCATTTACCATTAAAATTATCCTCTCATAATAAAAATATTTTGTTCAATTAAAAAGATTATCCCCTATTGCTGGCACTCTTTATAATACAAGTCATAATTTTTTCAGGGCTTGCTTCCTTATTTGTCATTTCTCCAACTATTCTTCCTTCGTTCATAACATATATTCTGTCACAGATTCCCAGAATTTCTGGTAATTCGGAAGAGATAAACATAACACATCTGCCTTCATTTGCAAGGTCATTTATAATAGAATAGATTTCATATTTTGCTCCCACATCTATACCCCGTGTAGGTTCATCTAACAAAAGAACATCTGGATCAGAGAAAAGCCATTTAGCAACACATACCTTTTGCTGATTTCCTCCGGACAAATTACCAGTCTTTTGCAAAATACTTGAACATTTTATACTTAATTTATCTCTATATTCATTTGCAATATTAATTTCTAAATTAGAATTAATTACATTTTGATTGCTGATTTTTTTTAAATTAGAAAGAGAAATGTTATTTTTAATGTCATCTATTAATATTAGTCCCGCATTTTTTCTATCTTCGGTAAGGTATGCCAGACCTTTATCTATTGCATCACTGATATTATGAAATGAAATTTTTTCTCCGTTTTTAAAAATTTCTCCACTTATATTTTTTCCATAAGCTTTACCAAATAAACTCATGGCAAGTTCAGTTCTTCCCGCACCCATTAAACCTGAAAATCCGACTATTTCACCTTTTCGCAAGTTAAAATTTACATTATCAATCACAACACTTTCTTCATCTAATGGATCATAAACTGTCCAGTTTTTTACCTCAAAAGCAATTTTACCAATTTTAGGATTTCTTTTTGGAAAACGATTTGTCAATTCACGCCCAACCATGTGTTTTATAATTCTATCTTCTGAAATCCGATGATCACCTTTATCCAAAGTTTCAATAGTCATACCATCACGTAAAACAGTAATACGGTTTGAAATTTGAGTAAGTTCATGTAATTTATGAGAAATTATAATGCAGGTAATACCTTGTTTACTGTTTAGTTCAGTTAATAATTTGAGCAAATTGTCAGAATCCTCATCATTAAGTGCTGCTGTAGGTTCATCAAGAATGAGTAGTTCACAATCTTTACTAAGAGCTTTTGCAATTTCTACTAATTGCTGATGCCCTACACCAATATCTTTTATAAGTGAATCATGTCTAATCTTAAGACCTACCCGTTTCATTAATGCAATTGCTTTTTCGTTTGTTTCATCCCAGTCAATAATTCCGTATTTTGCCCGTTCATTTCCAAGAAAAATATTTTCCACAACAGTCATATAAGGGCTTAACGCCAATTCCTGATGAATAATGGCAATGCCTTCTGCTTCACTGTCTTTTATATTTTTATATTTACATATCTTGCCCTTATAAAGGATATCACCTTCATAGGTTCCATAATGATGAATTCCGCTTAATACGTTCATTAATGTAGATTTTCCAGCACCATTTTCTCCAACAAGAGCATGGATATGACCCTGTTTGACTTCAAGATTTACATTATCAAGAGCCTTAACACCAGGAAACAATTTTGTAATATTTTTCATTTCAAGTATATTTTCAGACATATATTTTTTTACCTTAATTTAAAAAATAATTGCTGCGGTAGCTTAAAGCACCGCAGCATTATATTAGTAATTAACTATAAAATAACTATTTATTATTTTAAGTCTGATTCTTTATAATACCCTGAATCAATAAGTATTTCTTTGTAATTGTCAACATTTGCAAATACTGGCGTACAAAGATATGAAGGTACTATTTTAACACCATTATCATAGGATTTTGTATCATTTACTTCAGGTTCGCCACCGGCTTTGATTTCTTGAACCATGGTTACAACTCTTTCTGCTAAAGTTCTTGTATCTTTAAAAACAGACATTGATTGTTCGCCAGCAATCATCATTTTAACATTAATTTTATCACAGTCTTGACCAGTTAATACTGGGAATGGCTTAGCCTTTGTTCCATATCCAGCAGCTTTCAAAGAAGCAACTATACCCTGAGCTAAGCTGTCATTTGGAGAAAGAACTACATCAACTTTTTTATCAGCATAGAAAGCAGTAAGAAGGTTGTCCATTCTTGCCTGTGAACCTTCAGGTTTCCATCCTTGTATAGCAATAACTTTCATGTCGCTTTGACCTGAATTAAGCTTTAATTGACCAGAATCAATATAAGGTTGAATAACATCCATAGCTCCCTGATTAAACAGATAAGCATTATTATCATCAGGTGATCCACCAAACACTTCTAAATTATAAGGACCTTTTCCGTCTTTTAAGCCTAATTTTTCTTCAATGAAAGTACCCTGGATTTGTCCAACTTTATAATTATCAAAAGTTGCGTAATAATCTACATTTGGTGTGTCTTTAATTAACCGGTCATAAGCAATAACTTTAACTTTTTCTTTTCCAGCTGATGCCAATGCACCCTTTAAAGCAGTTCCATCAATTGATGCAATAACAAGAATGTCAGCACCTTTAGTAATCATGTTTTCCAATTGAGAAACCTGAGTAGATACGTCATTATTTGCATATTGCAAATCAACAACAAATCCGTCAGCTTCAAGTTTTTCTTTCAAATAAGCACCGTCTTGGTTCCATCTTTGAAGAGATTTTGTTGGCATAGCAACACCGATTGTCATCTTATCTGATTTCTTTTTACAACCAGTAAAAGTGACAAAAAGGACGCATAGTATAACTAATGCGATAAAAATTTTCTGAAATTTTTTCATTAAATACTCCTTCTTTGTATTTTTTACAAAAATATTACAACATGTTAAGAAATTTTATAATTATAGTCAAGAAAAATTATTAAGAATATAAGTTTTATGCTCAAAATTTTTAAAAAATAATTTCAATTCCTCAAAAAATACCTTAAAAATTTGATAAATTCATAAAATCCAAATAAAAAAAGCAAATCACAATAACCAAAATAGCATACTTCTCATCAAAAACCGAAAAAATGAAGATACTGACACTGAACAATTTTTTGAATGTGTTTTATTTTTCGCTAAAAGTTTGATAATTTTTGATATTTTTTCCTTATTTCTTTGCTTTTTGTCCTTGAAGCAAATATGCAATAATAATGTAATAAATGAGGCAATTGCTGGTCTAATCCTTGAAACAGGATATTCTAGATGGAAGGAACACGGTATGCAAATCAAAGCCTATGATAATGAAGAAAAGAGTATTGATAGAGTAATTAGAAGTATTTTAAGTTGGGAAGCACATGAAAAAGCAGCAGTTAAAATAAATAAAAATGAGTTACATAAATTACTGGAAAACATAGATACTGCAAAAGCAGAAGATCTTATCATAGACACTGTTACTGATGCTTATTATTTTTTTGATAAAATGTATAAGTAATTATGTATTTTCTTCTTAAAGCCTTTATTTAATATAAAAAGTAGTATTTATTATTTTTTTTTTAAAATTTTTTATATTTCATGAGTATTTTTGTTATAATAATAAATATGTTAATACTAGAAATATTTAGAAAATATAAATGTATCATTTATATAATAATATTAGTTTTATTAAATATCATTCTATCTTTAATTGGATTTTATTCTTTTTTATCAAAATTAATAGGCTTCTCAATATTAATTATTATTTCAGTTCTATTTAATCTTTTATTGTTTTATTTTATTACAAAAGATAATTCTAGAAATAAAATTAATAGCATCTTCAAAAATATTAAACAAGCTTCAGGTAAAAATGGTGATCTTATTCAAAGGCTTCCTGTTATATCAAATGATAAAATAGATCAAATAAGTAAACATTATAATATTTTCATTTCTAAAATTCATAATATTATCTTTAAAACAAGAAATATTGTTAAAGAAAGTAAGATATCAAGTCAGGAGTTAACATCTAGTTTTACTGAAATTGCTTCAGCAATAGAAGAGTTTAGGTCAACAATTATATCAATGGAGAATAGAGAAAAAAAACTGGATAGTAATATAAATGAAGCTCAAAATAATTCTGAAGAAGTACGAAATGCAATAATTAAAATAGTTAGCAGAATTGAAGATCAAAATATAAATTTAAATCAATCTAAAGCATTAATCGATAATGCTGTGTCTTCAATAAATGAACTAAACTCAGTATCAGAAGAAAAAAAAGGACAGGTTTCATCATTATCAAATTTAATTAAAAAATCAGAAGAAGATATGGATGAGACGATTAAATCAATTAAGGATATAACAGAATCTGTAAAAATAATCGACAATTTAATAAAAATAATAAACGAAGTAACAACCCGGACAAATATTTTAGCAATGAATGCCGCCATTGAAGCTGCTCATGCAGGTGAATCCGGCAAAGGTTTTGCTGTAGTTGCTGGTGAAATTAAAAAATTAGCAGGGACTACAGCCGCAAATTCAAAAGATATTTCTATTAATTTAAAAACAATTATTACAAAAATAAATCAATCATCTAAATTAACTGAAAAAACCAGCAATTCTATCAAATCAATGATAGATGATATATTAGATGTTTCAGAGAGTATTACTTATATTATGAATAAACTTTCTGGAATGTCAAATGATACGTTTCAAATAACTACTTCAATAGATAATTTATTTCAAACTTCTAGTGAAATAAATCAAGACAGTAAAATAATTGATCAAAAATCAGAATTAATAAACTCTTTAATGAAAGATGTTCTTTCATTATCAAATCAAAGTACATATTCTATGGATGAATTAGGTGTTGGGATCAATGAAATAAAAATATCTACTGAACATGTTCTTGACTTTGTGAATAAAAACTCAGAAAATATTGATATAATAAATCAAGAAATCGCAAAATTTAAAATTATTGATACATCAAACTTAATGGCCAGTGATGGGCAGCCACTGATAATTTGGAATAAAAAAGAAAAAATAATTCCACCACGGCCGATTAATCCAAAATCATTTCCAGAAAATGATGAAAGGCACTGGTATGATATGGAATATGCAGGTTTCAATGAACAAAAAGTAAATATTCCTCAGTCAAACTGTGACGGGGCAAATGGGAAAAATATAATTCTTCTTCAATTTTGTGATCATCCGTATCATATATCTTATAGATCTGGTGCAGAAAAAATCTGTAAATCCTTTAATATAAATTTAAAAAGTTTCCAGGCAAATTACTCAATTGATATACAAGCTAAACAAGTTGAAAAAGCCATAAAAGAAAAACCTGACTTAATTATTATATCACCAATAAATGCAAAATCCTGTATTGAGTGGCTAAAAAAAATAAATGAAGCAAACATCCCTGTGATCTGCAGTAATACATTACCGGAAAAAGAAGGTTTTAAATATATACTATCATGGACAGGACCGGATGACTGGGCACAATTTAGGCTATTAGCAAATAAATTTGCAAATCTTCTTAATAAAAAAGGAGGATACTGTATTATTAGACATGTGCCGGGTAATTCTAATTTTTTTTCAAGAACATATTCTGTTACAACTGAATTAAAAAAAATAGCTCCTGAAATGGAATGTCTTGATATGCAAACAGGAATAGAAAAAGAACAAGCAAAAAAATTGACATCTGATTGGCTTAATAAATATGGTGATAAACTAAAAGGAATTGTATTTTCTGATCCTGGTGATGGTTCAAGTGGAATATATGAAGTTTTAAAAGATAATAATCGGGAAGACATCATTGTTGTTTCTTCAGGTAATAGCAAGATTACACAGGATCTTGTTGAAGCAGGAAAAATTCAAGCGATCAATTATCAATCGGCCGAGTCAGATGGTGCAATTGCAATAGAAGTTGCTGTTGACTGGTTTAATGGTTTGGATATAAATCCTGTTAGATATTTACCGATGGGTATAATAACAAAAGAAAATGTTAATAAATATTATCCTGCACAGTGGTGA
>CAZYID010000177.1:0-7366 GCA_964646595.1 uncultured Spirochaetales bacterium | reverse complement strand
TTATTATAAAAAAAAGAAAAAAATCCAATTTTACCGCTCTTTTTCATTGCTTTTAGAATGCCGTTCATTATCTGCTTCCATACAAGAGGTACACCCGGAATAAGATGAGGCTTTTCCAGCATCATATCTTCTTTTAAAGTATAAACAGAAGAAAGTACTATAGTTACACCGTGAATGATGCCCATGTTTTCAAAAAAACGTTCTCCAATATGCCAGATAGGGAGAATACTCATCCATATATCAGTATCATAAGCAGTAACATTTCTGAGAATCTCTGTTGGAGCAAAAACAAGATTTTTATGTGAAAGCATAACACCTTTTGGTATACCGGTTGTACCTGATGTATAAATTATAGTTGCAAGCTTATCAATGTTAATAGCATTTACAGCTTTTTCATAAAAAAGAGGATTGTTTTTATAATAATTATTCCCTTTATCACAAAAAGAATAAAAATCTATTTCATTATTTTTTAAATTGCACCCTTTACTGTCAAAAACAATAACTAGCATATTATTAGTTATTTTATAATTACGAATTTTTTCAAGACATTCCTTATTTTGTACACAAATAGCATTACATTCAGAATGCCTGATTATATATTCAATCTCTAAATCAGCACTTTTTTGTCCTCTTGGTACATCAGCTCCTCCTAATCCTCCGATTGCCAGAACAGCCATCATCCACTCAGGGCAGTTTTCTGAAATAATGGCAATATGTTTTCCTGCAAATTTTGTTTCAATTAATGCAGCAGCAAATTTTTTTAATTGTTCATAAAAGTCAACATATGAAATAGATATAAAATTATCACTGTGTTTTCTATATCTATAAATTGGTTTGTTTTTATATTTTTTAACTGCTTCTATAAATAAAGCCATTATGGTTTTATCCATACAGTTTGAATACTGAAATTTCATTATACTTCCCTATTTTATAATAAATTAGAATAACATTTTATATTAATGGATGCATCTAAAAACTCATACAAACCAAACGGACATAATACGCAGATCCTCAAAATGACTTTTCCTCTATACTTACACGGAAATGGATCATTATTACTGGCAGTTGCTCTTATGGTTGATAAAAATGACCAGGGTTTCCCGGATGATGGAACATGGACTGTTGAAAGCGAAGGATTTGAGGTATATTCTTTGCAAATACTATAAATTGGGGGTATACTAAAAACGTCAAAATTTATATAATAGATAGGGATTAAAAACTATAGCCCCTCTTATCAATGACAATCCTTTAGCTGACAAGGAAGGATAAAGCATAGATATCAAATAGACAAAAGGATAAATCATGAATAACAAAAAAGAAATATTCAGCATGATTGATGAATATATTGAAGAGATATTAACTACAGGTTCTTCAACAAATCCTGTCTGGAATAAGGAATTGATTCGCAATAAACATAAACCACACTGGAATTATATTGATGGCTGTATGATGACAGCATTTATGAAATTATATGATTCCACGAAAGATAAAAAATATTTAGATTTCTGTGATAGTTTTATAGATTATTACATCAACATAGACGGTACAATTCTTTCCTTTAATCAAAAAGAATATAATCTTGATAATATTAAAGAAGGCAGTTGTTTATTTAAACTTTACGATTATACCGGTAAAGAAAAATACAGAAAAGCCATGGATACACTTTATGCCCAGATAATAGAACACCCCCGTACAAAAGAAGGAAATTTCTGGCACAAATTAATCTATCCCAATCAGATTTGGCTGGATGGATTATATATGGCTCAGCCCTTTTACATGGAATATGAAAAACGATACAATGAGAAAAAAAACTATGATGATATCCATCAACAGTTTCTTAATGTTGTGAATTTTATGAAAAATAAGGATACAGGTCTATACTATCATGCTTATGATTCATCCAGGGAGATGTTCTGGTGTGATAAAAAAACCGGATTGTCACCAAATTATTGGTTACGAGCTCTTGGCTGGTTTCTCATGTCACTGGTTGACATCCTTGAACTTCTTGATAAAACCAAAGATAAAAAATTCTATGATTCTATCAGTGTTATTTTTACAGATTTAGTTAATTCTCTTCTGCAATATCAGGATAAAAGCGGTATGTGGCATCAGGTAGTGGATAGACAGGATGATGAAAAAAATTATCTGGAAACCAGTGGTTCTGCCATTATTTCCTATGCTATTTTAAAGGCCGTCCAAATGGGAATTCTTTCTAAGGATATGGCAACCCATGGTAAAAATGCATTCCTGGGGATATGTAACAAATATCTATATAGAAATTCAGACAATAAAATGACTCTGGGAGGCACCTGTCTTGTTGCAGGTCTTGGCGGAGCTCAAAAACGTAATGGAAGTTTTGAATATTATATGTCTGAACCTGTAGTAGAGAATGAAGCAAAAGGTATAGCCCCATTTCTGCTGGCATACATTTACTTTAACGAAATAAAATAAATTTTATTATTATCTATATTGCTGCCAGTTTTAACAATGATCAAAACAACAGATTTCTTACTATACTATATTTTTTTTCATCAGTTACAACTGTGTTAGAGATTTTTAATAAATCTATATTTCAACACCATGATGCGACCCATACAAATCATCACGGAGTTTTCGTATATCTTCACTTGCGAGGTAGTCATCAAACTGCATCATTCTATCAATTATACCGCCAGGAGTAAATTCAATAATCCTGTTTGCAATTGAATCTACAAACTGATGATCATGAGACGAAAACATAACAATCCCTTTAAAATCAATTATTCCATTATTTAGAGCAGTAATAGATTCCAAATCAAGGTGATTAGTTGGTTCATCAAAAATCATAGCATTTGCTCCTGACAACATCATTCTGGAAAGCATACACCGTACCTTTTCACCTCCAGATAAAACCTTAACACTTTTCAATGATTCATCTCCAGAAAAAAGCATTCGGCCTAAAAATCCTCGAACGTATTGCTCTTCCTGATTTTCCGAAAACTGACTTAACCAGTCAATGATTGAATAATCAGATTCAAAAAATTTAGTATTATCTTTGGGATAATATGCAGGCGTAATTGTAACACCCCAGGAAAAGGATCCGGTATCCGGCTCAATTTCTTTAGTAAGTATTTGAAACAAAGTTGTCTTGGCCATATGGTCAGGGCCTACAAATGCAATTTTATCTCCCGGATTTACAATTAAGTTAAAATCCTTGAGAGTCTGAGTGCCTTCAATTGTTTTTGAAAGTCCATTTATTTCAAGTATTGACTTTCCGCATTCCCTTGAGGGAGTAAATCCCACATAAGGAAATTTACGCGAAGTTTGAGGCATATCTTCTAAAGAAAGTTTATTAACAAGCTTTTTTCGAGATGTAGCCTGCTTTGCCTTTGATGCATTGGAACTAAACCGTTGAATAAATTCATTCAATTCTTTAATTTTGTCCTCACGCCTTTTTTTATCATCTCCTCTTTGCTTTTTCGAAAGCTGACTTGCTTGATACCAAAAATCATAGTTGCCTACATATAATTGTATTTTATTAAAATCAATATCCGCAATATGGGTGCAAACTCGATTTAAAAAGTGTCTATCATGAGATACTACAATAACAGTGTTATCAAATTTATATATAAATTCTTCTAACCAGGTTACCGAATCTAAGTCTAAATGATTAGTTGGTTCGTCCAATAAAAGAATATCCGGAGATCCAAAAAGTGCTTGAGTCAATAAAACTCTAACCTTGTCACCCCCCTCAAGCTCTTTCATTTTCTTTTGATGAAGCTCATCAGGAACTCCAACACCTACCAAAAGAGTTGCGGCTTCAGTCTCTGCTTCCCAGCCGTTTAACTCTGCAAACTGTCCTTCCAGTTCACCTGCCCGAATTCCGTCCTCTTCGGTAAAATCCTTTTTATCATATATCGTATTTTTTTCAGTCATTATTTCATAAAGCTCTTTATGCCCCATAATTACTGTTTCCATAACTGTAAATTCATCAAATTCAAAATGATCCTGTCGTAAAACAGCAATTCGCTCCCCTTTTGTAATAGATATTTCACCTTTATCCTGTTCAATTTCTCCAGAAAGAATTTTTAAAAATGTAGATTTCCCAGATCCATTAGCACCAATTAATCCGTAACAATTACCAGGATTAAACTTAAGATTTACGTCCTTAAAAAGAATCCTTTCTCCATATGAAAATGTAATATCAATTGCACTTATCATTAAAATACCCCAAAAATTTATTTAATTTTACTGTGATTTCTCTAAGGTTAAAAATCGCGGAAGGAATATGTATAAAATCAGCCCCTTTTTATTAGTTTTTACAATTAAAGTCAAGGGTTTATATATGCTCATACCTATATTTTTTAACTCTAATTCCTTTCATAGAAATTATTATTCGGATAAGTGAATCCTTTGTAGAAATTAATGACCTTTATAAACAGTATATCTAAAGAACACAAAGAATTTATCAAAACATAACTAAATTACGTCCGCTGTTTTTTGCTTCGTACAACTTTTTATCAGCCCGGGCTATACATTTATCTATATTTTCCGCATCTCTAAATTCACTAACTCCAAAACTCATGGTAATACGAATTTTATGATTATCAAAGTAAAATGAATGTTTCTCAATTTTAACGCGAAGCTTTTCAGCAACAATTGAGGATCCCTTAACATCAGTTTCAGGTAATAGCATTAAAAATTCCTCACCTCCCCAGCGGCTTGTAGCAAAAGAAGAATCATTTATTTTCTTCTTAATTCTTCCTGAACTATCCTGTTTACGGAGTAAATTTTTGATTATACCAGCTAATTCCTTGAGTATATAGTCTCCACAATTATGCCCATATTTATCATTAATTTCTTTAAAGTTATCAATGTCAGCAAGAACAATAGAAAAACTTGAATTATATCGTAATGAGCGGTTCTTTTCATATTCTATTTTTTCTATAATATCACGTCGGTTAGATAATTCGGTTAAAGGATCTGTAATTGCCAATTGCGCAAGTTTTTCATTTGTTACTTTTAGTTCCTTTTCTAACTTTAAACGAACCATTTCATACGAATAAGCAAAAAATGTAAAAGTCAGATAAACCAATAAAAATCGCATAGAAAATCTAAGACTATAAGATGTAGGTAAAATATTTAACAATCTGTTATCAAATAATACTAATGCAATTGCCAGCATACAAATCAGGGAAAGGGACAATCCGATTTTTTTTGAGCTTAAAAAAATTACAATTGGAGGGTAAATAAACAACCATAGCAATATTCCGGAATACGTAATTGTCTCTTGAAGCATTAAATATATCGAAAAAGAAAAATATAAAATAGTACATACTATAATACCCAATTTAACATTAAAAGACTTTCGCAGGTAAATATTAATAACTACAAGCAGCAAAAAAAAGAGAATGTCCATAGCACCGAGTAATATATTTCCTGTAATGATATTAATGATTCCAATAGAAAGTAAAAAAAACATACCGATAGTACTAAAACTGACAGCTATACGCAGTTGCCGTAAAATATCTGATGGCTTTTCCTCTGCCCAACTACAATTAAAATGATTTATTATAGTTTTCTTGATATATTTCATAATATTCATATAAATAAATTGTAGACTTTTTTCCTATTATTTCAATAACTATCTGTTAAATGCAAAATATTATAATAAATTTTTAATTAACTTTACTGGTTGTTTTTTTTATAAATTGGAATTAAATTTTTTTTATTAACATAATTTTTTAATAGAGGAATTATAATAAATAAAAAACATCAAAGCTTAACGATTTATACCCATTTTGCATTCATCTGAGATTTATTATTAATTTTTATAGTAAATATTACATTAATTCAATCTAAAGTTTAGGTTAAATACTCAAAAATCAATCTAAAGTACAATTGAAAAATTTTTATTTTAGGCTATATTTTTATCATATTATTATTAAATGGAGATATTTTATGTTTTGGACTAAGACAATTTTATCAGTAATATTTATACCTTTAATAATATCTATATTCTTTTTAATAAAAGATAAGATTTTTTTAAAGCGAGAAATGGTTTTTAAGTTACAGAAAAATTTCAGTAAAGATAAATTTCCTTTTATCAATCTATTGCTGGCATTTATATTTATTTCTTTAACAATGTTCAGCCTTTATTTTACATTAAATATTTTTAAGGTATGGGATTCTGATGATCTGCTTTTTTTAATTACACGGATTGCAGGTTATATATTTATCGGCAGTATGTATTTTATGATGGTATATTACCATAAGATTGATAAATACAGGAGTATTATATTTTTATTATTTGCTATTGCATTTTCTATTGATTTTATGGCTGATTTATATGAAGCAAGAGGACATTTCTACTTTCTAACACAGGAAAATATTATCCAAAGTGAAATCCCGAAATGTCAAATAGGTATTATGCAGAATATTATTCCATTATTACTGAAAGGTGAATTTTTTTCTCCCGGAAAATTAGTTGAAAATGGAATAGGAATTCCATATACAGTGGGATCTGTAATTATAATATGGATTGCTGTATCACTAGCATTAGGAAGAGGCTGGTGCAGCTGGACATGTTTCTGGGGTGGATGGGATAATGGATTTTCAGCTTTAAAAAAGAAACCTGTAATAAAAAAATGCAATCCAAAGTTTAAATGGATACCGTTTGCATTGCTCATTGTTATTTTAATTACATCATTTTTATACATTTCTCCTGTTTACTGTTGGTGGATTTGTCCTTTTAAAGCAGTTTCTGAAGCACCGAAGATTATCTCTCCAGTTGTATTAATTCAGACTATTGTATTTATTATTGCTTTTTTATCATTAGTTGTTGTTTTACCGATTCTAACAAAAAAAAGAACTCAATGTGCATTCTTATGTCCTTTTGGTGCTTTTCAGTCTTTAGTTGATAAACTTAATATTTTCAGAGTAAGGATTGATAAAAATAAATGTATAAAATGTAAAAAATGTATTAATGAATGCCCTGTATTATCAATAACAGAGAAAAGTCTGGAAAATGGCAGTACAGGATTTACTTGTACTAAGTGCGGTAAATGTATTGATATCTGCCCGCAAAATGCAATATCTTATCATATTAAAGGTACACCTATAGGCGGTAAAGTCGGAGCAATTATGTCATTGGTTTCGAGATATGTTTTTTTACTTATTGCATTCATATTTCTAGGTACTATGGGCGGAGGAACAATAATTGATGGATTGCATAGAATACTTCTATTTATTACAACAGGAAGTTTTGTACAGTAGTTATATTTATTCTTTGATTATAAATCATATTACTAATATGACTTATTAGAAGAAATTATTAAAAAATGCAGGAGTTAAAATATTTTGATCAAACCTGCATTTAATAAATAAT
>CAZYID010000176.1:0-7404 GCA_964646595.1 uncultured Spirochaetales bacterium | reverse complement strand
TATTCCAGCACCGCAAGGACAATCTGTTTCTACTAAATAGTAAAAAAGTAGATTTGAATAACAAGAAGTCAAATTGGTTTCTTGATTTTTTTAATGGTTATTTGGGAAAAAGGAATAATTTACAGGGAGTATAAGCCCGTAGATAAATGACAGGTAATTGTTCATGAAAAAACCTGTAACCTTTCTTTGCATTTATGCAATAATTATAGGTATTGAACATTGGGACATTACTCCCTTTTTTACTTTAAAAATAAATTCCGCCGGTGAAAGTAAAAACTTTCACCGGCTTTTTTTTCACCCCTGCTTTTGTGTGAGTTCATTTAGTAACGCTTGTGATTTGAACTTTATGTTTTTGTCAGATATAAAAAGACTTGTTTTTTGTTCAATAAAATTGGTATTAATCTCTGTGATAAGTTTTGATTAAAATGAAATCAAGGATTTTAAATCCCCCGGATATTTAACCTTTCATTTTTAATTTTTTCAAAAATCACCCCCTTTATTAAAGGGGGCAGATGAAATATATTTCATTTTAATGAAAGTTATATAAACTGGGGGATTTCACATTCTATTCTTAATTTTAAATTGATGAGATTGACTTACTTTATAAAATATTATATTATTTTTATATAATAAATATATGAGGTAAAATTATGTTGCTTTCAGAAATAATAGTAGAAAAAGAAACAGATAAAAATGTGACAATTTCAAAAGAGAGTTGGAAAAGAATTCAAAAAGAAATATTACAGTCTGAAAAAAAAATGACAAAAGCAGATTTAAAAAAATATACCGGGATAATTAAATTGAATGTTGATCCTATTGAATTTCAAAGAAAAATACGTAATGAATGGTAAAATAATATTATTAGACACAAATATTGTTCTTTATATATTAGCAAATAAATATAATCTTGAAGAATTACCTGAAGGAAATTTTTGTATATCAGTAATTACAGAGATCGAATTACTTTCATATCCTTTTTTAAATAATAAAGATGAAAAAAAAGTAAAAGAGTTTTTAAATACAATTGATATTATAGAATTAAATAAAGTAATAAAAGAAAAAACTATTGAATTAAGGAAAAAATATAAACTTAAATTACCTGATGCAATAATATGTGCAACAGCATATTTTGAGAATGCAGTTTTAGTTACAAATGATATAAAGTTAAAAAAAGTAAAAGAAGTTATAATTTTATAATCTAAAATTAATAAATATTATACTTAACAGCAAGACCGTTATCTAACAACTCTTGATTTAAAAAATTATCATTATTAATAATTGAAGATAAATCATCAAACTCATTACTATAAAACACATCAGCTAAATATCGGGAATACTTATCAGGTCTATATGTTTTGATAATAATGAAATCAATATTACTTAATCTTTCCTGAACAAACTCCTTTGCTTTTTATCCCACTGATTATACAGATTTGGAAGAGATTCGCACTGATTGAAGGATTACACTGATTTCACGGATTACACAGTATAGGGATTGTTGATTTTTTAAATTATTATAAAACCTCTACGTTCTCCTTCGGGAATACCCGGGACAGGTCTGTTCTCTCTGCGGTTTAATTTTTATTTATTTCGCCATTTAACTTTATCATTTATACCCTTGACAGAAGATGCATTAAAATGATATTATCGCACCTCATTTATTATGCTAAATAATTAATAAAGATAAACAATTTTTATTGTTTTTAAAATACAGGAGTCGGTAATGAAGAGAACATATCAACCTTCAAAAATAAAAAGAGCTCGTAAATTCGGATTTAGAGCAAGAATGTCAACAAAGAATGGCAGATTAGTTTTAAAAAGAAGGCGACAAAAGGGGAGAAAGCAATTAACTGTAACCGGTTAATTTATGAATATTAAACATCCATTTTCTTTTAGTAAAAAAGAGAAAATAAAAAAAAAAGATGATTTTAATAATGTTTTTAAAAATGGACAATTTGTAAAATTAAAATATTATATTTGTAGGTATTTACAAAATAGTTTGGATAATAGCCGGATTGGGATTGTAATTAGCAAGAGAATAGGTAATTCTGTTAAAAGAAATTATGAAAAAAGAATTTTAAGAGAATTTTTTCGTCAAAATAAAAATAAATTTAGAAAGAATTATGATTTAATTTTTACTGTTCTTCAATGCAATGTAAATTTTGAACGGAAAAAGAATGACTTTGAAGAAATACTAGAAATTATTCAGAATAATGAAAATTAATAAAATTTTTATATTTTTAATAAAAATATATCAAAAATATTTTAGCCGGATATTCCCTCCTTCTTGCAGATTTTATCCCAGTTGTTCTGAGTATTCTAAACAAGCATTTGAGAAGCATAATTTTTTCAAAGCAATAATTTTAAGCATTTACAGAATATTACGTTGTAATCCATGGAATAAAGGTGGATATGACCCGTTATAATAAAAGGAGTATATTGTGAATTCGAATAAATCTTTTCTATTTATGGCAGCATTAACAGGGGTTTTAATAGTTGTTATATGGCTGCGTCCTCCGAAAAAAGCTGAGGAAATAACAAAACCGGTTGAAAAAGAGCAGTCTGTTTATGACAAAAAAGATGAAACAAAATCAGATAATAATTCTATAGAAAGATCTAATGAGTATGAATTAGTTGAAATTCCTCAGGAAAAAGATTATGACCTGGTATATGAAAATAAAAATATTAAAATAGAGTTTGATCCAAATGATGCAATAATTAAACATGCATATGTTAAAGATACATTTTTAGATAGAGATGAAATAAAATCATATGAACTGGTTCAGCCGAGAGAGGAAAATGAAGGAGCTTTAAGGTTAAAGTTTGGATCATGGAAAAATGACGTAACTTTATCAAAGCTTACAGGCGGCAATAATATTTATCATTATGAAAGAATAGGTGATACATTTATATTTAAATGTGAGTTGAAAAAAAAGAGTAATGATGAAGATATTATTTATACAATTATAAAGAAATATGAGTTTATTGAAGACGAAAATATTTTTAAGTTAGATATAGAAATATTTAATAATAAAAATTTTACTCTAAATTTTGATAATTCGGAGTTTAATTATAGTATTGGGTGGGGGCCTTTATTAGGTGTTGATTCGAGAGAAAAAAAATCGAACAAAAATATTATTAATGTTTTTTCTTATTTAAAAGGCAAAAATAAAGCTAAAGCACCGGTTCCTCCTAAAAAATATAAACCGGAAGATTTATTTAAACTTGTTCCAAAAGAAACAGATAACAAATGGGTTTCTAGTGACGGACATTATTTTGCTTCATTAATCCTGCCTGATAATCAGAAATATCAATACTTTTTTGATTATAGAGAAAAAGATAAAAACAATTATTATTGCGGATTTTCAAGATATACACCCAAATCAAATTTAAAGTCAACTTTTTATGTTTATATTGGACCTAAAATCAGATCAGTATTAAAAAAATATAATAATTTTCAAAAAGGTAATTTTAATATTGAAGACTCAAAAATTACTGCTTTAGAAAGTAAAATTGTTTTTGGTCTTGGTAATAGAATTGGAGATATATTAGAGTTAATTTATAAGTTAGTAAAAAATTATGGATTTGCTATTATTATTTTAACAGTGTTAATTAAATTATTATTATCTCCGTTAACACATAAAAGCATGGTGTCTCAGCAGAGAATGAGCAAATTACAGCCAAAAATAAAAGAGCTTCAGGAAAAGTATAAGAGTAATCCTCAGCTTTTAAATAAAGAAACTATGGCTTTATATAAAAGAGAAGGCGTTAATCCTTTTGGCGGATGTCTGCCAATGATACTGCAATTACCGATATTAATGGCAATGTGGAGATTATTGAATGGAATGGTTGCATTAAAAGGCGCTAATTTTATGTTATGGATTAAAGATCTTTCTGTTCCGGATTCTGTTTTAGATTTTGGTTTTACGATTCCATTAGTAAATATTAGTTCATTAAATATATTACCAATTTTAATGGTTGGAGTTCAGGTTATTACAAGTTATTTTATGCAGGATGCTCAATCAAACAAACAGGCAAAAATGATGATGTGGTCTATGACTATAATGTTTTTTGTTATATTTTATAATGCTGCATCAGCATTAGTATTATATTGGACAGTGATGAATATTCTAAATCTTGCACAGCAACTTTATTTAAAAAAACATCAATATAAAGAAAATAAATAAAAAGGAGTAATAATTAATAAAAGAAGTTTAAGTAATGTTTTTTTTAGAATTTATCAGGAAAAAAAATTATAAAAAAACATTAAATAAATTTCATTAACTTACTATTTATATTATTATTAACTTGGATTTCGGATAAATAAGGAAATCAATTTTATTATAATTTAAGGAATTTTAAATAAGGTATTCTATTAAGAAAAAATAGAGACGAAATTTTTGTTACTAATAATTTAAATAATATATAAAGAACATTCTTAAGATGAAGATTAATTTTAACGGTTTAAATATTGAAATATACATTTTTATTTATATAAAATTTTCTCATTTAATTAAAATGTAATTAAATGATCTTAAAATTCTAGTCTAAAATTAATAATCATCTTAAAAATTCACAATAAAATTATCAGGATTTAGGAGGATATTTATGATATCTAGGGAATTTACTGGAAAAACAAAAGAAGACGTAATTGAAGAAGCTTTAGATTTATTAAAACTTACAGAAGACCAGGTTCAAATTAAATTTGAAGAAGAAAGTTCATTAATGCCTTTTAAGAAGAAAAAAATTGTTGCTACAATTTCTTTTGATGATGAATATTTATTTGGTAATAGATGCTTAATGTTTGTAAGAGATTTGCTTGAAAAGATGAATATAGAAGCAAAAATATATTTGATAGAAGAGAATGATGAAAAAGTTGTAATTGAAATTGAGTCGCCGGATACCGGATTAATAATAGGAAAACAAGGACAAACTTTAGAAGCATTGCAGTCAATTGTAAATGTAATAATGAATAAAAAAGCAAAAAACTGGACAAAAGTTATTATAGATATTGAGAATTATAGAAATAGAAGAGAAAGGAATTTAAATTATATTGCAAATAAAGCAGCAAACCAGGTTAAAAAAACAAAAAAACCTATAACGTTAGAACCAATGAATCCATTTGAGAGAAGAATTATTCATTTAGCGCTTCAAAATGATGAACAGGTTGATACAGAATCAATTGGAGACGGAGTTTTAAAGAAAATAATAGTAAATTATATTAATGATAAGTAACGCAGAAAATTTTGCATTAAGGATTTTGCAAGTTATTTTTTGTTATTGAAAGTATTTGTAATTTCAGGTAAATTTTATTTTTACTAAAACAATTTATTATTATTAAGGGGAATCAAATTGTATGATGAACTTTTAGAGCTATGGAAAAAGAAAAAGAAACAAAAAGAAAAAATATTTGCATTCTCATTTATTAATAACAGTATTTTAGATATATATAAAGATTTTAATATTGATATTTTTAGAGTTGATCTTTATGAATTTGCATTATTGTATGGATATAAAGATGTAAATAGAATTTCACAAAAAGAAATTTTACCTTTAATTAGTCAAATTACAAACATAAAAAATGAAAAGAAATTATCAAAATTAATTGCTATTGATCTTCCTTTAATGGAAATATTTGGAGAAGAAGTTTTTTCATTACAGAAGGTTATTGATTTTTATAACAAATCAAGGGCAGATCTGCTTGTCTTAAATATTGATCATAACATTTTACCTTTAGCTGGGAAATTATCAAAAATAAAGATACCGACTATTATATATTCTAAAAATAATTTAAAAGTAAACAGCAGTGATTATTTAGAGGGGATGCATTCAAAGTTGATAGAATCAGAAAGCCAGGGTGCATTAATGATTTTGATTGAAGATTATCCTCTTTCTTTTATAAATAAGTTAAAAAGTTCAGTTTCTATTCCGGTAATTAGTAATTTAAAGAATAATAAAATTGACGGCTACTATGCCCGCTTTTCTTCTGTTTTTGGATTACATGAAAGTGATGATAGTAAGTATTTAAATTTATCTGATTTAATTCATGACGGAGTTGATGATTATATAAAAGATATTAAATAAATATTTTAATAAAAAAAGAAATGAAAAAAAAAACAAGATTTGTTTGTAAGGAATGCGGGTATTCTTCTGTCAGCTGGATTGGTAAATGCCCGGAATGTAATTCTTGGAATTCTTTTATTGAAGAAGTAATTGAAAAACCTCGTGAACAGGTTCAACTTTCAGGGGAAAAAGATTTATTAAATATTAACAAAATAAATCTTGAAAAAGAAATAGTTATTAAAACTAAAGAAGAAGAAATAAACAGTTTTTTTGGTGAAGGAATTGTTGCCGGTTCAGTGATTTTAATTACAGGCGAACCGGGAGTAGGTAAATCTACATTTTTATTATTTTTAACAAATCTATTTAAAGAAAATATAAAACTATTCTACTTTTCAGGGGAAGAGTCTCAGGCTCAGATAAAAAGAAGATATGACAGATTAATTACAAGCAATACAAATTTATTTGTTTCCAATCAGGTGGAAGTTGATTCTCTTATAGAACAATGTAAAAAAGAAAAACCAGACATTATTTTTATTGATTCGATTCAGACTTGCTATTCATTAAAGGTTGAATCTTCGGCAGGTACAATTTCACAGATTAAACATTGCACTTCCAGTTTTATTCAATATTCTAAAGAAAATTCTATTCCAATTATTATTATCGGACATATTACAAAAAGCGGGGACATTGCCGGGCCTAAAGTAATGGAGCATATGGTGGATGTAGTTGTGTCTCTTGAAGGTGATTTTCAACATCAATATAGGGTCCTCAGATCAATGAAAAATAGATTTGGGGGCGTTGAAGATATGATTTTGTTTGAGATGAAAGAAAAAGGTTTGAAATTAATTGATAATCCTTCCGGGTATTTTGTTGATATAGATAATAATGAAGAAATTTTTGGAAGATGCAGAACAGTTATAATGGAAGGAAAGCGTCCATTAATTGTTGAAGTAGAAGCGCTGGTAGTTCCTTCTGTATATTCAAATCCAAGAAGATTTGCTGAAGGAGTTGATATCGCCAGAGTAAGCAGAATCTCTGCAATTCTTGATAAACATTTAAATGAGAATTTAAATAATTATGATATATATTTTAATATATCCGGAGGCATAAAAACAAAAGATGTAGGAATTGATCTTGCTATTGCTTTGGCAATTTATTCTTCAAAACATAAAAAAGCAATAAAGAATAATTTAATTATTTTAGGAGAATTATCTTTAACCGGAAAAATAAGAGGGATATTCAAGCTTGAACAAAGGATAAAAGAAGCAAGAAAATTCGGTGTTGATAAAATCCTTCTTCCTAAGAATAATTTATCAATTTCTAAAGAAACCATTAAAATTG
>CAZYID010000175.1:3416-7420 GCA_964646595.1 uncultured Spirochaetales bacterium | reverse complement strand
CAATTAAAATAGATATGTCTATAAACTCTAATAATGATTTTGTAGAAATAAATATCAGTGATAATGGATATGGCATACCTGATGATATAAAGAATAATATCTTTAATCCTTTTTTTACTACAAAATTAAATAAAATAAATACTGGATTGGGTTTATCAATTTGCCAGCATATTATAGAAGAACATAATGGAGTTATATCTTTTTCGAGTATACCTGGGAAAAAAACTAAATTTATTGCGCGTTTTCCTCTTGATCCTTCTTAATAAAAAATTTAATAATAGAACTAATTTTTTATTGATTGTGTTTATTTATCTTTTGATAAATGCTTAGCATCTGCACTGCCGCTTTTATAGTAATTTAACACATAAAGTTCCATAATCGGAACTTTGCCTAGTGATATAATAATTTCAGAAAAAAAAATAGAATTTTGATCTATAACTTTCATTATAAATAATATTTCATTTACTTTTTCTAAGTTTAAATATATTTAATATACCAATAAATTGACTGCTAATATAGCTCTTTTTTATTGGAAATATCCCTTCATTAACAAATTTAACATCTTCAATTGAATAAAATGCTTTTGGGTTAAATTTTAAAATTTTTTCAATAACTACATTATAGTTGTTGTTTTTAATTATAGTATAGATTACATGAACCTTACCTGTAATTCCTTTTGCGGTTATACTTGTAACACCATATCCATCTTTTTTAAATGACTTTATTAATGGAGAAGCATCTTTCTTTGTAATTATTCTAACTAATAATAATCCAATTGTAAGTTTTTCAATCATGAGTATACCTAAAAAATTACCTATAGCAAAACCACCTGCATATGCAATATAACATAAAGGATTTGAGAGATTATTTAATATTTTACCAATTGCTAATAACCAGATTAATATCTCAAAAAAACCAAAAATTGGAGCAAGATATTTTTTGCCTCTTGATATAAAAATAAGCCTAATAGTACCTAAACTGACATCAATAATTCTTGAGCAAAAGATTAGTAAAGGTAAAATTATCCAGGTAAAAATTTCAGAATTTATCATATAAATTTAATCCTCATTATTTATTTGATTTTATTGCTATTATATTTTTTAAAAAAATAAGTAGAATAAAATTTTAATATTTTCATGATTTAAATTATAAAAAACACTACTTATATTCTTAAAACTATACTAAATATATATTTAAACATCATCAAATATTTAAATTATTCTTTAATAACAACTCATAATTTATTAAAAAAAATAATTATTCTTTAATATTTTTTTTATGTTTTAAAAACCATTTATATAATTTTTGATCTTTATAAGTAATAGTCCATACATCATGTCTCATATCAGGATAAATTGTAATCCTTGCATTTCCACCAACATTTTTTAATGCATTTACCATCTGTTTTGATTTATATGGTTTTACTATTTTGTCCTTTTCACCATGAAAAACCCATACCGGTATATTTTTAATTTTTTTTATATTATAGGTATCACCTCCGCCACAAATAGGAGCTATTGCAGCAAACATTTTAGGATATTCTATTGCCAGTTCCCATGTTGCATATCCTCCCATGCTTATACCTGTAAGATAAATTCTATACTTATCAATTCTATAATTTTTTATAACATCCTTTAATAAGTTAATTAATACATCATTTGACCACCACTGTCCATTAGGACATTGCGGGGATATTACAATAAAAGGAAAATCTTTTTTTTTATCAATTATTTTAGGAATACCATGTTTTTTTACTAAGGTTAAGTTATCTCCTTGTTCTCCACCTCCATGTAAAAACATAATACATGGCCATAATTCAGTCTTACTTGCATGATATTTAGTTGGTAAATATAAAAGATATTTTGTAGATATTCTTTTTTTTATTATTTTTTTAAAATGATTTTCAGTTTGAAAGGATAAATTTTTTTTCATATAGTTATTTTATTATAAAAAAGAAAATATACATATTATTTTTACATTAAATAAAAATATTTAAAATTATAAAGACAAAAAATGATATATTGTAGTAAAATAAATACTAAATAATGAAAATATATGATTTTGCATTAAGCTGGCCTGATATTGAAAAAACTCATTTTATAAAATGGTTAAAAAAGGGATGCCAAGAAAAAAAATTAGAGTTTATTCAATGTCATGATGGGAATATATCAGAGATCATTGAAAAAATAGATAATCATAAGCTTAAAATTAATTTTTTACTTGATATGAACTCAACCTATAATCTTTATGGAGAACTTTATACAAGATTAGCATATGCAGTAAAAGATCACTCCGGAAAAGTAGTTGATGATCCTGATTATGCCAGATTTTCAATTGATAAATCAATATCTCATTATGATTTTATAAATAATGATATCCCAGTACCATATACAATAATGATAAGGAGTTGGCAGTTAGACAGTATTAAGGTGCCAGAAGAACAGAAAAAAAAATTAGGAGTTCCATTTATAATTAAACCAGCAGTAGGTTTCAGTGGAAAAGGAGTAGTCACAGATGCAAACTGGAAACTGATTGGTATAACAAAAGCAAGAAACTTTGATAGAACAGATAACTATTTATTACAGGAAAAAGTAATACCTGTTAATTTTGGAGGTCAACCTGCATGGTTTAGAGTGTATTATCTTTTTGGAGAAATAATATTATGTTGGTGGAATCCTTTTAATAGTGATTATACACATGTAAGTAATGATGATTTTGAAAAGTATAATTTAATAATATTAAAAGATATTATTGTTAAAATAGCGGATGTTACCTCAATGGAATGGTTTTCATCAGAAATTGCATTTTATAAAAAAAAAGGCAAAGTCATTCCTGTTGTAATCGATTATGTTAATGATCAATGTCATGTAGATGTTAAATCAGAGTTCTCTCATGCTCCACCTGATCATATAGTAAAACATATAACTGAAAGGATGATAGAAGCTTGTGAATTAGTAAAGAAAGGCAGGATGTTAAATATTAATAATAAATTATGGCTCCTTGATGATTCAAATTAGTAAATCATTTTAATCTAAAATCCCAAACGCCATAACAGGTGCTCCTGGATAGGTTACTGCATAATCTGAATGACCTAATATTATTCCATTATGATGAGCCTCTAAAGTCTGTATAATCTTTCCAAATGCATTATATATTTTTGCAATTTTTTGACCTTTGTAAACCATATCTCCAGGTCTTTTTGAGAAATGTATAATACCACTGTTCGAACTTAATGGTTTTGAGTAATAATTTAAAATTTTATTATTAATTATTTCAACAACCGGGAAATGAAATATGTTCTCACATTTAACCATGCCTAATTCAAAAAGCATATTCCATAGTGACCTAACACCATTTTCAACATTTTTTTCATTTATTATTAATGATTCTCCCAGTTCAAGAGTTAATGCAGGGATATAATTTAACAATAAATTATAAGTTAAAGTAGTAATAATTTTATCTGTATCATTGATAATAACAAGACCTGATTTTTTAGCAAAATTGATATTTTTTTCATTTAGTATTTTATCTGTTTGAATTGAATCAATTAAAATATATGGTATTGATTTATTCCAATCATTATGAAGGTCTAGAACAAGATCTGGTTTTGTTTCAATTATTAAATTAAAAATAATATTTGCTATTCTTTCAGCAAATGTACCATTTTTATTTCCGGGGAAAGATCTATTTAAATCCTCTTTGCTAATAGAAATATTTCTAGTAACATTTTCAAACCCACTTGGATTCATGAGTGGAATTCCAAACACTGTGCCTTTCAATAAAGATACTTTAAGTTTTTTAAATATTTGATGAATTACTACTGTACCGCCTATTTCATCACCATGCATACACCCGGTTAACCAGACAACAGGTCCGGGATTATCACTTTTTACCATCATAAGAGGGAGCCTACGCTTGGATAAATCCGAACTACTTAAAATATTAATAAATGAATATTTGATTTTCATTGTATTTTTTTATTTTAAAACCTTTTCATACTCATT
>CAZYID010000175.1:0-3316 GCA_964646595.1 uncultured Spirochaetales bacterium | reverse complement strand
CTGGCTGTTTTTTTCTATTTTCATTCTTTTTACCTTCGTTTAAATTATTATAAAACCTATATGTAGGATATGCAAAATCAATATCTTCTGCTTTAGAAAAATTTAATAGTATTTTCTCCCAAATATTTTCTTCTGTTCCTCTTCTTTTTCTTGGATCACAGAGATATCTGATTGTTAATAAAACGCCATTATCTCTGACTGAACTGTAAACAATCGGAGTAAGTTTTTTATAATAAATTAAATATTTTTTATTTATTTTTTTTAATTGCTTCTCCATTTTTTCTGATAAATTTTCAGGTAAGCTATTTATTACTTTAATCAATATTCCTTTGGCCTTTTTCCAATTACTTTCAAATGTTATTAATACAGGAATTTCATTCCAGATATATTCAAATCCCTGAGTGAAATTTGCTAATTCTTCTGAGAAAAGTTTTCCATTAGGGACATGTATCACTCTTCCTGTGCTTTGATCAGCATCTACCCAATTACCAATTTCAAGCACAGTAAACTGGAATATCCTTGTATCAATAACATCTCCAGCTGTTTTTCCTATCTGTATTCTATCACCAACAATAAATGGCTGTCTTACAATAATAAAAAACCATCCAATTATATTTACCAATAAATCTTTTAATGCAATTGCTATACCTGCTGTTAAAAGCCCTAAAAATGTTTCTAAATTTTTAAAAACTTTTAACCAAATACTTCCTATGAAGAGAATTATTAAAAAATAAGAAAGATAATTTATTGTTTTTCTCCAAAGATATTTAATTTTAATATCTTTAATTCGTCGATTTGTTATTATTAAGATAATTGTTTTTATGAAAAGAAATACAAGAAATATAATAATTGAATATAAAATATTTAATTGAGTTTCAATTTCAATATTTAAAATATTTTTAATATTAACTAATATTTGATTCATTTTACCCTTTTAAAAAATTATATTATTCAGCTCAATATAAATAGCTCTTAATAATAAATTATAGAATATAATATTATTTTCTCAAAGATAAATAATCCAATATTAAACTTTATAATAAATATTAAAATAAATTATGTTATTATTTATATATTGTTTGAGGGGGTAGTGGCTGTGTTTAGCTTATTTGCTTAATTAAAAAGCATTCAGATTATACTCTGTTACTTCCAGCTTTTATGAAGTGCTTTAAGTTTTTTGGTTTCTTTATTATCATTCCTGTATTTATTATGAAATACTATTTGATCAATATGGTTATCAATAATACCGTTTATTGCATACTCAAATGTTCCCGGAACTAATTGTTTTTTAAAATTAACTACAAAAAAAAATCCATTTGATTATTATCAAAGTATTTATATTTGGCCATAATAAAATCTTCCTTAATTTATATTATAAAAAAGATTTTATTAATTTTATTAAATATTGTAAACTGCAAATTATTCGATAATCTCAATTTAGCGTTTGTCGTAATTGCTAAGAAATATTTTAAATACTGAACTATATATTTGAAATATATATAATAAATTATAATATAATTATTTGAATTCCTAATTCATATAAGGAGGAAAAATATATGGATAAGTTATTATTATTTTTTTCAGGTGCATTTCTTGCGAATAGTATTCCACATTATGTAAATGGTATATCAGGAAGGGAATTTGTAAGACCTTTTTTATACAGGTTTGTTCCATGGATGCCAAATTCTTTATTTAATGTAATATGGGGAATAATTTGGATGGTTTTGTCAATTATCCTGTTTAAAGTATATCAAAAATTAAATCCAGATATAAAATTTAATATCGGTTTAAATTTGGATTTTATGATTTTTACAGTCGGTTTTATTGCTGTTTCCGTGTTTTTGTCAATCTTTTTTAAAGGAGGAGGATGGCAGAAATAATTTAATTAATGATTTTGATATTGTTTAATTAAATATTTGTGGAAAAATATTTTGTTTAAATAATAAAATTTTTTTAATCGGCTACGGCATATAACTGCTTAAAATTCTGTACCATTACCTTAATTAACAATTAACACAAATATATACCTGCACTATCACAAGCTCTGTCCCCCTTTTCATTCATGTGAAATCATAAACTAGGCATTGTTATTTGTTGTATAATATTTACTGGGAAGAGTTAACCGCGCATTTTCTCTTTGGTAACTAGAGGACGTAGAAAAAGAGAAGGGAATGGAGAAGATTTTGTTTTTTTTTAGTGCGGAAATTGATATTTTATTTTATATGTTTTTTTTGTAGTTATGAGACATTGCTAAATTGTGAGGTATAAATAATATGGATACAATACAAAAATTTAATGGTAAAGCTATAAATTATTCAAAATATAGACCACATTACCCGGAAACATTTATTGATTATCTTTATACAAATATTGGATTTAATAAGAACTCTACAATTGCAGATATAGGTTCTGGAACTGGTATTTTGACATATGAATTTTTAAATCGTGGAAGCAAAGTATTTGGAATTGAACCCAACAATGATATGAGAGAAATTGCGGAAGAAAAGTTAAAAATGTTTGTTAACTTTTCTTCATTAAATACTACTGCAGAGAATACAAAATTACCACAAAATAGTATTGATTTTATTACCGCAGCACAAGCTTTTCATTGGTTTGATACAGATGATTTTAAAATAGAATGTAATAGAATTATTAAAAATAATGCTAAAATTGTTTTAGTATGGAATAAACGAGTTGAAAATCAAAAATTATTAATTGAACATGAAAAAATAAATTATAAATATTGTCCGAATTTTAATGGTTTTAATGGATGTTTATCTAAACTCTATAAAGAGATAGACAATTTCTATAAAAGAAATTATGATATTAAAGTTTTTAGAAATAATATTATTGTAAACTATGATGAGTTTATTGGTGGTTCATTGTCCGCATCCTATTCATTAACTGAAAAAGATCATAAATATGAAGAATATATTTATGATCTTACAAAATTATTTAAAAAATTTGCTAAATCAAATAAATTATCTCTTAAAAATGAAACAGTTTCTTATATTGGAATGTGTTAAAAAATTGTAACTTTATACCACCTTTTTAAAAAAATTAATGATAACTCACTTGGTATTTTTGATTTGTATCAATATTAATATTAGATGAGTTTATTCTTAAATTTTTTTATTTATTGAACTCACATAAAAACAGTGATAAATAAAAAAAAATCAGGACAAAAATTTGAATCACCTTCAAAGAAAAAATAAATCAGTACCTTTGGATAAAAATAAAGAATTAGAAAAATGAAAAAGATGCATAATTATTGATTATTATTCAATTATTTTTATTTAATATGGCGAAATTCGAG
>CAZYID010000174.1:0-7432 GCA_964646595.1 uncultured Spirochaetales bacterium | reverse complement strand
AGGGTAATGATGTAATACAGAGAAAGCAGGTTCAGGGCTGCAAGCCCTGAGGCCGCCCGCCCAGGGCATAAGCTTAAAGTGCTGGTCGTGATTTATTTAAACATAAATCTATCAAGTCTTTTATTCTAGCAGTACCTGTACACATTACAGTATCAGCTCCTCCCCAGTATAACCTGATTAATTCATCATTTTCTTTAATGGCAGCGCAGGTAAATACTACATTATGCACATAACCTGTTATTTCCCAGGGATCTTCAGGCTGTAAAATCCATTCATCTGATACACCGATAATTTTTGAAGGATCATCCAAATCATGTAATGCAACACCCAGTCTGTAAACACTTCCGTCCATAGTAGGGAATACTCCATGATAAATATTTAACCAGCCCTGTTGAGTTTTAATTGGAGGAGCGCCCGGACCAATTTTCATTTCATCCCAATGATATTTGACCGGTTTTATTATTACTTTAGATTCGCCCCAATGAATTAGATCATTAGAATATGAAATCCATATTGCCCATGGTGATATTTCGGAATGCGGTCTGTCAAGACGTACATATTTGTCTTTAATTTTTTCCGGGAATAAAACAATGTTTCTGTTATCTGCCTGGGTAATTAATGCAATACGTTCTATATCAGTAAAATCTTTTGTTTTTGCCAGAGCTATTCTTACACCATGACTGGAATAAGCGCTGTAAGTAATATAAAAGTAATCTTTAATTTTTGTTATTCGCGGATCTTCCACGCCAAACTCTTCATAATCTTTAAATATCCCGTTTTTTTCAGGTGTTAAAAAAGGTTTTGATAATGCTTTAAAATTAATGCCATTTTTACTTTCAGCAATGCCGATAATTGATCTTCCGTTAAATAAATGAGATCTAAAGAGCATGATATATTTTTCATTAGTCTTAATAACACCTGCATTATGAACAGTAACAACAGGATAAGGGATAAGATCTTTTGTTAAAATTGGGTTTTCCGGACATCTTTTTACGATTTCCCGTTTTATAATATTATTTGACATTTAAAATTCTCTTATAAACATTAATATAATTATCAACCATATGGTCATTGGTAAATTTATTTTCAATGCTTTTTCTGCAGGTTTTTCTATCAATATTTTTTATTTCATTTTTTATAATATCAACAGCCTGGTTAACATTTTTTATTAAAAATCCATTTTCCCCGTGTTTAATGATTTCAGGCATACTTCCTCGGTTGACAGCAACCACCGGAGTTCCGCATGCCATGGACTCTATAACTGACAAACCAAAAGGTTCATTAAAATTTATTGGATGTAATAAAGCATATGCATTACCTAATAAAATGTTTCTTTTTTTTGAATCAGCGCTGCCGACAAAAGTGATGTCAGTATTATTTATATAGGGTTTTATTTCTTTATCAAAATAATTATTATCATGTATAATGCCGGCAATAATTAGTTTCATACCACTTTTTTTTGCGATTTGTATTGCTTCTTTTGTTCCTTTATCCGGATGAATTCTTCCAAAAAATAATAAGTAATCTTTAGGTTTTTCAATATATGTAAATTTAGAAAGATCAATCCCATGATATATTGTATCAATATATTTAAGATTAGGAGATTTATCAGAATTACTGATTGCCACATAAAAAGATGTTTTATTATATTTTTTAAAAACAGGTAAAATTTGTTTTGAAGAGAACCCATGAATTGTTGTTAATAATGGAGTTTTTATTAAATTACTGTAACTTAACGGCAGGAAATCAAAATTATTATGAATAAGATCAAATTGATCTGCTCTTTCAAAAACTTCAGATATATGAAGACATTCCCATACCTTTGGCGTAATGGATTTATCTTCTTCATATCCTTTTTTACAGATCGAATGAAGTTTTGCTTTTGTTTTCGAATTACCTGTAGCAAATAAGGTAACATTAATACCTTTTTTTACAAGTCCTTCAGTTAATAATGAAACAACATATTCCCATGGACCATAATGATAAGGAGGAGTTCTCCATGCAATAGGGGACAGCATTGCTATTTTAATTTTTTTCATTTTGAGTTTTATTATTCATTTTAACATCGAGTATTTGATCAGTATATAATTTATGTAATGAAATTAAAGATAAAAGCCATGCTAAAGTAGACTCTGCACCTTCATTTTGATTTACTTCATTTGGCATAAGCCCGTCTCTGCATCCGCCGGTTGCAGGATCATATAAAGGTGATTTGAGGTCATTATCTTCTAAAAACCATCTAAAGCACATCATAACCGGTTCAAGCCATTTTTTGTCCTGAGTGGCATTGTATGCTTCGATAGAGGCATCTATTATTGATTGTGCTTCTATTGGCTGCTGATCAAAGCGGGCAATTTCTTTATTTTTATGATACCAGCCATTATTGCCAATTGGTACAAAGTGCGCATCTTTTGTCTGAATTTTAATTAACCATTTTAAAGACTTTAATCCAATTTCTATCATTTCATTATTTTGAATCCATTGACCGGATAACAATAATGCCTGCGGTATTTTTCCATTAGCATAAGTTATTATATCTTCTAACCATGGCCATTCGTTTGTATAATTATCTTTAAATTGCTTAAACAGTTGATACGCTAATATTTCACGCACTCTTTTAACATCTCTATCTCCTGAAAACCTTCTTAAATATTCATGAATTCCTACCAGAGTAAAAGCAATTGCTCTTGGGGATTTTAAAGATGTGGTAGCTTTTAAAGCTAGATTAAATAAATTTGCTGCCATAGCAAGATGTCCGGGATTTTCACAATTTGCAACAGCAACACCTAATCCCCACATTGCTCTGCCGTTAGAATCATCAGAACCAATTTCTTCTTCCCATTTTCTGTCATAACTCATAAAATTTTTAAATCTTCCATTTTTTTTATTAAATGCTGATTGAAGGAAACTTAAATAAGTTGTTGTTAATTTTGTAATTGTTGATTCGTCAAGTACAGAAAATTTGCTTCCCATACTTGTGCATATTAAAGCTCGGGCATTATCATCAGTGCAATAACCAAATGAACGATTTGGGATGTTATAAGTAGCATGCTGCATTATTCCGGTATCATCTGTTAAAATTTTTAAATGATTTAAATTTATTTCAGGTAATTGAAAAGATGTAAATGTTAATGAAGATTTTTTAACAAATGAATTTAAATGAGGATTATGCTCTCTTTCTATTTTGACTTCTGAAAATATATTTAAATAACTCTGCGCAACTTCTTTCCATATTGCATTTCTACAGTATAAATATGCCCGTTTTCTGATTGCATGAAATTCTATTTCATTATCTAACAAGTAATTTATTTTTTCTGCTATTGCTTTAGGATCTTTGAATGGAATGAGTATGCCTCTGTCATCATCGAGCATTTCTTTTGCATACCAGTATGGAGTTGATATAGTAGCTTTCCCAGTACTCATAGCATAAATAAGAGTACCAGATGTAATTTGTTCTTCATTAAGATATGGAGTTATATAAATATCTGCCATTCCTAAAAATTCAGAAAGCTCATTTATATTTACAAATCTGTTTTGAAAAATAATATTTTCACTAACTCCAAGTTTATTTGATAATTGCTGCAATTTTAATCTATATGATTCACCTTCATTTTTTAAAACATGCGGATGTGTTTTTCCCAGAATGATATATACAACATCCGGATGTTTTTTTAAAATTTCAGGCATAGCCATTATTGCATATTCTATACCCTTATTTTGTGATAATAAACCAAATGTTAATATAACTTTTTTTCCTTCTACTCCAAAGTGATCTTTGTAGTAATTAGAATCAGTAAAAGGATTATCCGGAGTTCCATGATGAATAAAAGTTATTTTATTTTTTGGAATATTATATACTTTTTTTAATATTTCAATAGCTTTTTGACTCATTACTATCAGCTTATCTGAAATATTTGCTATTTTAATTAAAACATCTTTTTGATCCTGTGTTGGTTTGCTTAAAACTGTGTGTAAAGTAGTTATAACAGGCATCTTTAAATTACTTAATAGTCCTATTATATTGCTTCCTGAAGGACCGCCAAAAATACCATATTCATGCTGAAGACAGATTAAATCAACTCTATTCATATTTAGAAATTCAGAAGCTAATTTATAATCAGATAATTGATTTTGGTTAATCTCAAAACGGACCTGATTTGAATATTCATATCCTTCCGGATTATCATTTAATGCAATTGCCCAGCAGTCTGTTTGTGGAGTTACTTCTTTAATAGAATTAAGCAGATCAGTGGTAAATGTAGCAATACCGCATATTCTGGGTAAATAATTTCCTATAAATACAATTGATTTAAACATTTTTTTTTTTTAAGAATCAGTATTAATTATTTTATTTATTAATTATACTAAAATAAAACAAATAAAAGAAATTAAATTAAAATTTTTTAATTGTTTGAATTATTTTTTCCAGAGCATTTTTATCAGGATATTCACCGGTAGAGATAAAATATGAAAATATTATTTCCGGATTAATTTTAATTTCTTCAATAAAAGCTGTCATAAAATCTTGTTGGCTAAAATTTGGTTTTTCAAATACTAATGTGGATTTACCTAAACTATAAGCTTGATCAATAATATATTTTAAAGTTTTAATTTTATTAAATTTTATAAATGGTGAAGAAGATAAAGAAAAAATGTTTTTTAAAGATCTGATTGATTTGGCATATTTTTCAAATAAATCAGTAGATTTCCATTTTTCTTTTATTTTATTAAAATGATCTCTATATATTAATTTAGAATCTATATTATTTTCTGTATTAAAATATGAACTAAAAAAATATTTATATTCACTCGAATACGAACCTCTTGAATAATATTGATTTTTATAAATTCCATAATCTATACCAACAGTAATTATTGGATAATCAGGAAAATATTTTACAAAAAAATCAATAGCAGCGCCCCCTATGTTTCTTGTGTTTGAAGATAATAGGACAGGATTCCATCCCATTTTTTTAAATACACTAATAACAGGATGATTAGAAAAAACCATTGTTTGATTTTTATTTAATCTTATTATAGAAGTAAAATCTGTAAATAATCTTGGTAATTTTTTAATACCAATAAAATGCGATAATGTTTCCTGCTGAGAATCAAATGAGAAACAAATATCAGGATAGATTTTAAATTTATTTAAAATTTTTAAACTGGTGTCAGTTGCAGCTATAAATAATTTATCTTTATTTTTATTTATTAAATTTATATTTTCATATAGAGAAGGTCCGGCGCCAGTAATTAAAATTGGTTTATTATTAATAATTAATGGTTCAAAGTTATATCCATTTTCAAAAAAAAATATTGTGTTCCTGATAATATTATAAAACCATAATTTTCCAAATTTCCTTTGCGTGTTTATTTCTAATAATGGATATTTTAATAAAGAACTGATGTTTTTAATTATTATATTCACTTTATTTGGATACATTTTTTGTAATACCGGGTGTATAATAAAATGAACTCTTTTGTTATTAAAAAAATCAAAATATTTTATTATTTCTTCTTCACTGATTATTACAAGATTTTCTTTTTTAAACCATTTTGTTAAATTAATTTTTTTTAAAATTTCAAATGTTATTTTTTTTTCAATTGGAATAGCTATTATTTTTCGATTTTTTTTTGCTAATTCAGTAAGATGATATCCTGCACCAAAACCAATAGCAATACAAGCATAGGATAAATCCGGAGGAACTGTGATTCTTTCAGATTCTTTTAAAGGATAATATGTAGAATGAAGTGATATATTATTCACAATAGGAACTAAAAGATTATCTTTTGATTTTTTAAATTCCAGAGGCATAGAATTAATTTTAGGTAATTCATTTTTTAAAGCGTTTGATAATAATATTTTATTTTGTTCTAAACTCAATTTAATGCCTTTGCTAATTTAAGAATTTTATCTTTTTGTAATTTATTATTAAAATCAAAAAAAATATTTTTTGCAATATTTTTTTGATTAATTGTTATATTATTTTCAGTAACATTTTTAAAAAAGTTTTTAATTAAATTTAAAAGATTTTCATTTTTTGTATTAAATTGACTAAAATTAATTAAAATTAAAAGTTCATTTACTTTTTGTTTATCATTATAATTATCCAGTACATAATCATAATTTATTTTTTTAATTTTTTTATTAATTGGATTAAAGCAATTGTCAGGTAAAAGGATATCTATAGAAAAATTACTTTTTAGAAAATGATCATAGTAAATTTTTAAAGGGATTGATGAGGTTATTTTTTTATTTTCAATGTTCAAGGTTATTTTTTCTGATGATTCTTCAAGGTTTTTTACTGAGTTTTCTAATGGAGAATAATAATTTGACCAGGATAAAAAATCTTTTTCAAAAAAACCTTCATTAATATGCGACCTGTTTTCTTTATAACCAAAATCCTGTCCAATCACAATTACCTGACTAAAACCTAATTGCGGCAGTAAGCGTAATAAATTAATAAATACACTTCCTTCTGCAGGAGCAGTGATTATATCAATATTTTGAAATAATAAATTTTCTAAAAAAGAGCTGTAATTAAAAATAATAGGATAAAAATTTTTAATATTGAAAATTGAAGGATTTACTCCAAGATGAGTCAGTAAAAAAGCATTCTTTTTATATTTTGATAAATGAAATAAAGTTGCATATCCCGGATCAACAGCAACAACAAAATCCGGATTTATATTGTTATGAAATAAAAAAGGAAGAGAAGAGGGCAGTGCAAAAGTATAAGATTTGTTTGATATCTTTTTTATAAAATTAATATTATCCTTAAGGCTTACACCTGATGAAATTATAACTGCCGGATTATTAATCTTTTTATTATAAATTTTAGCAATTTTAATTTCATTATGATTAAAATAATTTATTAAAAAGTTTTTTGATTCTAAAAATCCAAATACATTTGCTGTATTTGATGAGACACTTGTTTTTAATAAAATATCTTTAAGTTGTTTTAATGGTTTAATATATATATCAGGAAATAATTCTACTAACGGCTGCCATATAATTAGAGTAACATCTTTTGCATGAATGTTTTTACTTAAAAGTATTTTTTCAATATTTTCAATTGTATTGATTCTTATAATTTTATCAGAGTTAATTTGCTGATCAAATTTTATTGGTTCAAATGATATTATCAATTCAACATTATTATTTAAAACTTCTAAATTTATATAATCTGCACCGGAGCATGTTATTACAATTTTATTAATTTTTTTTATTGTATGTAAAAATTTTTTAGCTTCATTAATTGGGTCATAATAAGAATATATATACTTATTATTATATTTATAAGTAATATACCCTTTTTTGCCTTTTTCTTTAATTAAGTTGTTCATAATTTTTTTGCTTTATTTTAATACTTTATTTTATATTAAATTAAAAAAAAAGAACAAGAAAAATTTATAATTTTTATTCTTTAAT
>CAZYID010000173.1:0-7451 GCA_964646595.1 uncultured Spirochaetales bacterium | reverse complement strand
AAACTCAAGAGATTTTAATTTACTTCAAAAAGCACGAAGTATTTTAATTGATTAATAAAATTTAATATAAATTTTATATGGGAGGGGATTTTGCGTAAATCTTACATAAAAGCATATTTAAATGATTCAGAATTCGACTGGACAATAGCTCACTTTTCTAATAGAATTAAAATTGTTCGAACAAAAAGAGAACCTATCTGTATTTGATAAGTTATACTTCCTTAGAATTGCATGTAAAAAAGACTTAAGTTTAAAAAGATAGCTTATTTTATACCACAGGTCTTAACGATAGTGCATAAAGTTGGCAATATAAATAATTTTTATCTTGAGTATATATTAAATTTATTAAAAAACAAGATATAATAATTTTTAAGAACTTTTAATTATGGAGAATAAAAATGCCTAAAGAAAAAACAATAATTTTTTTAATTTTATCTTTAATATTGATCATTAACTTTTCAATTTTTAGTGAAAATAATGAAAAAATTTATGGCTATATATTGCATGCAGATCGTTTACTCCAAAATAATCGTAACTCCTCATTTAAATATGTAAAAGGTGGTTCAAACTGGAAATTTAGAGATTCAAATAGCTTATTTATTCATATAATTGGAGATTCATTAAGTGAAAGGGATGAGTATTTTTTATTTCCAGGATATACATTAAATGAATTAGATAATAAGACAAAAAATGAAAGTATTATTTTCTGGAAATCAAGAGAATCTTTAATGTGGATATCCGCTAAGGATACTAAAACATTATTTTCAAACTTAAAAGAAAATAAAAAATTACAAAAAATGATAGAAGAACTTGCTAAGAATCCATATATAGAAGGTAGTTATGCTAATATTACAGGTAAAGATGAAAAATTTAAATTTAATGACTATGAAAATTCTAAATATTGTCAAAATACTAAAAAATTTTCTATTAATAATGCATCAGATTCATTAGTAGGCATCTATGATTTGAATAGGATTGATTATTCAAATCCATCTAAATATTTAATAGAAAGTGCTCAAACAAAATTGAAAGATGAATATATCAATGAAATAAAAAAGAAAGTAGGTAAAATTACAAATAATTTTACAAGTATAGTAAAATTAATGGAGTATTGTCATAAAGAGTTTAAAGGCTCAGGGATTGCTGATTTTAAACTTAGTGCAAATGAAATTTTTGAAACTAAAAGAATTGCTGGATGCACTCAAAATGCAGTTATAATTACCAGTATACTTCGTTCTTTTGGATTTCCTTCAATTCTAGTTTGTACAGTTGATTTAAAAACAGCAAAAAAAACTCTACTGGGTGAATCAATTAGTAAAGGACATTATATGACAGAAGTGTATGTTAATAAGAAGTGGATATTACTTGATGGTAATGGTAGTTATTGTGATAAATATAATCCAACGAATCCTTATATAATAAGAAAATATTCGAGTGACAGTCTAAGTGAAGGAATTGTAATTGCAAAAGGTTTAGATAATTGGGAAATGGGATTAAACTATAGTGATGCTTATAAAAATATGTGTACTGAATTTATTAATAGATTAAACAAGTTAGAACCATTTTTAAAGAAAAAAGAGTATGCTATTATGAAATCATACTGATGAGGGAAAAACATGAAACAAAGCAGTTATACTGTTCTTCCCCTGCATTATGGCATAATTCCCAGATGGCTTTCTGAGCTAATGAGACATCTTAGAATTTTAATAATCGAATTTCTTGCTTAAAATTAATTATATTTAAAATCATATTAAAAAACTCAGTGGTCTCAGCGCTTTCTGCGGTTCAAAAATATTAAATTTGAATATAAACTTTTCTTGTTCTAGGCCCGTCAAATTCACAAAAATAAATACCCTGCCATGATCCAAGCACTAATCTGTTATTACTGATAATTATATCTTGAGAGCATCCAAATATTGAAGATTTAATATGAGCCGTAGAATTCCCCTCTGCATGAGAATACCCTAATGACTCCAGACCTATTGACCTTAATCCTAAAAGAATATCCCTTTTTACACTTGGATCAGCATTTTCATTTATTGTAACACCGGCTGTTGTGTGAGGAATAAAAATTAAAACTCTCCCGTCACCTACATTATGCTTTTCTATCTCTTCTGATATTAAATGTGTAATATCAACTAATTCTTCTTTTTTTGTTGTTCTAACTTCTTTAGTAATTATCATATATCCTATCTCCTAAAATATGATTTAAATTATTATATAAATCTTTAAAAATTACTTATCAACTTGCTCCGGCAAAAAGGGAATGTTTAAAGAGTAATTCTTTTTAAATATCTTTACTAATGAAATTACTGATTCTTTATCAGCAATACATCTTGTTGAAAGATCCTCTTTTTTTTTGTTTAAAGTAATTTCAACGTCATCAAAATAACCATAAACCGGATAACATAAATAAAAGTTATGAATTGGATTATTAAAATAAACTCTGCATTCTTTTTTATAGAATTTCTGAAATAAATTATCATTATCTAAATAAAAAATCTTTGTTGTTATACTGCTAATCTTGTTATTATCGATAATCTTTTTTTTCTGTAAAAACATAGAAATTTTAAATCTATCATTATAACTGTACACTTCCAAAGGCATTTTAAAAAAAGAAATAAGGATTAACAAAATTCCAGAAGCCAGTATTCCAACATGAAATCCACTTAAAATCGTAATAAAAATATGTTTTTTTAAATTCCTAAAGAAAAAAGAAGAATAATTAAGGTGCCAATTTTTAATTGCTATAATTAAAAATATTGCAAAAAAAATAAAAATTAATACAACTCCAATAATAAAAAATTTTATATGAGCTCTATGGAACACAAAAAGTGGTCTATTCCTATCTTCTAATAATTTCATAAAAAGAAATCCATTTTTTAATATTTTTGATTTTTATTTGGTTATTAATTCTATAATTCTTTCTAATTCTTCTTCAGAAAAATAATCTATCTGTATCTTTCCTTTATTAATTTTTCCGTTTATTAAAACTTTAGTTTGCAGTTTTTGTTCTAATTTTTCCTCTGCTTCTTTAATTTCTAATGACTTTGCAGAAATTAAACTTTTACTCTTTTGTTTCTGTAAAGGCCACTTTTTTGATACAATTTCAGATTCTCTAACAGAAAGTTCATGGTTAATTATATAATGAGCAAAAGATAAATGTTCCTTACTATTTGTTATTGATAGAATAGCTCTTGCATGCCCGGGTGTTAATTTGTTTTCCATTAACCATGTTCTTATTTGTATATCCAGATTTAACAATCTTATAGAATTTGTTATTGCTGTTCTGCTTTTTCCTAATTTCTTAGATAATTCTTCTTGAGTAATATTATATGCTTCAATCAAACTTGAAAAAGCCAATGCTTCTTCTATTGAATTTAGATTTTCTCTTTGTATATTCTCAATAATGGAAACAGCAAGTTTTTCTTTCTGAGAAATATCCTTAATAATAACCGGTATATTTTTTAAACCAGCTATTTTACTTGCCCGGTAACGTCTTTCACCGGCAACTATTTCATAATTGTCATTTTTTTTAATAACAGTAATCGGCTGAATTAATCCGTAATTTTTTATTGATTGCGCTAATTCACCTATGGATTCTTCATTGAAGCTTTTTCTTGGCTGGTTCTGATTAGGAATAATTTTATCTATTGGAAGTTCCACAAATCCGGCAATTACTTTATTTTCTGTTTTTGCTTCTTTTTCATTAACTACCTGATCATCCTGAACATTCATTTTTAAAAGAGCCTCTAGCCCCATTCCCAGTCCTTTATTTCCTTTTGCCATTTATAAACTCCATTGCTAATTCTTTATATGCTTTTGCGCCAACACATTCTTTATCATGTAAAAAAATCGGAACACCATATGAAGGCGCTTCTGCAAGACGTACATTTCTAGGTATCATTGTATCATAAACTTTACTTCCAAAATAGCTGATAACATTTTTTGCCACATCATCTGTAAGATGAGTTCTCTTATCAAGCATAGTTAACAAAACACCTTCTATATGTAAAGTAGAATTATAATTTTTTTTAACAAGATTTATTGTATGTATCAATTGAGATAATCCTTCTAATGCAAAAAATTCTGTCTGCATTGGTATTAATACAGAATCAGCAGCTACAAGACCATTTAATGTTAAAATACCTAATGAAGGAGGACAATCAATAAGAATATAATCAAATTTATCTCTAACTTTTTCTAATGCATTTTTCAAATAATATTCTCTATTTGGATTATCAATAAGCTCAACAGTTGCGCCTGTTAAATTAATATTAGAAGGAATTATATAAAAATTATTAATCTTTGTTTTAATAATTGCTTTATTTATATCACTGCCTAATAAAACATTATAAATTGATAAAACTGTATTTTTTGTATCAATTCCAACACCGGAACTGCAATTGCCTTGGGGATCAAAATCTATTAGTAATATTTTTTTATTATAAAAACTAAGGCCTGCGCCCAGATTAATTGTTGTTGTTGTTTTACCAACACCACCTTTCTGGTTCGCAATAACAACAATACGGCCCATAAAATATTCTCCAAATAAAATATCTGTTAATATTAACAAAATATTGCATAAATTTCAACTTAAATAAGATTAACGAAAAATCATTAAATTATCTATTTTTTTATAAAATAACACGAATTCTAAGCTCTGTCCCCATTTCTAAAAGGAAACAATTGGTATTGACCCATTGAAATTTACAAGGGGCTAAAGCCCCCTTGTTTCCATAGCTCTGTCCTCAAATAAAAAAAATATTGAATAAATTATTTACTTATTAATTAATCTAATAATTCTATCTTGAGCTGAATCCTTTAGATGATTAAACTTTACATGACTGATTTTCCCATCTCTTGAACATCTTATGACTTCTGCATTTAGGCGAAGAGTTAAAAGATTATTATCAGGAAAAGAAATTTTTATATCATCATGAGCTTTTAATCCTAAATTAGTATTATCAAAGCTAGCTCCGCCGCCGCTAATATCATATAAAACTGTTTTAACTGGTTTATTATTTTCACCTGTTTTTTCTATTATAACCGGTAATAAGATATTCTTTCTAAAAAAATCTCTTCGTTGTAATGCTTTCATCTTAAAAGAATGTTCAAATGATAATTGATTATTATCTATTTTATTTAATTTTGTATAAAATACATAAATACCGGAATAATTATTTGTATAAATAGCAGCTTTTTGTCCTTCAATAATATCTATTATTGAATTTTTTATAATAACATTTATCGCTTCTTCAGTATTTTTTATTTTACCGGATATTTTTTGATCTTTATTAAAAATAACATAAACTGACATTTCATTTGGAAGATCATATGTTGAATCCAGTTCTGAAAATTTAGAAATTGTATTAAATTTAAGTTTACGTTCAAGTGAAAAAAGAATCCTGTCATCAAGAAATTGTTTTTTGTCTTTTAAAATTAATTCTCTTAATTTATTTAGTGTAGAATGAAATACATTTGGATTTAACAAAAGCAAGTACTTTTTTTCAGGTTTTCTTAAAAACCGTGAAAGTCTTTCTATTATATCTTTCTCACCTTTACTTATTTTAAGCTCTTTAATTAAAGAACTATACTTTTTATTTAATATTATTTTTAATTCTTTATTTTCTTTATATTTAGTAATTTTAGAGATTAATATAATTATAAAAATAAAAACAGCTAAAAAGATTATAGCAAGATATATATGTGTTGTTGTTCCGGCAAGCCCTTGAGAAACTGATTCTAAAAACTCATTGTAAGTTAATAATAAAAATCCCATACGCATTAATTGTATATTAAAATAATAAAAATTACATTAAAAAAAATTATTCTACACTTATTTATAAAAATTATTTATTAATGATAATCATAAAATCAAAATGGAAAATCTTCTTTTGCTGGTTTTTCTTCTACTTTTTTTCCCTGTGATTCATCTTTTAATCCTTCTTTTAAAGAATCTTTAACAATTTTATGTATTTTATTTCCCTGTACTGTAATTGCTTTTTTTGGGACTGCCGGGCATATATATTCACATGCTCCACATCCAATACAAATATTTGAATTAGTTTCCGGCCCATATATATTATTCTTATATGGGATCATATAAACTGCTGCTGTTGGACAATGTTCTGCACATGCTCCGCAGTCAAGACCATATTCATATACTACACAATGATTTTTATTTAAATTAACTTCCCCTATTTGAGTCTTTTTCTTTTTTTCTAATGTTAACAGCTTTATTGCCCCGCTTGGACATACCCTGGAACATATATTGCACTCAAAATCACAAAAAGCATATGAGTAATCTAAAGTCGGCTGCATTGTATTTAAAAATCCGGCTGGTCTTAATACTTTAGTGGGACAGGAATTTACACAAGTATGACATGCTGTACATAAATCTAAATAACTATTTATACTTAGAGAACCGGGAGGGCTAATAGGAATTTTAGAAGTATTTCTTTTTCCAAGAACTGATTTTCTAATTAAAGCTCCTAATAAAGTAAAAGATAATAGAGTAAAAGGAAATAAATATTTTAAAAATTTTCTTCTCGAATAATCTATATTTTCCTTATTGCTTTTTTTTATAAAACTATAATTTATAGCTTTATGAGGACATATATCAAGACAATTAAAACAACTGATACATCTTGTTAAATCAACCTTTTTATTATTACTATCAATACATCCGGCTTTACATTTATATTCACATATATGACAGCTTGTACATTTAGCTTGATCCATAGATATTTTCATAAAAGAATATTTTGAAATAAATCCTAATAAAGTACCAACAGGGCAGATTGTGTTACAGTATAATCTGCCTTTTAAAATTGAAAAAATTAAAATTACAGAAAAAGAAATAATTGAAAATAAAAGCAGATTTAAATTTATTTTATGAATTTTATAAAATAGATTTAAATAAATTTTATTCATTTTTAAAATAATAACAACTTTATTAATAATTAGTGAAAATATTGGTTTAAAAATATTTGTTAAAAACCTGCTGAAAATGCTGTATGGATCAAATATATTTAATAAAACCATAATTCCAATAATCGAAAAAAATATCACTAAGATTAAAATTGAATATCTAATCCAACCTAATGATTTAATATAACTAAACTTTTTTTTAAACCTGCTTGAAATAAAAATAAAAAAATCCTGTAAAATACCCAAAGGACATAAAAAAGAGCAGTAAATCCTGCCAAAAATTATCGTAAAAAGAAAAATTAAAATAAATCCTGATGCTAAAAATGAAAAACCGGTTGAAATAAATTTCAATACTGAAGGAATAAACTGAAAAGAATTTAAAATGTCTCCAATAATAATTGATAAATTAGATGCAACAAAAAAAACATACAAAAATAAAATAAAAATTATTATTGAAAAAAATATCCGTAGTATTCTTAATTTCATTTAATAATTAACTTTATCAGATTGATAATCTT
>CAZYID010000172.1:0-7506 GCA_964646595.1 uncultured Spirochaetales bacterium | reverse complement strand
AAATATACCAGATATTTCCTTTTTTATTTAAAAAGTAAGTGTAATATTTTTTTTCATCATAATCCTGATATTTAAAATAAATAATTGCATCAACTTTTCCTCTTCCTTCTGTATATTCAGTTTTAATTATTTCAAATTTAGTTGGTAAAAAACTTATTTCATCAATAGTATTTTTTTTCAAATATTCTTTATATTGATTTACTAAATCTCTCTGTCTTTCAACATCAGCTTTAACATATTTTTGTCTAAAATAATTATTTGTTAAAATTAGTTTTTCCATGTCAAGATATAAGAAAAATTTATCCCATTCTTCTTTCATTCTTGATGCAAGTGTAAAATTAACTACTTCATCAGGAGACCTTTGTGTTATAAAATATTTTTTTTCTTTTTCAATTGCTTTTTCTTCTAAGATCATTGTTTCTTTAATGCTTTCCGGTCTAATATTTACAGAAAGCTGGTTTGAATTTATTACATTTTTTTCCATATTATTTAATTTTAATTCCGGATAATAAATGCATTTTACAAAAAATTGACCTGTTGTATTTAAATCAAAGTAATCATTTAATCTAACTTCATAAACATATGCTTCATTTGGAGCCAGCCTGATTTGGCTGTTAAAAATAGGTTGAACACGATGAAAAGAAATGATATATTCTTTGCTATGTTCGATTGCTTGATTTTTCATTGTTACCATTTTAAAATCAAAGCTAAATCGTTTTTCATCGGCTATTATCATATATTTGTCATCATTTGTTGAATTAAATATTTTGACATTTATAAATATATCATCATTTTGCTGATAAATTTTTGGATTTGCTAATTCGATTTTTATAATAATTCCACTATATTTTGATTCAGCATTATCGGAATTCATATTGTTGTTCATTGTATTATCAACTGAATAAAATATTGATGTATTTATAAATAAAAAGAATATAAGATTTGTAATTGTTATTATTGTTTTCACTTTTGATTGCTCCTTATTTTCTTATTATCGGGTATTTTATTTAAAGGTTTATTATATGACTTTTAAAAATTGGATAAATAATTTTTTACAAAATAATGAAATAAATTTTATAACAGATTTTTTTGAAAAACAGCAAGTAATAAAATTAGGCGGACTTCAAGGCAGTTCTAATCAGTTATTCTTGGCTAAGTTATTTCATTTATCTGAAAAATCATTAATTTGTGTTTGTAAAGATGAAAAAGAAGCAAAAGATTTAACAGAAGATTTAAAAGTTTTTGATATAATTAAGTCTTATTATTTCCCGTCAATAGAAACTACTCCTTATCATTATGCAGTAATAGACGAATCTGTAAGATCTCAAAGACTTGAAGTATTAACACAATTGTTAAAAAAAGAAAAATGTATTATTGCGCTTTCTTTAGAAACTTTTTTATTTCATATTACACCTAAAGATATAATTGAACCTTATTTTATGAACATCAATTTAAATGATGAAATTAATTTGGAAGATTTATCAAAAAAATTGGTTCATGGAGGTTATTTAAGAGTATCAAAGGTATCATCTTTTGGAGAATTTTCTGTCAGAGGTGATATTATAGATATATATTATTCAATTTATAAAAGTCCGGTTCGTATAAGTTTATTTGATAATGTTGTAGAATATATTAAAACATTTAATATAAGTACTCAGGAAAGTGAAGACCAGATTAAATCAATTATTATTCCTCCAAATAAAGAATATGTTTACGGGGAAAAAGAAATAAAACGTTCAAAAAATATTTTATTTGAACTGAATGGAAATAAAGATGAAAAGGATAGAATTTTTGAAAGTATTAGTAACAATAGAAACTTTGATGGGGAACAGTATTATTTGAATTTATTTTATGAAAAAGAATCTATCTTAGAATATTTTGATGATGCAATTGTTATTTTAAGTGATACAAAAATTTTAAAAAAGAAAGAAGAGTCCCTGTATAATGATTTTAATAATATATTTCATTCTACAGCTTTTTACAGAATACCAAAATTTAAACCGGAAAAAATTTTATTTAATTTAGAAGATATCTATTTAAAAGAATTTAAAATTATTGAATTTAATTACATTGAAGATGATAAAATTAAATTTGATCATAAATTTAATTATAAAGGAATTCCGGTTTATTTAGGAAATTTAGAATTATTCAAAAAAGACATTAAACATTATTTAGAAGAAAAGTATACTGTTGTATTATTTGCAAATACAGAGATTCAATCAGAAAGATTAAAAAGCATATTTGCAGATTTATCACCTACAACTGATAAATTTAATTTAAATATTAATGGATTTTCAATATTACCTTTAGCATTATCCGGCGGATTTATCTCTGAAGAAAAAAAAGTATTCTTTTTAAATGATTATGAAATTTTTGGGAAAAGACAAAAAATTTCTAAACATTTTTATACAAAAAGAACAGAAATTATTGATTCGTTTTTAGATCTTAAACCCGGTGATTATGTTGTACATATAAATCATGGAATTGGAAAATTTCTAGGTATTGAAAGAATAAAAAGTTTTGGCTTGGAAAAAGATTATGTGTCAATATTATATGCTGATGACGATAAAATTTTTATTCCGGTTGAACAGCTAAATTTTATACAAAAATATATTTCTGAAGGTTTTGCAAAACCAAGATTGGACAAAATTGGATCAAAAGGCTGGAGTAAAACAAAAGAAAAAGTAAGACAGTCAATTGAAAAATTAGCAAAAGAATTAATAAAACTTTACGCTGTTCGATTAAATCAAAAAGGTTTTGCATTTTTACCTGATACTCCTTGGCAGAAAGAATTTGAAGCAAATTTTCAATATGATGAAACAGATGATCAATTGCTGACTATTGAAGAAGTAAAACGTGATATGGAAAGTCCAAAGCCGATGGACAGGCTAATATGCGGGGATGTAGGTTTTGGTAAAACAGAAATTGCTTTAAGAGCAGCATTCAAATCTGTTATGAGCGGAAAGCAGGTAATATTACTTGTTCCAACAACTATTTTAGCAGAACAGCATTATGAAACATTTTCAGAAAGACTTAAATCATATCCTATAAAAGTAGATATGCTTTCAAGATTTCGAACTAATTCTGAACAAAAAGAAGTTTTACAAAAATTAAGTCAGGGAGAGATTGATATTATAGTTGGTACTCATAGACTTTTATCAAAAGACGTGGCTTTAAAAAATCCCGGTTTATATATTATAGATGAAGAACAGAGATTTGGAGTAAAACATAAAGAGAAATTAAAGCAGCTTAGAAAAACAATTGATTCTCTTTCATTAACTGCAACACCAATTCCAAGAACTCTTCATATGTCATTATCAAAAATAAGAGATATTTCAATCATTAATACTCCTCCCTTAAATAGGCAAAGTGTTGAAATTTATGTAACCGGATTTAATGAGGAAATATTTTTAGAAGCAGTTGAAAGAGAATTAGATAGAAATGGACAGATATTTTTTTTATATAACAGGATAAAAACAATTTATAATATGAAAAGTTATTTAAATAAAATTATACCAAATGCAAGGATAGCTGTTGCACACGGGAGATTAGATGGGGATGAATTAGAAGATATTATTCATGATTTTTTAAGGCATGAATACGATATTTTACTTACTACAACAATAATAGAATCCGGTATTGATATGCCAAGAGTTAATACTATTTTTATTGACAGAGCAGATAGGTTTGGCCTGGCCCAGCTTTATCAATTAAAAGGAAGAGTTGGACGATCAGAAAAAAAAGCATACGCATATTTATTTTATGATCCGGATACTTCATTAACTGAAGACGCAATGAAAAGATTGAGAGTTATCTCTGAATATACAGAATTAGGCAGCGGGTTTAAGATTGCAATGAAAGATCTTGAGATCAGAGGTGCTGGAAATCTTTTTGGTTCTGAACAGCATGGTGATATATTAGCTGTTGGATTTCAGCTGTATTGCAAGTTATTATCTGAAGCTGTTAAAGAGCTTGCACCTGAAGATGCAGAAGAATTAAAAGGTGAAAAAGGCGAGGTCTCTTTAGAATTACAATATACCGGTTATATTCCGGATAGTTTTATTTCTGATCAAAAACAAAAGATTGAATTTTATAAAAAAATTGCCAGTGTAATAAATAAAGAAGAAATTGAAGATATAAAAAAATCATTAATAGATAGATTTGGTAAAATACCGGAACAAATGGTGCCTTTATTTGATCTGACAGAAATTAGAATTATATGTAAAGAATTAAATATTACTGAGATGCTTGAGAAAAATGATATTCTGGAAATCAAGTTTAATGAAAATTCTAATATAAAAATTGATAAAATAATGAAACTGATAAATGATGATTCAAATAAAGTTTTTTTAAAGGCTAAAGCACTAAATAGTGTTTTTGTAAGATTAAAAGAGTTTGAAACTTTAAAAGAAAAAGGTGAGTTTATAAAGGATTTTTTATCTGAAATAACTTAATTCAATATTAATAAAAGCTATACTGCACCTCGTCTGAATAAAACTGTTTCTATAGTATAAAGTAATATTTTTAAATCAAAAATGAATGAAAGATTATTTATGTAGTAAAGATCATAACTTAATTTTTTATTCATATTATTTATTTTATTAACATACATATATTTTACCTGTGCCCATCCTGTTAAGCCCGGTTTTACTAAAAGTCTTTTTTTAAATAGAGGATATTTTTTAGTAATGTCATCAATTATTTCTAAAATTTCAGGTCTTGGACCAATAAGTGACATTTCACCTGATAACACATTAAATAATTGAGGTATTTCATCTATTCTTAATAACCTCATAATTTTTCCAATAAAAGTAATCCTTTTGTCATTTTTTTTAGTTAATTGTAATTTGTATTCTGAGTTAATATTTTTCATGCTTCTAAATTTATACATTATAAATTCTTTACCTTTTTTTGTTAATCTTTTTTGCTTGAACAATATTTTACCGGGAGAAGTGATTTTAATTAGAATACTCATTACTAAAAAAAAAGGTGATAAAAATACAATTAAAAATAATGATAAAACAATATCAAGAATTCTTTTTAAATACAGGTTATAAAAAGAATCCAATTTATATGATGAAAAAAATTCATAATGATTATTTGCAATTATTTCTGCAGGCATACTTTGATCAAAATATGCAAAAAAATCTATAAGTGAATAAATTTTACCGCCTTCAATTTCATAATTATTTAAAATTTTAACATAATTTTCTTTATATTTTTGATCTGTGTCAACAGCTATTAAATCTGAAATATTAATATTTTTTTTTATTATATCAGAATTTTCATTATTTAATGTTTTTGTTATTCTCATAGGAAACCATTTATTATATTTATTTATTAGATTTTTGAATAATAAAAAATTTGAGTCACTACCGAAATATAAAATTTTAACTGGTTTTTTCTTTTTGCTTATAATAACATATATAATTTTATTATAAATTGTAAGTAGAAATGGAATTAAAAGAAATCCAAGGAAAAATACAAAACGTGCAAAATTAGTTTGAGTCAAGTAAAAGTAAATGCCAAATATTCCAATTGAAAGTAAAGAAATGAAAATATTAGATAAAAATGATTCTGTTATTCTTGATATCTTGTTTATTTCATAAACTTTTAATGAAATATTAAGGATAATAATTATTATAGAATATAATAATAGAAAAAGTATTGTATATAAATCAAGTGTTCTTTTTTCAACATTTATAAAATCAATCCATGAGTATCTTATTTTATAAATAATTAAAAAACAAATAAAAGATAAAAAGTAATTAGAAATAATAAAAACAGATCTGTTAAATTTAAACATTTTTAATTAATAATATCAAAATTAAAGTTAATTAGATCATTAAAATAAATCTGTAATAAAATCACAACAAGCCATAAAATTACAGAAATAATAATTCCAGGATCATTTATAATTAATTCTTCCGGACTTCCGCCTTTGCCCTTGCAATAAATTAATAAAAGATATCTGAATAATCCATATAAAACAAAAGGTACTGTTAAAATTAAACCTGCAGTTCCAAATTTGTTTATTATATCTTCATTCATTGTATACAAAGCATAACTTATTGCAGTTATAGATGTGGAAATTATTATCATAATATCCAATATGTTTTTATTATATTCTGCCAGAATATTTCTGTGATTTGGAGCATCATCTCCTAATAAATCTAATTCATGTCGTCTTTTACCAAATCCAATTATTAAACTTATTGAAAATGTCGTTAACAGCATCCAATGACTTAAGGTTACACCAATTGCTGTTGATCCTAATAATACTCTTAAACAAAATCCAAGCGAAATAATGAAAACATCTAATATTACAAAATTTTTAAAAATATATGTATATAAAATAGTAATTATAAGATATATCAAAATTATTGATGCAGATGGAATACCAAGAATTAAAGAAAATAATAAGCCGGGTATTCCAAATAATAAACCAATAAAAATTGCAAATATCGGTTTTACTTTTCCTGAAGCTATTGGTCTTAATTTTTTTATTTCATGCAGCGAATCATTTTTTTTGTCTTTAATATCATTTATTATATATACCAGTACAGATACAAATGAAAAACATACAAAAGCAATAATTGATTTTATAAGTTTTTCATAGTTGAATAAATGCAGAGCAAAAATTAATGGTGCGAATATAAATAAATTTTTTAGCCAGTGTCTTAGTCTAATTAATTGAAAAAATATTTTCATGTTAATAAATCAGTGTTTTGTTTTTTAAAGTATAAAATAAATAATAATATCTGAATATAATTAATTATATTTGATGAGTCAATTAAATCATTCAAAAAAAATCAGAAATTAATATATATAATATAATTTTGAATTCGCTGGATGGATATAATTCAGTTAGATTATACAAAACAATAAGTATAAAATTTAATGTGGGTAATTTCAAAAAATAATCTTTACTATTTTAATATTTTATTATAATTTTTAAAAAACATAAAGCAAAATGAGTTTTTTATCATTAATTACTATTAGAGTTTAAATAATTTTATATTTTAAAAAGGATATGACTATGGCTGAAGATAAAAATAATCAAAAAGAAAAAGATAAAGCTTTGGAAGCTTCAATTCTTTCTATAGAGAAAGAATTTGGCAAAGGAGCTATTATGAAATTAGGTTCCAGGAAAGTAATAGCTATTGATTATATACCAAGCGGATCATTGTTATTAGATGCAGCACTCGGGATTGGCGGATATCCTAGAGGTAGAGTAGTTGAAATATATGGACCTGAAGCATCAGGAAAGACAACATTAGCATTGCATGCTATTGCTGAGGCACAAAAGAATAATGGAATTGCAGCTTTTATTGATGCTGAACATGCACTTGATCCAGGTTATGCAAAAGCATTAGGAGTTAATATTAATGAGTTATGGATAAGTCAGCCTGATACCGGAGAACAGGGATTAGAAATTGTAGAATCTTTGGTAAAAAGCGGAGCAGTGGATATTGTAGTTATTGATTCTGTAGCAGCTTTAACTCC
>CAZYID010000171.1:5914-7570 GCA_964646595.1 uncultured Spirochaetales bacterium | reverse complement strand
CTTTTGCGTTCTCACGCGGTTTTCAAAATTTAAATAAAAAAAATTTTAACTGAATTTCTTTAATAATTTTATCATAATATTACTCAATTTACAAAATATTAAATATCAAAATTACTCCTTGCAAAAAATACATTTTTTGGGTATTCTACTTTCTCAATTTTTTAAATATTATGAGGATTAAAATGATATACATTGGTAATGATCATGCTGGTTTTGATTTAAAAACCGAACTAATATCTTTTATTAAAAATGTTTTAAAAATCGATGTAGAAGATCTTGGATGCAGCTCCAAAGACTCTGTTGATTATCCTGATTATGCAAAACAGGTATGTATTAAAGTGAAACAAAATAATGGTATTGGAATACTTATTTGCAGTACCGGGCTCGGTATCAGTATTTCTGCAAATAAAATAAAAGGTATTCGCTGCGCTCTCTGTTCAGATGAGTATTCTGCAGAAATGGCAAAAAAACATAATAATGCAAATGTTTTAGCTCTTGGAGGTAATGTAATAGGTCCGGGATTGGCAAAAAATATTTTAAAAAAATTTTTAAACTCCCGGTTTGAGGGAGGAAGACATCAAACAAGAATAGATAAAATTGAATTATTAGAAAAAAACATATAAAGAACATCTTGACATATCTATAATAATATAATATATTGCGCTTTCTTGAATTCTTTAAAGGTTATAGTGATGAAAATAAAAAAATTAAAAACATATAATGTGACTCCTAAAGACATAAATAAAAAATGGTATCTAATTGATGCTGCCGGGAAACCTATGGGTAAAGTTGCTGTTAAAGCAGCATATATTTTAAGAGGTAAACATCAGCCAATTTTTACACCAAACTTGGATACCGGAGATAATGTTATAATTATTAATGCTAAAAATGCAGTAATGACAGGTAGAAAATTTAATGATAAAACATATTACCATCATACTGGTTGGCCAGGCGGTTTAAAAAGTACAACTTATGCAAAATTAATTGAAAAAAATCCTATTAAACCGTTAGAATTAGCTATAAAAGGGATGCTCCCAAAAGGTCCTTTAGGTAGAAAATTATTTAGAAACTTACGAGTATATAAAGACGAAAATCATAACCAAAATTCTCAAAAACCTATTTTAGTTGAGAAATTATAGGAGTTATAAATGCCGGAAAAGAAAAATACATCTGATAAAAATGCACTATTGGCTACTGGCAGAAGAAAAACATCTGTTGCAAGAGTAAGATTTATAAAAGGAAATGGTACTATTATTGTTAATAAAAAGCCATTAGACGAATACTTTCCAGCTGGTAATTATGTAATGATTGTTACACAGCCATTAAATGTTACAGAGTTTAAAAATGACCATGATTTTCATGTTAATGTTCATGGCGGCGGATTAACCGGCCAGGCAGGTGCAATTAGACATGCTATAGCCCGCGTATTAGATAAATATGACGAAAGAAATCACAAACCTCTTAAAGAACAATCTCTATTAACAAGAGATCCTCGAATGGTAGAAAGAAAAAAATACGGGCAAAAAAAGGCAAGAAAAAGATTTCAATTCTCAAAGAGATAAAATCCTTTTTTTATTCTTCCAAAATATATATTTCTACTCTTCTATTTTTTTTCATTCCTTCTTCTGTATTATTATCAGCAATAGGCTCTTTTCC
>CAZYID010000171.1:0-5814 GCA_964646595.1 uncultured Spirochaetales bacterium | reverse complement strand
ATATCATCAACAATTCTATCTTTATCCATTAATTCAATTTCATACCAATTCCTTTCACCTGTATCAATAAATTCGGCTACATATTGAGTACGATTATCCTCAATCAAAAAGGCATAATCACGCTGATATAATTCCCTAATCCTAGTGCCTTTTATATTATCAAAATACATTATTGTTTCTGACTTTCCAATAACTCTTTTTATACGAGGATCTATTTTATTCTGATAGCTGTTTGTAACATCAAAAGCATGTTCATATTTAAACTTTGCATAATTTTTATTATTAATTTTTTCATATCCTAAAAATGTATATTTTACATTAATTGGAAACTCTGAAATAGTATTAGTATTGAATATATCCTGTACTTCTAAACCGGATGCTGTCCATTGATCCCCCGGTTTAATATCATTATCAGGGAAAACAGGAACATTTCGTAATGTAGGATAAATATGTTTAGAATCAACACTTACTCTTCCCTGAATATCTTTTAAATAAGTAGATACTTTATCATCTTTTAATTCAAGTATCTGATTATAAACAGTTTTATTTATATTAAAATAATAAGTTAAATCTACTATTGTTCCAACATTATTCTGCTCGTTCTTAATTGTTCTTATAGTTTTATACTGTTGAGAGTATTCTAATAATAATACATTATTTTGTAATTGCTTACCTTTAATTACTGCTTCAATTTTATACTTTGTACCCGGGATATACTTAAATCTAAATATTTCAGAATGAATTGAATATACTAAAAAGAAACTAAAAATTATGATTGCTATTTTTTTCATGATACAGTCCCTCCAATAATATTATTTTCGGAACAAAATTGATATGATAAAACATTAAAATAATTTTTTAATGTTTTATTAAACTTTTTTAATCAAATTTGTATTCTTTTTCGATTAACTTTTTAATCTCACGTAAAGCTTTTTTTTCATCAGAACCTTTTGCTTCAATAGTAACCTTTGATCCTTCAAATAATTCGAGCATTATTATTTGAAGAACATCTTTAGCGCTTGCTTTTTTATGTTGAGAAAAAATAAATATATCCGACTTAAATAAAAGAGCAGCCCTAGCTATCTCAGAAGATGGCCTGGCATGTATACCTCTTTTATTTTTAATTATTGCTTTACACGAAATACTCATTAAAAATTTTCCAATTTTTTTATTTTATACTAAATTCTTACAATAGTTAATTTTTTTTTAAAATTTTTAAAAAAAATATATTAAATATTGACATTTTTTAATAAATGCATTATCATATTGATATATGTTAATATCTCAATATGATAATGTGCATTTAACAAAACTTTTTAAATCTCTTTCCGATGAAACAAGATTAAGGATTATTAGAATCTTTTTTCGCGGTACATTTCATGTAAATGAAATTTTTTATATTGTCAATGGAAAACAATCAAATATTTCTCATCATCTTAAAATTTTACAGGAAAGTCAGCTAATTTCAAGTAAAAAAGAAGGCTCTGTTATTTATTACAGTTTTAATGGCATTCAAAATAGCAGCAGTATAAAAATGATAATCAATGCAATAAAGCAGGAAGAAAAAAATATTCCTTATTTCAATGAAGATTTAAAAAGATTAGAAGCAATACTGCAGAAAAGAAAAGATCAGGCAGAATCATTTTTTAATTCTATAGGAAGTGATTTTGATAATGTTCAGGAAAAACTTTTTAATGATATTTATAAAGTAAGTGATCTTGTTAAATTATTTGGTAATAAACTTAAAACCATTATGGATATTGGCTGCGGAACAGGTAGAAACCTGCCAATACTTGCAGAATACTCTGAAAAAATTATAGGATTTGATTCATCGCCTTCTATGCTCCAATTATCAGATCATATATGCAGTAAAAACAGTTTAAATTATGAATTAAAATTAGGGGATATTCAGCAATTACCTTTTGTTGATGAAAATATAGATGGTGTGTTTATAAATATGGTTCTACATCATTTATCAGAACCGTTAAAAGCTATAAAAGAAATATCAAGAGTTCTTACAAAAAATGGAAAAATTTTACTAATTGAACTTCTTTCTCATCAAAACGAAAACATGAGAAATAAATATGCAGATCTCTGGTTAGGATTTTCAGAACATGAATTAATAAAATGGCTAAAACAATCAAATTTTACAATCACTAAAAAAATTATTAAAGAAAAAAACAATGAAGTAATGGATGAACAAACTGATAATTTTAAAGCAATTATTATTTTAGGCGAAAAAACCTCGATGTAATCGAGATTAAAATAAAAAAAGCCACAGAAAACACAGAGCAATCTAATTTCAAATTCTGTCTCTTTGTGATCTCAGTGTCTCTGCGGCAAAAATATATAATATATATAAGGAGAAATATAAAAATGGATACAATGACAAAAGACTTTAAAGTTGCTGATATTAATTTGGCAGAATGGGGAAGAAAAGAAATAGAAATTGCAGAAAAAGAAATGCCGGGTCTACTAAGCATTAGAAAAAAATATTCAAAAGAAAAGCCTTTAAAAGGTGTTAGAATTACCGGGTCATTACACATGACCATACAAACTGCTGTTTTAATAGAAACTCTTATCGAATTAGGCGCAGATGTAAGATGGGCAAGCTGTAATATTTTTTCAACACAGGATCATGCAGCAGCTGCAATTGCAAAAGCCGGTATCCCGGTATTTGCATGGAAAGGCGAATCTCTTGAAGAATACTGGTGGTGTACAAACATGGCTTTAAGTTTTCCTGACGGTAAAGGGCCAAACCTAGTTGTGGATGACGGAGGAGATGCAACTTTAATAATTCACAGAGGATATCAAGCAGAAGAAAGTGATGCGATATTAAATCAAGGTAATGATAATAAAGAAGTTAAAATAATTAATAATTTATTAAGAGAAGAACTTAAAAAAGACAGTCAAAGATGGCATAATGTCGCTAAAGAATGGAAAGGATTAAGTGAAGAAACAACAACAGGTGTACATAGGTTATACCATATGATGGAAAAAGGAGAACTTCTAGTTCCGGCTATCAATGTGAATGATTCGGTAACAAAATCAAAATTTGATAATCTTTACGGATGTAGAGAATCCCTGGTTGACGGAATCAAAAGAGCAACAGATGTAATGGTTGCCGGAAAAGTTGCAGTTATCTGCGGATATGGTGATGTAGGTAAAGGTTCTGCGCAATCATTAGGCGCATTAGGAGCAAGAGTAATAGTAACAGAAATTGATCCAATTTGTGCATTACAGGCATCAATGGCAGGTTATGAAGTTAAAACAGTTGAAGATACATTAGGAATAGGTGACATTTATGTAACAACAACCGGAAATTATCATGTTTTAACACTTGAACATATGAAAAAAATGAAAGACCAGGCAATTGTCTGCAATATTGGTCACTTTGATAATGAAATCCAGGTAGATAAGCTTAACGAATATCCGGGGATTAAAATAGTAAATATCAAACCACAGGTTGATAAATATATTTTCCCTGAAGGACATGAAATTTTCTTATTGGCAGAAGGAAGACTTGTTAATCTTGGGTGCGCAACAGGGCATCCATCATTTGTGATGTCAAACAGTTTCTCAAACCAGACACTTGCTCAGATTGATCTTTGGAAAAATAAAGACAAATATGAAAAAAAAGTTTATATGCTTCCAAAATACCTTGATGAAGAAGTAGCAAGACTTCATTTAGAAAAAATTGGTGTTAAATTAACAAAATTATCAAAAGAACAGGCAGATTATATTGGCGTTAAAGTAGACGGACCATATAAACCTGAACATTACAGATATTAAAATAAAAAAGAGACGATAATTTATATCGTCTCTTTTTTTTAAAAAATATTATACAAATATTCTAAAATCTATTATAAAATAACTCTTATGAAAGATATCAAATCAAAAATAAAATATTTTCTTTTAAATTATTTGTTGTATTTTTCCCTGTTAATAATTTCTTCAATACTCTGGGGAATAGGACATTACCCAAAATTTTTCTTTTTAAGATTTTTTGGACTTATCCCTTTTATATATATAATTTTATACAGAAAACATTATATAATAGAAACTCTTATTTTTGGCTGGATTGCATATATTTTTAATTTTTACTGGCTTTATTTCACATTTCGAGAATCAGGCAAGCTTCCGGTATATATATCGCTTCCGATTATTTTATTGTTATGTTTTTATTATGGTCTTCAATATCCAATTATATCTTTAATCTTTAAAAAACTTTATAAATTCAATAAAAATTTAATATACTCATTTCCATTAGTTTTTTTATCAGTTGATTTCCTTTATCCAAAATTATTTAAACATTCTATAGGAGACAGTCAAATCGGATTTTTTCATTTTATCCAGGTTATTGATATTGCAGGAATGAGTTTAGTTATACTAATAATAATGTTTACAAATATTGGTTTTTATCAACTAATTAATAAAATTATAAAAAAATCAAAGATAAGACTTATAAATTTTATCTTTATCCTGCCTCTTTTATTTTCTGTCTTTTATGGATTATTAAGAGTTAATTACATTGAAAAAAAGCAAAAAATACTTAAAACTACATTTGCAGCAATGATCCAGGGTAATATTACAGGCAAACAAAAAATGGACTCAAGCTACTTTAAAACAAATATTGACAGATATAATAAATTAACAAAACAAGCAGCTGAAAAATATGCCCCGGATTTTATAATCTGGCCTGAAAGTATTTTTAACCGCGCTTATAGCGGCACTTCCAGATCGCTAGAGACTTTTATTTATTCAAACTATTCTCCACTTATTTTAGGAGTCACAATCTGGACTGAAAAACCGGACAAATCTTTTGATATTACTAATTCGGCTTTATTAATAGAAGAAAAAAAAGAAATCTTAAAATACGAAAAAAGGCATTTATTAATATTTGGTGAATACATTCCATTTGAGGATACTCTTCCCTTCTTACGAAAACTTACTCCGTTAAAATACAGCATGAGACCCGGATTTTCTTCCTCAATATTTCAAATCAATAATGATGTTAAAGCTTCGATGAGCATCTGCTTTGAAGACATTTTTCCTGATGAAATAAGGAAACGAACAAATGAAGGTTCAAACCTTATGATTAATATTACTAATGACAGCTGGTACGGTAAAGGGCTTGGTCCTCTTCATCATTCAATCCTTGCCCGGTTAAGAGCTATCGAAAACAGAAGATCTTTTTATCGATGCACACCAACCGGACTTACTACTGCTACAGATTTAACCGGAAAAATTATAGCAAAAGGCAAAATATGGGAACCGGATATTGTTACTGCAAGACTGCCGCTTTATAATGGAAAAACAGTTTACAGTTATATTGGTGAAATACTATCCTATTTAGCTGTAATTATTACTGTATTATTAATTTTAGCATCAATAATTATTAAAATTATACAACATTATAAAACAAAAAAAACAGAATAATTTTTTTACGTTCATGGATAAGCGGAATACCGAGCTAAACACGATGTCGTAAGCGAGGTGAACCGCCCGTTCCCTTTGGTCACTAGAGAATGCAGAGGGCACAGAAAACTTTTTTAATAAAAAAGTCGAAGGATTTATTGCTCGTTGTTTTCTTTACAGTTTTTAATAATTATATAATTATCTTATAATGGATAAAAAAATATAGTATCTTATATGTAAATACAAATATATTTTAGTAAAAATTCTATTGAATTATTGTGTATATTAAGTATTGCGTGCAATAAATGTCAGCATAAAATAGCAATTTTATACAATACAACCTTCTTTAATATGATTATAATTAATCATTATTTGCAAAAGGAGTTTTTGTATGGA
>CAZYID010000170.1:0-7572 GCA_964646595.1 uncultured Spirochaetales bacterium | reverse complement strand
CAGGTGTTACCTATGTCTTGAAGGTGTAGTGTTACCCATGTCTTGAAGTCGGACCAAGAGAAGAAAAGAATGCAAATAATAGAAAAAAATTCTTTTAACCTAAGATCTGCTTTTTTTGAATTGAAAAATAAAGAATCAAAGATATCATTTTTAGCATTACCTGTTGTTCATATTGGAACAGTTAATTATTATAATAATATAAATAAAATTTTAGAAAAATCTGATTTAATAATTTATGAAGGAATTCCTTCTAAAAAAATTAGAATAATTACAGCAACTTACAAAATAGTAAAAATAGTAAAAAGACTTGATTTAATAACTCAATCAAATGGAATTAATTATAAAAAAATTCAAAACAAATTAATTTGGAATGACATTAATAAAAATGATTTTGATAATTCTTGGAATAATTTATCAATTTTTTTTCGATTACTATTATTTATTATTGTTCCAATTTACCTTATTTATATTTTAATTTTTGGAACTAAAAACTTAATAGCTAATAATTTACAATTGGATGACTTACCTTCTTCAAAAGATATTGAATATGAATCAATTGATGGTGATTTTAATAAGATGGATAAAATAATTTTAAAAAAAAGAGATAAAATTATAATTGAAAATTTAAAAAAATATTATAATGAAAATAAAAATAAAGAAATTAAAGTTGTTTTATTATATGGCGCGAAACATATGGTTATAATATTAAAATTTTTATTTAGTATAAATTTTAGAATTGTTTCTTCTTCATGGATAAAAATTTTTAATTTATGATGAATAACTTTGGAAATTGGTTATTAGAATATGGAATTTAAATTAATTAATGAAGAAAAAATTGATTTAGTATTAAATTTATTAAAAGATGCAGCAGTTTGGTTAAGAAATAAAAATATTGATTATTGGCAAAGCTGGCATAATCCTCCTGAAAATTATAAAAATTGGATATTAAATGGTTTAAAAAAAAATCAATTTTATTTAATTTATGATAATAATACATTAATCGGGATGTTTAGATTACAATATGATGATGAAAAATTTTGGGGAAAAAAGGATGATAAAGCCGGCTATATTCATTCTTTCACAATAAATCGAAAAATGAATGGAAAAGGTCTTGGATATAAAGTTTTAAATGAAATTGAAATATTTTTAAAGCAAAATGGATATAATTATTTAAGATTAGATTGTGGGAAAAATATAAAAAAACTTTGTAATTATTATAAGAATTATGGATTTAAAGAAGTCGGAAGCGTGATATTACATGGAGAAGAATTATTATTATTAGAAAAATTATTATAAAAATTTTCACAGGCCTTTATTTAACTGAAATTTGGCTGTAATTGCTTACAACTTTAGTGGATAAAATCCATTCACGAAATAACAATATATATAAAGATATATGCGATGCACCCTTCGGGCTTGGTTTTCAACAAAAGTGGTGTTACCGCTCTTTGCATATTTATGAAATATTAGCTGAAAGTGCATTTAAATCATATGGGATAAAAATTTATGAAAAAAAATTTAAAATTATTTTTAATTCTTTTATATATACTATCTTTAAGTAATTGTCATAACCAGAATGATGATATTTTAGCTCTATTTATAAAAATTCCAGATCAATTACAATTTATGGGTTCCAATGTTGGTTCAGGACAAATTATTCTTGAAGCAAAATATAGAGTTTCTGGGACAAATGCTCATTTAGTTGAGAATTTATTACATAATAATTATGAAATGATTAAATTAAAATTTGCCTGTTGTGGTTGGGAATCACATTCCAATGGGGAAATAGAAATAACAGATAAATTTAATAATAAATATGGAAAATTTTATGATTATAATTATATATCAATTTCAATGTATTCCCAAGAAACATTAATTAATGATCGTAGCCAATGGAAAGAAATTCCATATTTTTATGTTGTTGTTAAAGTATTAAAAATATAAAATAAATAATTAAGTGAAATTTCATCTAATTCGGCAATGATACAAAAATCTATAACATTAATCACCGTCTCTTTGTAAAAATATTTCAAAAATAATAATATTCTTTAAAACTAAAAATAATAAAAAAATGTTGACAAATTTATTTAAATTTAGTAATTTACTAACGCAGTAAATTACTAGAAAAGGATAGTATTATGAAAATACCAATTAATTTAAAACATAAACCTGTAATTATCTCAGAAAATTATAATTTAGTTGACGGTAGATGTAATCCGGAAACAACCGATGCTCATGGTCTTTCACTGGGGCTTGCTCAATGGAATGAAAGAGGAACTGTAGATATTTCAGCTAAAATTTGGCGTTGGACTGGTGAAAAATGGTCAAGGCAATCAGAAGAAATGCCATTACATAGAGTGCTTGATTTAGCGATTTTAATTTGTAGATCTAAATCATATTTTAAAAATTTGTATCATGATAAAAATAATTCATATCCAAATTATCCAAAATTAGATAGATTGCCACTACAGGGTAATGCATTAAATGTTGATATTTGTTCTGAGAATGAACATATTGATGAGGATATTAAATTGTTTGATGATTATTTACACAAAGATGATGAAATCCTAAGTGAAAGATTAAAAATATTATCAACTTTATTGAAAGAACTTGAATATTAATATAATGAGACAGCGCATAACCAGACTGTCGAATAACTAAGAAATTGCAATAAACTTATGATTAATATAATCCTCCTGGAGACAGTAGGATTTTTCTATGGCAAGATATAAATATGCAAATAGAAAACAAATGGAAATGATATATAATGAAGTTCAACCTGATTAAATGAAAAAAGCGTCTATTTAATAATGTTAACTTAATCCAGTCATAGCGCTTCACTACTATTATTATAAAGTGGTGAGTTATTCACGCAAATTTGATTCATATAATTTTAAAGAAATTCTGTGTATCTTTTACCGAAATGCGTAGGAGAGGTACAAATAAAAATGTTCCAAATAAATTTACGTGTTATTTTAAAAAAAACATGATATCATAAAATTGTTTTTTTTATAAGACACTTTTCTATTACCAAACGAAGGAAATAATCATATCAAAATCAAAAATTTTAATAATTGTTTTTTAAACATTGATACTTTTTTATTTTTTTTATATTTGGTTTTATAGATAATATTAAGGGGCCTGCAATACTTGTTTTGTTAAAAATATGATTTTTAATTATTTTCAAGGAAGTACTATACTCTTCGGGCAATACACAAGATTTTTCATAAGCAGCTCCAAACCTTGTTAAGTACTGGTTAACCGGTAAAAAACAAAAAAAACAGGATTACGGTAAACTTAAAAAAGAAGAAGTTGAATGGAAAGAGGGTGTAATGAATAATAATGAATTAGAGCAGGATGGATAGTGGTTTAAAAAATATTGATTTGTAATAAATCAAATATCTTTTAATTAAGTTTATTTGTATAATCATTTTTTATACATTACTTACCAGTATTTGTGTGATAGTTTTACTATAAAAATCAATACAATTTTATTAATTTGGAGTAGGTTAGCAATGCTAAAAGGTATATTGTTTGACATGGATGGAGTGTTGGTGGATTCTGAAGAATACATTTGTCAGGCTGCTATAATAATGTTTAATGAACATGGGATTAAAGTAAAACCAGAGGATTTCTTGCCTTTTATTGGTACTGGTGAAAACAGATATATAGGCGGAGTTGCCGAAAAATATAATTTTCCAATTGATATAGATCGTGATAAAGCAAGGACCTATGCTATTTATGAAGAAATAAGTAAAGATAATCTAAGTCCTTTACCTGGTATCCATGATTTTATAAAAAGATGCCGCAGCATGAATTTAAAACTTGCTGTTGCTACAAGTGCTGATAAAGTGAAGATGATGATAAATCTAAAAGCTATTCATTTGTCAGAGAAGGATTTTGATGTATTGATTAATGGACTGGATGTGAAGTATAAAAAACCGCATCCTGAAATATATTTTAAAGCATCCAGATATCTTGGCTTAAACCCATCAGAATGTCTGGTTATTGAGGATGCTCCAAATGGAATAATAGCAGGTAAGTCAGCAGGAGCAAAATGCCTGGCTCTTACAACATCATTTGCAAAAGAAAATTTTGAAAATGCTGACTGGATTTGTTCAACATTAGCTGATGTTCCTGAACAGGCATTAAATTGGTGATAAAAATTTGATTAAGGATTTAATTATCTATAAGATAGTTAAAATATTATTTATTTCACAAATAATCAAAAAATTAAAGTGCAAAGCTTTTATTCTATATATTTTAAGTTATTATATATAGTTAATAAAAGTTCTTCAGTTTCCTGCCATCCGATACATGCATCTGTAATAGATTGACCATAAATCAAATCATTTAAATCATCCGGTATTTTTTGATTTCCTTCAATTAAATTGCTTTCCAGCATAAAACCTTTGATCGATTTATTACCATTATTTTTTTGATCAATTACTGATTTTAAAACATTTTTTTGCCGATTATATTTTTTTAATGAATTTCCATGACTGCAGTCAATTATTATGGCTGGATTAAAGCTTGATTTGCTAATTATTTTTTCTGCGGTTTCAATGCTTTCTTCATAATAATTTGGTCTTTTATAACTTCCCCGTAAAATTAAATGACTATATTTATTACCTGCTGTTTGTAAAACAGAGGTTTGACCATTTTTATCAATACCAATAAAATGATGAGGCTGCCTGGATGAAAACATTGCATTAACAGCTGTATCTATATTCCCTGCAGTAGAGTTTTTAAATCCCACAGGAAAAGATAGACCGCTTGCAAGTTCACGATGTGTTTGACTTTCAGTAGTCCTGGCGCCAATTGCTGCCCAGCTTATAAAATCAGCTATATATTGAGGGATTATTGGATCAAGCATTTCTGTTGCACAAGGAATACCCATTTCTGTAATTTGAAATAGTATTTTTCGAGCTAGTTTTAATCCTTTTTCTATATCATAAGAACCATCAAGATTTGGATCTGTAATCAATCCTTTCCATCCGATTGTAGTTCTGGGTTTTTCAAAATATACCCGCATTATGATATAAATTTTATCATTTATTTTTTTTCTTACATTATTTAAGTTATTAGCATATTCAATTGCTGAATCCACATTATGAATTGAGCAGGGGCCGACAATTGCCATTAGACGATTATCTTTTTCATCCAATATATTTTTTATAATTTCTCTGCTTTCAAATATATATTTTTTGTTATCGTTTTTATTTGGTATTTCATTTTTTAATGTTTGAGGCGTAATTAACGATTTAACTTCTAAAATATTGAGATCGTTTATTTTATTCATTTTTTTCCCATCAATTTATTTTATGTAAATTAAAAAAATCATTATTATTAATTTACGTATTCTTATTTACCTTATAATTTAAATTATTAAATATTTCAACATCATAAAATTTTTTTTAAAAAATTTACTCATTTTTTAAATTATCTAATGGAATTTATTCCTTTATTCCACAAAATGAATTTGATTTAATGTTTTCCCATATTTCCTTAATAGAATTACTAATATTACTCTCATTATCATATTCGATAATTGATAATCCATTCATCTGCGCTTCCGTAATTTTTTTATTGTAAGGAATTGTACCAAGAAAATCGATTTGTTTATCATTAACAATTTTTTTTATTTCTCTGGTTTTATCAATATTTAGATCATATTTATTAATAATAATTCCGGAATTAATACTAAAGTGTTTGGTTACATCAAGAATTCTTAATAAATCATGTATTCCGGAAACAGTTGGTTCTGTAACAATAACAGCATAGTCTGCTCCTGTAATTGAAGCAATAACAGGACAGCCTGTTCCCGGAGAACCGTCAATAATTGCATTTTTAATATTGTATTTAACAGCTAAATCATTTTTTTTATTTCTTACTAGTGATACAAGTTTACCTGAGTTTTCTTCTGCAATTCCAAGTTTTGCATGAGACATCGGTCCAAATCTTGTTTCAGATATATACCATTCTCCATTGATATGAGGTATTAAAGAAACAGCTCCCTGTTTACAAACTAATTCACAGACACCGCATCCTTCACATGATAATTTATTAACTTTATAAGTGTTATTATCATCATCAAATTCGATTGCATCAAATTTGCATTCTTGATAACATGCTTCACATAAATTGCAGCGTTCTTTATCGATAACAGCAATTTCGCCCCCTGAAAAACTTCCTTTTTGTTTTATCTTTGGGTTTAATATTAAATGAAGATCTGCTGCATCTACATCACAGTCGGACATAACAATATTTTTTTCTAATGAGCAAAACCCGGCAACTAAGGAAGTTTTCCCGGTACCGCCTTTACCGCTAATTACCACGAGTTCTTTAATATTTCCTGAAGCGCCTGAATTTCTTTGTATATTACATTCTATTTTTTGAGTATTATTTTGTTCAAATGTATTTTTTTTAATTTTTTGTTTTACAGGTCTATCTTGATTAGATATTTTTATTATTTTGTTTAAGATTTCTCTAAAAATATTTTTATATTCAGGAAATTTATCAACTGCAAGATCACCGACAGAATAGCATTCTGCTATTTTTCGATCATCAGGGATTTCTCCGATAATTTCCAGACTTTCATCCTGGCAATATTGTAATAAATCATTATTAAAATATTCCGCGCGATTTACTATAACAACAGGTTCCTGACCTATTTCCCTGCACATATCTACGGCTAATTTTAGATCATTGATTCCAAACGGGGTAGGGTCGGTTACTAAAATACAAAGATCAGCATTTTTAACGCTTTCAACAACCGGACATGATGTACCGGGAGGAGAATCTATTATGTTTAATCCTTGACCAATGTTTTCTTTAACTTTTTTAATTAATCGCGGGGACATTCCTCCTTCGCCTGTTTCAAGCAATGCATAATAAAAATCAATCTTACCTGATTTTCCATATTTTAGTTCTCCAATCTTACGGGATTTTTCAATGATTGCATCTTTAGGGCAAACAATTTTACATGCTCCGCAAAGATGGCAGAGATTTTTAAAAATTAATATTTTTTCTTTAATAACGGCAATTGCATTATATTTACAGGCATTAGCGCATTTGCCGCATAAAATACATTTATTTTCATCAACTGCTACTGGAGATAATACAGTAACATCTTCTTCTTTTATTATTTTTGGTTTTAAGAATAAATGTCCGTTTGGTTCTTCTACATCGCAGTCAAGATAGCAAGTTTGAACACCTAATTCTTCAGACATTTTTGCAGTATTAGTAGAAATAAAAGTTTTGCCGGTTCCTCCTTTACCGCTTGAAATAACTATTTTTCGATTCATAAAATTTATCTCCTGTATAATTAAACGCTAATTGCTGATTTTGGACAAACTTTTACACAAGCGCCGCAATCAATACATAAATTTTTATTAACAACAGCGATTTTACTTTTTATTGTTATTGCATCAACCGGACAGGCTTTAATGCATTTTTTACATCCTGTACATTTTTGTTTATTGATTGTTACCGCCATTTTTTATTCCTAAAATTTCAATTAATTATTTATTTGCTTTGATAACGATAAAAGAACCTTTACCATATCCTTTT
>CAZYID010000169.1:0-7646 GCA_964646595.1 uncultured Spirochaetales bacterium | reverse complement strand
ACATGATATTTTGCTCCTTCTTTTAATAATCTTAATTTCCTCATAACTCTCTCCTTGTATATAATTATTGATATAATTATATAAAGAAGAAAAATATGGATTTACTTTATTAAAATATTAAAAAAATAATAAAAATTTTAAGCTCTGTCCCCCATTTTAATATTCTCATTTTATTATTTAATATTTTAAGTCGAATAAATTATTATGATAATTGATGCATATGTAACAACAAGATCTACTGATTTTGTAAATATAACAATTACTACTGATTCAAACTCTAATTTAACAATTACTGATAATAAACATGTAATAACAATAAAAAAGCCTGACATTGCTTTTAGAGATATATATTATTTTCAATACAAATGGAAAAGCCCTCAAAATTCTTTAACAATTATTTTAAATATTAAACAAGATGAATATTTCACTGAAATAAAAACTTCTTTATTATCAACACCTAAAGGTAAAAAAATAACAAGTTTTGGAATACTCGCAGACGTGCATATCAACGACAGTAATGAAAATTACCTTCCTCAATCAAGTAAAAGGCTCTATGCACAGGCTAATTATCTTTGTAAAAAATACATTAACCACATAAAAAAATTAAATGCGGAATTTATTATTTTTCCCGGTGATGTCCTGGACAGTGGTTCATTAAATTATTTAAAAACATCACAAAATATTCTATCTCAATCAAAAATTCCCTGTTATCCCATTATTGGAAATCATGAAGAATACGGAGAAGTAACCAGACATGATTTTTACAAGGTTTTTTCTATACCCCGGGAAGGTTATTATTCTTTTACTAAAGAAAATGTTCATTTCATCATGCTTGATACACCTGATCAATCTGCTTTAAATAAAAATACCAAACAATTTGAATGGCTAAAAAACGAATTACAAAAATATGGAAATTCACACAATGTCCTCCTTTTCAGCCATTTTTCACTTATACTTCACCCATGTGTTCAGGGTTGGAAAAATGACGGGCTTCAGCAAATGTATCAATATCAGGAAGTACTTAGTTTATTAAAACAATATCCGGGAGTAAAAGTATTTTTTGCAGGGCATAAAAATGTTCCAAGTAGAATTATAAAAGGCGGGATCAACCATGTCTTATGCCCACAGTTAATACAGGCTCCATGCGGATTTTTCATGGTTGATGTTTATGAAAAAGGACTTTTATGCTCTTATTATGAAATTGATGAAAAGCATTATGTTCAAATTTCTCGGAATGCTTATGGCAATGATTGGAAGGAACGATGCGGGACAGAGGAAAGCAGGAATTTTGTGCTTAATTGGTAATGAATAATTTATTTATTAGTCAATTTTATTACCAAAATTACAATAAGTAAAATTGATGCAAAAACTATTATTAAATTAAATAAAAGCTTATAATTAAATCTTCTCTTCTCTGCAACTAAAGGTTTTAAATTATTAATTTTATCTAAACTGCAAAGATTCTGTTCTTCTTTATCAATATAATTTTTATAACTAACTATATCATAATCAGGCTCAAAAGCTTTAGTATTACCAAAATACAAAAAGAATGACTTACTTCCGGTTTCTTCAAAAATTATTTTATCAATCAAATAGCTGCCAATAATATTATTTATCTTTAAAGGTTGATTATCATTATTTAATATTATTAATTTATTTTCATTTTTTGATAAATAGTTATAATCTAAATCAACTTCAGTATTTGTAATATTTATTTTATCACTTTTAAAATTATAAATATTACCTCTTTTAAAAATATAATCTGTAGTTCCGTCATACAAATCATAACTTCTTTTAAAGTTACCGCCTATTTCAAAATATAGTTTAATAAGTTTTAAGTTATATATATTTTTAATATTCACAATAGAATATTTGTCTTTATTTTCAACTTCAAACTTTAATTCTATTTCCTTTATATACTGCTGAGACTCCTTAATATATTTTGAATAAAAAAGAGTACATTTTGTAATAACTAAATTTTCAGTATTATCTAATACTTTTATTCTATAAAAATTATTTTTACTGTTTTTACCAAGATTAATTTCCTCTTTAACAAAATCTTCAATTCTATAAATCGTATCCCTGGCTAATAATGCCCAGTTTGAATTATCGTTTCTTCCATAAATTTCAACCTGTTTAGAATAATTATCCATATTTGTTTCTATGACCAATCTATTTATTTCCAGATCTGTTTTTTTACTTAAACCCTGAAAATCATAAACAGAAAAATTTTTTTTATCATCTTTTTGTTTATATATCTGTTTAGAATTATATATTTTTGATTCTTCTGTTTCTTCTTGAAATTCTTCATTAATATAATATGGAATAAATTTTTTATTTTCATCAACAATTCTTAAATCTGATAAATCCTGATTTGCATATTGATAAACTTCTTTATCCAGAAAAAAAAATTTATATTTATTGTTACCGGAAACTTTTATTATTTTATTAAAAGACCAATCTGATAATTCTTCTGAAAATAATAAAAAAGTAAATAAACTAATTATTAAAATAATTATAAATTTCTTAAAATTATTTTCTTTCATCAATTTTTTCTCCATATTTGCCTTCAATTTTTTTATTAATAACCTGATATATAAATGATATCACTAACAATAATACTCCAAAACCAAAAAATGCAATTATTTTACCGGTAATATCAAGGAACCGTGGACGCATTAATATATCAAAAATCAGTGTTTTAAGAAGAGTAAAAAATATTAAACTTAAACCTAAAAATCTTATATAAATATATCTCTTGTAAAATCCGTATGAAATAAAAGTTAATGCTAAAAATAAATATACAAAGCTTATTATTAAACTTACATTCTGTAAATTTGTTTGAATTAAAATAAATGCTGTAATATTCCCAAATAAGATAATCCCAAACCATAAAGGATAATGCTCAAAACTGACAGTTGATTTTTTTAATAATGAAATAATTAAGTATCTGATATTTAATAAAATGATTAGATTATAAATAACTAAAACAGCTAAAGTTAAATATTTAATTAAATTACTATCATATCCTCCCAAATCTAATACAGGCATGACAAGAAGCATAGTAATAATTACAAGATCACCTAAAATATATAAAACAATGCTCGCTACTTTAATAACAGTATCATAAATATATTTAATATTTGATATTATAAATCCCAGACCAATTGTAATTGTAGTAAAAATTATTAGACTATAAAATTCAAAAACATCATAACTGATATTCATATTATCAAGAATAAATTCTCTAAAATATTTTTGTGTTATATAATTTAAGAAAAAATAAAGATTCAATATCGTAAAATATTTTAAATACTTAATAAATTTCCCTCTTACTGACAACTCAGGAGTTTTATTTCTGGCAACACCAATCTGATAAATAATATAGCTTAATAACATTCCAGCAATTATAAATGTATATTTCAAATCAAAAGATTCTACGTTTGTTAACTTGATCAGCATTTCGTAATAATAAAAAATAATTAAACAAATTCCAAAAATAATCCATCCTGCTCTTTCAATCCATTTTTCTTTTTTCAGATACCCAAAAATGGTTAAAAGCACACCTTCTACAAGCCAGCCTATTGTTGCCCATGCCATCTCAAATTGAAATGGTACCATCAAAACTGCAAAAGTTAATGCAGTTAAGTAGAATAAATACACTGAAGATTTATCCTGCTTGATTACCTTGTTTATAAAATATCCTAATCCGGCATATAATAAACAAAAACCTAAAGCAAGGTATCCGTGATACCCTGACAACTTCATCTTATCAAGCAATAGATAAATAATCAAAGTACTTAAAAATGTATTAAGACCCAATAAAATAATATCCAATGCTTTAAGACCTTTTTTATTTTTTAATGGATAAGCTAATGTTATAAACAAATACATTGTAAATGTAAGGCATGCATAAATAAGGCCAATAACTTCTTTAGGACACCAAAAAACTAAATATATTAATGCCGGAATATTAAGTACAAAACTTATATAATTTGAAACAACCCAATTCTTATAAAAAGAAATAATTATAATAAATAAATTCAATATAAACAAATATCCCATTGCATAATAAAATAATTCTCCTTGAAAACCGCCTTCTGCAATAAGATAAGCTATAAACGGCAGATAACCGCCAATAAGCCCTACAGAAATAATAGTTTTCGAATTATAACGAAGAGCAAGAACAATTGCTGTTAATGTAACAATCACAGCAACCAAAAGCGCTGCATTCATACTTAATATTTCTAAAGTAAAATAACTAAAAAAAACCGAAGAATACAAGACACCTATACCACCGCCTAAAAGTCCTTTTGCAAAAACAATTATCTTTTTCCTGTAGAATATTTCACCGCCAATTAAAAAAACAATACCTAACATAAAAAACAAACTGCCCTTTACTTCATCAGGGATATTACCTCTGTTATAATAAGCAAAAAATCCTACAGCAATTATTATTAAAAGAATACCAATCCTGTTTAACCAGTTTAATCCAATCTTCATCTCAATCTTATTTTGCTTTATGCGTTTTTTAATTGTTTGTTCATCCAATTTTTCTTTTGATATTTCATCAATGTTTTTATCAAAATCTTTATAGAATTGTTTTTCCTGTTCCAGTATTTTTTCTCTCTGCTCTTTTATTTTTTTATCAAGCAAAATATTTAGTTTATTTATTCCTTCAGATAATTCCTTTTCTTCAGTCATTATATTTTCATTTAAATAATTACTTATTTTATTAATCTGATTTTTTGATTTTACTTTTAGCGCCTCTAATATATTTAATTTTGATTCTTTTTCTTTTTTAAAATACAGATCAATCTTGTCTTTTGATAATTTTATTATATTTAATCTTTCATCAATTATTTGTTCATTAAGAGATATTTTTAAATCTTTATTTTCATCTAATGTTTTCTTTATTTTCTTATTAAGTTCATTAAGTTTTTTATTATTAATTTCCAATTCTTTTTTTAATTTTTCATTTTCAGATAGAGCCAAAGACTCATCAGCTTCTTTTACTATTTCTTCATATTTTTTTAAAAGACTCTGGTGCTGTGATTTTATTTCTTTCAATTTTTTTGTTAAATCCATCTATTGCTCCATTCGTTATTTATAAATAATTATAAGTATTTTTATAGAAAAGTCAATTATTTTAAAGCTCTGTTGTCCCCATTTTAAATAAATTTAACATAAAATACTTTTGGAAGGTGAGAAATAAATAGAATAAAAATTATTCATTCATTATTTTTGACTGGTGATTAATTGATTCCTGATGAATTGCTTCAAAAATTTTTAAAATAAATTCTGCATTCAATCCTTTTTTAGGGCTTTCTTTTAACTTTTTAGTTAATATTTCATCCCAGCGTTTTGTCTGTAAAATTGAAATGTTTTTTTCTTTTTTTAATCTACCGATTTTTTCAACTACTGTCATTCTTTTTTCCAATACATCCAATATATCATGATCAATAATATCAATTTGAGATCTTAATTCTCCTAAAATATGAATATAATTATTGTCATTTAGTTCTGATCTTCTTATAACTAATTTGCTTAACATTTTATCTAATTCTTTTGGAGTGATCTGCTGACCTGCATCACTTAATGCTTTACTTGGATTAATATGGGATTCTATCATTAAACCGTCAAAATTTAAATCCATTGCTCTTTGAGAAACTTCAAATAATAATTTTTTATTTCCACTTATATGACTGGGATCTACTATTATAAAAATATCAGGGATTCGTCTTTTTAATTCAATCGGGATTTCCCAGTGAGGATTATTTCTATAAATTGATTTATCATAAGAAGAAAATCCTCTATGAATAGCAATTATTTTTTTTATCCCGGCTTTATTAATTCTCTCAATTGCACCAATCCATAAATCTAAGTCAGGATTAACAGGATTTTTGATTAGTACCGGAATATTTACACCTTTTATTGCATCAGCGATCTCCTGAACAGCAAACGGATTTGCTGATGTTCTTGCACCGATCCATAAAATATCAATTTCATTTTTTAAAGCAGCTTCAACATGAAAAGTGTTAGCTACTTCTGTAGCTACTAATAGTCCTAATTCTTTTTTTACTCTTGATAACCATTTTAAACCATCTGTTCCTACACCTTCAAAATTTCCGGGTCTGGTTCTTGGTTTCCAGATCCCGGCTCTGAAAATTTTTATATTTAAATTAGATAATTTTAAAGCAGTTTGATAAATCTGATCTTCTGACTCAGCGCTGCAGGGACCGGCAATTATTAAAGGATGTTCTATTTTAATTGATTTAAATATTTCTTCTTTTTTCTTTAATTTTAAATCATGCATAATTTTTTTTCCTGAATATCTTATTTTATAGCATTAGGGATGGAGTAAGTAAATAGAAAAAATATTATGATTGTATTTATTAAAGAATAATATGCATTTTATAATTAGTATTAAAGCAACTCTGCTATCTGGACAGCATTTAAAGCAGCGCCTTTTCTAATTTGGTCGCCAACAACCCATACATCTAATGTGTTATCCTGAGAAATATCTTTTCTGACTCTTCCTACGTAAACCGGATCTTTACTTGAAGCATCTAAAGGCATTGGCCATCTATTTTTTGCTCTATCTTCCAGTATTTCTATCCCTGGAGCATTCTCTAAAACTTTGTAAGCTTGTTCCGGAGTAACATCCTGTTTAAATTCTATATTTAATGCTTCACTATGAGCTCTTAAAATCGGAACTCTAACACAAACAGCATTTATTCTAATATCATTGTCCTCAAAAATTTTTCGAGTTTCATTGACCATTTTAATTTCTTCTTCAACATAATCATTATCTAAAAGTTTACTGTTATGCAAAAATAAATTAAAAGCATATGGGTGCGGAATAACAGTTCTCTGATATTCTTTTCCTTCTAAATGAGCAATTGTCTCTTCTCTTAGTTCCTGCATTGCTTTAAGCCCTGCACCGCTTGATGCCTGGTATGTTGCAACATATACTCTTTTTACGCCAAAAGCTTTATGAAGCGGATATAAAGGTAAAGCCATAATAATTGTAGAACAATTTGGATTAGCAATAATTCCTTTATGCTCTTTTATCATATGAGGATTAACTTCAGGTACAATTAATGGTACTTCAGGATCCATTCTAAAACATGAAGTATTATCTATAACAACTGCTCCTGCTTCAACTGCTGAAGGAGCAAATTCTTTTGAAATGGCTTTTGAGGCAGATGAAAGAACTATATCAACACTTTTAAATGAATCATGAGTAAGTTCTTCTACTGTTATTTCAGTATCTTTAAATTTTATCTTCTTCCCTTTTGATCTGGCTGACGCAAGAAGTCTTAAAGAATCCATTGGAAAATTTCTTTCATCAAGAAGTTTAAGAAATTCTTCACCAACTGCACCAGTTGCTCCAAGTATTGCAACATTATGACCCATAAAATTGTCCTCTTAAAAAAATTTCTCATTTATAACTGATTATATAAATAATGTCAAATTATTTAGTAAGAATTTATTGATGATTTTTATATAATAAATATATAGGGATAGAGCTAAAAATCTTTACTCATCTCTCAAGGTATGACAAACATATCCGCCATTTTTTGCATAATAATCCTGATGATATTCTTCTGCGTCATAGAAAGTTGATGCTTTTACTATTTGAG
>CAZYID010000168.1:0-7729 GCA_964646595.1 uncultured Spirochaetales bacterium | reverse complement strand
CTGAAAGTTTCATATCAAAACCATAAAGTCCTATTTTCCATGCCATGTCTTCTTCACTATCCGGGACATAACGCGAAAAAAAAGACTTTAATAAAAACTTGTTTCCTTTAGAATCTTTTTCATCCGATGAAATTAAAGCTGCGCTTATTCCATCAGCAAAAATAGCATTAGCAATAATAATATCCGGTTCAAATTTCTGCTGAAAATGAACTGAGCATAATTCAACATTCACAACTAATACACGGGCATCTTTTTCCGATAAACAAATATTCCTTGCCAGCTTTAATGCAGGAAAAGCACCATAACATCCCATAAAACCAATATGATAACGATTTATACTTGTAGATAATCCTAACTCTTTAACAATATGAAAATCAAATCCAGGAGCAGAAAATCCAGTACAGCTTACTGTAATAATATGTGTAATCTTGTTCTTTATTCCTTTAGGTAATTTTTTAATCAACTTTTTAACTGCTAATAAAGACAATCTATTTGATTCTTTAATATATAATTCATTTCTCTGCATTGTTGACGGTTCAGGAAGCATTTTACTATTTTTTGGAAAAAAAGTATGTTTGCCGGGATTTTTTCCATAATCATTAATTACAGAATGTCGTTTATATATTGCTGATCCCTGATATACTTTTTTTAAAAAATTTTTCTTTTTTTTTGTATCCCCAAGCAGATTTGATAAAAATGTTAACGCAAACTCTTGTGTATAAAATTTTTCAGGAACACAAGTGGCAATCTCATGAATATAGACTTCTTTTTTTTCCAAAATAAACCTTTTATTAATTTGATAAAATATATCATGCGTGTTATAACATTATTCTAAACAAATAAAAAGGGAAAACATGCGAAAAGGAACATTAAAATTAAAAATAAAAGATTTTAATATGAAAGATTCTACAAGTAAAAAATATTTAAACCGTTTTTTATTTACAGAAGTTGCCCCCAAATATAATATCTCAAAACATCTTTTGTCATTTGGAAGGGACAAGGCATGGAAGAAAAAAATGATAAAAAAATTACCAGAAAAGAAAAAGGCAGAATGTTTAGACATTGCATGCGGTACAGGTGATATTTCGTTCCTTTTAGCAAATAAATATAAAGACAGCACTATTATTGGCATAGATTTAAATGAAAAAATGCTGGAAATTGCAAATAAATTGCTGGAATTCAAATATAATAATATTAACTTTCAAATTGCTGATATGTGTGACACAAAATTCAATTCTGAACAATTTGATATAATTACAGGCGGATATGCATTAAGAAATGCTCCTGATTTAAGCATAGCATTAAATGAAATCTATAGAATAATGAAGCATGGGGCAAATGCTGCATTTTTAGATTTCTCAAATCCTAATTTTAAATTACTGCAAAAATTTAAATTATTTTTTCTTAAAATTTGGGGTAATATCTGGGGAATAATTTTACATCGAAATCCTGATGTTTATGGATACATTGCAGAAAGTTTAAAAAATTATCCTGATAGAAAAAGCTTTTATAATCTATTATCAAAAACCGGATTTAGAACTATAAAAAGAAAAAAATATTTTTTTGGCTTTATTGAAATAATAAGATTTACAAAATAACCCATATTTCTTACAAAACTTAAGATTGAAACGCCGTAGATTTTACACTGATAAGTATTTATTCATTTTTTTCTGAATTAGCTGCTTTTTTTTCGAAAAATAAAATCGTTTTTGCTGTCTTATATCCTGAACTGATTACAGAAGGATATCCACCACCTGGATAAATTGAAGAACCAACTAAAAACAATCCTTTTACCGGTGTAATCGATTGAAGTCTTAACATTCCAGCCTGTTCTACAATTAAACTTGGACCATAAATTGATCCTTCCGGATTAAACGTATATCTGTGCATTGTACGGGGTGTGCCAAGTTCTTTAACAACAATATGCTTACTTAAATCAGGTAAATACTTTTCAGCTTTTTTTAATATCATCTGGATAACTTTTTCTTTTTTAATTTTATATTGATTTTCTGATAAACCTTCCCAGTTTTTCATGTGATCAAGGCTGAATATATTTAATATTCCTTTTCCTTCAGGTGCTGTGGTTTTATCAAAATATGAATAATTAAGACAGCAAAAAAAAGTTTTATCATATTCACCATTAATAATATTATTAAAATTTTCATTGTGATCATAACTGGAAAAAACAGTAAATGTATGATCTTTCATTCCTAATTCTTTAGGATCGCAATCCAATCCCAAATAAAGCTGTAATGCAGAAAGAGATGCTTCCTGGTTATCAACTTTTCTTTTATATCTTTTTTTTATCTGCTCTTCATCTGATATCTTTAAAGTATTTTTTGCGCCTAAATTAGAAATTATCAGATCAGAATAAAAAATTTCTCCCTGATCGGTTAAAATTGCTTCTGCTTTTTTTTCTTCAAGCAGAATTTTTTTAACTTCTGTATCTAAAATAACTCTGCCGTGATTTGAAATAATTATCTCTTCAAGAGCATCAGATAGTGATTGTGATGTGCCTTCAATATTTCCGCCGCCATGCTCAATATAACCAACTGTCTGAACAGAATATAATAATGAAGCAATTGTACTTGGAGGGACTCCAAAATACCACCATATATTTCCTAAAATTCCTTTTAATTTTTCATCTTTAATATACTTATCCATCATCTCCCCAAAAGAAACTTGAGCCAGCTCAACAAATTGAGGATATTGTACTGCCATCATTGGATTTATCATATCTTCCGGATTTCCACTTAATGAAAGATATTCAAACTCATCAAATCCTTTTCTTACATGCTTAATATCTTCAAATAATTGTTTCATCCCTTGTTTCTCGTCAGGGAATTCTTTAATTAAATATTCTACAAAATTATCAATACCTTTTGGAATATCAATATTATGATCAGGAAAAATAATCCGTTGAAAGTTATTAAAAGGGATATAATTGATTTTTTCTAAAAGCCCCAAATCGTCAAATATTTCTTTTAAAGCCCCGTAAATCGGTCCAATATTATGCAATGAAGCATCAAATTTATAATCTTCTCTGGTAAAAGCAGTTGCATAACCTCCTACTTTATCATGCTTTTCTATAACCAGCACTTTTTTACCATTTTTTGCTAATGTAGCTGCACAGGAAAGTCCTCCTAATCCGGCGCCTATAATTATTACATCAAAAGTATTATCAATTATTGATTGAATTCTGTTTTTACATGTCCCGCAGGCTGTACCGGCTCTGGTTATTTTTACAATTCTATCAATATCGTTGCCATACTTTCGGACAGCCTCTCTAATTGTTCCGCAGGATATCCCGTTACAATCGCAAATAGTAATATCATTAGGCCAATAAACAGCTAAAGATGAAGAACCCGGGTTATGAACACCTGGAAAAAGTATCTGTTCAATTCTATTTGGAAGAGGAAGTTTTGCTGTATAATAAACACCCAAAGCATCAGAATTTAGATCTTCTCCAACAAGGTGAGCACCGATTAGCCTGTCATCTTTTATAATAAGTTTTTTATAAATATTTGTTTTGGGATTTTTATAACTTACAATTTCGTCATTCTGTTCTTCGTTTATTTTCCCCATTGCAATTGCAGCAATTTCGCCTTTTAATTTTGCCGGCGGTAAAGTAGAATTAGGATAAACAGCTTCTTCCCCCGCAAATATTTTAGCTAAAGTTCTGGCTTGTTCATAAATAGGAGCAATTACACCATAAGTATGATTTTTATATTCAATACATTCTCCAAGAGCATAAATATTTTCATCGCTTGTCTGAAGTTTATCATTAACAATAATACCTTTATTAGTCTGTAATCCTGCTTTTTCGCCAATGCTTTTTTCCGGCTTAATACCGCAATTTATAATAATTGCATCAGTCTCTATAATCTTATCATCTTTAAAATCTACTTTAAATTTTTCACCTTTTGCAATAATATTTGTTGCATAAGTATTCATTATAAATTGAATGCCAAGTTGTTTAAATTGTTTTTCCAGATATAATGCCGCATCTTTATTTAACTGTAACTCCATTAAACTGTCCATTAAATGAGAAACGGTAACCTGTTTCCCAAGTTCATAAAGAGTGTAAACAAGCTCAAGGCCAAGTAATCCTCCGCCAATTACCAAGACATCTTTCTTGTCTTTAATCCATTCTTTTATTTTTTTTATATCATCTATATTTCTTAAGGTAAAAACGCCTTTTTGGTTAACACCTTCAATATTAGGGATATAAGCTTCGGACCCGGTAGCAATTATTAATTTATCATATGTAAAATTATTTCCCTTATCTGTTTGTACGTTTTTTTTCTTTCTATCAATGTTTATTACTTTTTCACCTAAAATTGCATTTATTTTATTTTGCTTATACCAATCTTTAGAATTTAACCAGAAATCCTGTATTTCATCTTCTTTTAATAAACTTGTTAATTTTATTCTGTCATAATTACCATATGGTTCTTCACCAATAATTGTAATATCAAATGGAAGTTCAGATTTTAAAGTCAACTCTTCTGCCAGTTTCCCGCCGGCCATACCGCTTCCAATGATAATTAATTTCTCCATCTATATCTCCGCTGTGTTATAATAAAAAATTTTACTAAAATGAAAGACGCTTATAATAATATTTATTTAAAAAAAAGTTAAGTTTTTTTTATTAAGAATAATCAGAATTGTAATTCATTTATAAAAAATATTATTAAATAAGTATTGATTGCATAATTTTGTTTAAAATATTAAATAAGAATTATGGAAACAAATGATATATTTGAAGTTAAAATTTCAGATATAAGTTATAGTAATTACTCGGTTTGTAAAATTAATAATTTTGTACTTTTTGTGAACAATGTCATACCGGGTGATATTGTAAAAATTAAGATAACTGATATTAAAAAAAGTTTTGGATATGCTAAACCTATAGAAATCATTAAAAATTCTCCATATAAAATTGAAACAAGCTGTTCTTCATTTAAAAATGGATGCGGCGGTTGTTCATGGCTAAATGCAGATTACAAACAACAGCTTTTATGGAAGAAAAAAATTGTCAGTGATCATTTTAAAAGAATCGGAAAATTTGAAACACAAATTGATGATATTTACGGAATGACATCCCCCAATTTTTACAGAAATAAAATGACACTTCACTGTAAAAATAATTTAATCGGCTTTTATAAATATCAATCAAATGATATTGTTGAAGTGGGTAAATGTTATATACAAAAAAAGTGCAATCAGTCTGCTTTTAATAATATCAGGTTAATTGATTATTCTGAAATTAATTTTATTCAAATAAGATCAAATGAAAAAAATGAAATTCTTTTAAATATTAAAACTAATGACAAAAAAACTAAAGTTTTAAAAATAAGAGATAATTATCATGGCGTAATAATAAACAATAATCTTATTTCCGGTTTAAATTATCTTATAGAAAAAGTAAATGATCTACAATTTATGATCCCTTATAACAGCTTTTTTCAGGTAAATTATTTAACAGCAAATGCTATTCTTAAATATATTTTAGAGGAGGCTAAATTAGTAAATGACGATATTTTACTTGATTTATACTGCGGAGTAGGATTTTTTTCACTTATTTTATCAAAACTATGTAAAAAAGTATATGGAATAGATCATGATAAAAACGCTATTATTTATGCAAAAAAAAATGCAAATAATAATATGATAAATAATGTAAAATTTTATAATTTTAATGCTCATACTGCAATAAGTAAAATAAATGATAAAAAAATTAACAGTATACTAATTGACCCGCCTAGAAGCGGGTGTGCTAAAAAAGTTTTAAATGATATTATTAAAATAAAACCAAAAAAAATTATTTATATTTCATGCGGACCTGATACACTTGCCAGAGATATTGCATTTTTATTAAAATCAGGTTACAAAATTATGAAATGCAAGCCTTTTGATATGTTCCCTCATACATATCATATTGAAACAGTAATAATCTTAAATAAAATATAAATCAGAGAGCCGTTTCAAAACTTATTTTCTAAAACAAAATGATTCATAAAATGGATTCTCTATAATTTTCATTCTATAATCTATTTGCTCAATAAAATAATATAACCTTATAAAAAAAATCTTTTTATTTATATTATTATATAATATAATTTCATAATGATAAAAATTAAAAGATTAATAAATGATAATACTCCAGAAGTTAAAAATAAATTTAATATAATTCTTGATATATTTAGAGATAACTTTCCATATTATAAGATATATTCTACAAAAATCGCAGATTTTTTTTATAATCCTCAAAATTATGATTTTGAAATAATTTTTCTTATTGCAGAAGGAATTAAACAAAGAATAAATGGTTTTTCATTATTCTTTATATTTTCTGAAATTAATTTTGCTTATTTAGATTATTTATCTACAAATAAAAACACTAGAATGCATGGTACAGGAAGTTTGCTTTATACAACAACTAAAGATTATCTATTTAATAAAAAAATTAATAGTTTATATTTTGAAGTAAGACCTGATGATGAATCAAAGCTTATAGAAAAAAAATATTTAAATCAACATATTAGAAGATTAAAATTTTATGAAAGATTTGGAGCACTTCCTATTATTAATACAAATTTTGATGTTTTAAAAACAATTGCTAATAAAGGCTACTTAACTTATTTAATGTTTGATAAAATTAATACTAATTATATTTTATCTGATTCTGATTTAAAAAAAGTAATTAAAAAAATATTCCTAACAAAATATCAATTACCGCTAGGACATCATGATGTTAAAAAAATTATTAATTCTGTAAAAGATAATCCTGTAAAATTACGCAATTTTACCTATACTACAAAGATAAATACTGATTTGAATAATATTAACAATAAAAAAGTCGATTTTGTATCTGTTACAACTGAACATAAATTACATCATCTAAAAGAAAAAGGATATGAAGAAAAACCGATAAGAGTTGATGCAATTTTATCCAGTATATCAAAATTAATAATAAATCGATATCCTTTAAAAACCTATAATATTAATCATATTAAATCCGTTCATTCTCATTCATTAATAAACTTTATTAAAGAAGGAGAAAAAAAATTAATACCTGGCAGATTATTATACCCGAGTATTTTTCATGTACGAAAAACAGGAAGAATTCCTCATTTATGGGAAATTAAAGCTGGTTTTTTTTGTATTGATACATTTACCCCTATTAGCAATAATACATTTAAAGTGGCAAAAATGTCTGTTGAATGTGCTCTTACTGGTGCGGATATTCTTCTATCAGGATCAAAAATAGTTTATTCTTTATGTAGACCTCCAGGTCATCATGCAGAAATAAAAACATTTGGAGGTTTCTGTTTTTTTAATAATGCTGCAATAGCTGCAAATTACTTAACCACATTTAATAAAAAAATTGTAATATTAGATCTAGACTATCATCATGGAAATGGAACTCAAGACATTTTTTATCAAAGAAATGATGTCTATACAATATCAATTCATGGACATCCTCATATTGCTTATCCATATCTGACTGGTTATATTGAAGAAAAAGGAAATAATAATGGTAAAGGGTATAATCGAAATTTTCCATTATTTGCAGGTATAGATGATAATACTTATTTATCTGTGCTTAAACAAGCCATAAAAATAATTAATAAATTTAAACCGGATTATTTAATTATTTCATTTGTGCTTTATATATTAAAATTTTATCATTCAGTAAAATTTAATATTAAATTCAAATTATTAT
>CAZYID010000167.1:0-7776 GCA_964646595.1 uncultured Spirochaetales bacterium | reverse complement strand
AACCTGCTGTTGAAGAAGAACCTGCTGAAAAGGATAAAACAAACAACGGGAAAAAGGATAATAATCCTGGTAATAAAGATAAAGATAAAACTAATAATGGGAATAGTAAAAAATAAATTAAACTTTAAATAATAAATTTAGCAAAAGACGTCTTATAATTATTTAAGACGTTTTTTTTTATTCTTTTTATCTAACTGTTTATCAACATAATTTTTTACTTCATCAAAAAAAGGTTGAGTCATTTCAAGAAAAACAAATCCATATCGTTCCATAGTATCTTCTTTTATTTTACAATTACTCCAGATCAAGCGGGCAAAAGTAATAAGAGGAGGTTTATCTGCATTAATATATAATGCTAATCTTATTTTCTTTTCCCATTTCTCCCAATTGTTTTAAAAGATTATCAGTTAAATCAGAAAGATTGGATAAACATATACCGCTGGCGCTTATATAAAATATTTTTGAAAATCTTGGATTTATCATTTTACTTAAATCATTAACTTCTTTATTAACAAATTCATAATCTATTTTTAATTTAGATTTAATACGAATATACTTTCATTTTTCAATACACATTCTATATTTCCTTATGATGTTATTTTTTTCTTTTTTTTAAAAAATCAAAAATATTTAAAAAAATACTTAATAAAAAACAAACAAAAAACAAAAAAATTGTTATTTTAATTACTAATTCTTCATTAAAATTTATTCCTGTTAACTTTAATATTAAAAAATGTATATATGAACTTGATTCATCAACATATCCAAGCCTTTCTCTAATCGTCCAATGCCAATCAGTACAAAAACAATAGCCCCACCCATACCAAATCCCTAAAATATACCAGGAAAAAACTGTTAATATAACTGTAATTAAGTGTATTTTTCTAGTATATTTTGAAATCCATCCAAACAAGTTAAATAAAGTAAAAACAGTATGAAAAATAAAGAAAAAATAATTTAAAAAAATAAAATAAATCATGTTATTAAATAATCATTAATTTTTTTATTTAAAAAAAGCTTCAATATCTTTAAAAAACTTATTCTCAAAATCACTAAGTTTCAACCCAACACTGTTTCTTTCAATTTCTACTTTACTTACAATTGAATGTGTAGGGAATAAAATTTTAAATTGCAACCAGTATCGTTCTTTTTCTATTTGTTCCGGAAGTGCAATCCGAATATAATACTTTTTATTAATTATAACATCCGGATATCTAAGTATAAAAGAGTTATATGCAGAAGGAGTTAGAATATCCTTTATTTTATTAAAATCTTTTTTCCCTGCAAATAATATGAAATTTTCTATTAAATTAACTATATTTTTTAATTTTGGATTAATTGTATCTCTTCCAATTACTTTCCCAATATCTTTATCTAATGCTTCGATTTTTTCTCTTGCAATAGGATTTTCCCAATCTTTTGGAGAAAAAGAATCAGTATACTCCATTTCTCCTAAAACACTACTCTCTTCATCTTTATCGTTTTTACAAGAAAATATAATTAATATTAATAGTATTAAAATAAATAATCTATTCATTTTATTAATAATGACTTTAAAATCCTACAATCAATTATTTCATATGAAATCTATAAACATTTTCCAATGCATTAATTTTTGAAACTTTTTCCAAAACAGAGTCTGATATCTCACCATCAATCTGAATAATACTTAATGCTTTTCCTAATTTCGTACATCTTCCTAATTCCATATTTGAAATATTTATCCCGGAACTTCCAATAATAGTGCCGATTTCTCCAATAAATCCAGGAATATCATTATTTATGGTTAGTAAAAAATTTCCTTCAGGTTCAAAATCCAGTACAAAATCATCAATACCAACAATTCTAATTATTCCTTTACTAAAAACTGCACCCTTAATAACAGTAGTCCCTTCTTTATGTTTTACAGATAATATTATCTCTGACGCATAATCAAGTGACTCTGGATTTTTTGATTCTATTATTTTTATTCCTGTATCTTTAGCGATCATCTGAGCATTAACAAAATTTATTCCTTCAAAAGTCCCGCTTAATAAACCTATTAATAAAGAGTTTGTTATTGGATTTAAAGGTAAATTATATACATCTCCTTTATAATCAATATCTATATTTGTAATATTTGTATTTGCAAATTGTTTATAAAAAACACCCATTTTTTGAGCCAGTTTTAAATAAGGGGAAATAATATCTCTGGTTGCAGCATCAAGACTAGGTGTATTAACAGCATTTCTAATTTCACCTTTAGTAAAAAAATCACCAATTTGATGCGCAATAGCTATTGCAATATTTATCTGAGCTTCAACCGAACTTGCTCCTAAATGAGGAGTACATATAACTTTAGGATGTTTGACTAATGGATTGTCCGGATCTACAGGCTCTTTATCAAATACGTCAAGTGCGGCGCCATTTATCTTGCCGGAATTAAGCGCATCAAGCAAATCTTTCTCATTTATTATTCCGCCTCTGGCGCAATTAATTAAATACACACTGTCTTTCATTTTTGAGATTGAATCTTTATTTATTAAATTTATTGTTTCTTCATTTTTTGGTAAATGAAGTGATATATAATCAGCATTTTTATATATTTCATCTAATTTATCTACTTTTTTTATGCCCATAATTGCAGCTTTGTCTTCTGTTAAAAATGGATCATAAACCATAACTTCCATTTTTAAACCTTTTGCTCTATCCGCAACAATACTGCCGATATTTCCTGCTCCAATTATTCCTAAAACCTTTCCTGCAACTTCAACGCTTATTTTTCCAAAAGTCTTCTTCTCCCATTTACCTTCTTTCATAGTCATTGATGCCGGAACTATATTTCGGGATAAAGCCATAACCATTGCAATAGTTAACTCTGCAACAGCACTGGAGTTACCGCCGGGAGTATTCATAACAATTATTCCTTTTTTCGAAACACCTTCTACATCAATGTTATCTACACCTGCGCCAGCTCTTCCTATTACTTTTAGATTACCCGCTTTATTTAAAACATCTCCTTTAAATTTTGTCGCACTTCTTATAATCAAGCCATCATATCCTTCAATAATATCTAAAAGTTCTTCGGGCGACACGCTTTTTCTAACATCAACCTGAATATCTTTATATTTTTTAAATATCTCTAATCCCTCATCTGCAAAACCATCTGAAATTAATATCTTATACATATAATACTCCTAATTGAATAATGATAATCTTATAACAAAAAATAAATATTGAGTCAATTTATATGACTGTTATTTTTATAATTAACCATATTATATTTTATATTCAACTTTTTATTAAAATAATGTAATAATTATTATAGTATAATAAAAATGATTTAATTTAAATAAATAAAAAGTTTTAAAGAGGATATTTTGTTTATTCCAACAACAAAAAACGAATTATTAAAAAACAACTGGAATGACCTTGATATAATTATCATTTCCGGTGATACGTATATTGATCATTATTTTAATGGTGCAAGCATCATAGGACATGTTTTAATTGACAAAGGTTATAAAGTTGGAATAATTGCACAACCTGACATCAAAAGAGATAAAGACATAAAACGATTAGGAGAGCCAAAGCTCTTCTGGGGTGTTACAGCCGGATCAGTGGATTCTATGATTTCTAATTATACTGCTGCAAAAAAAAGAAGAAATATGGATGATTTAACTCCTGGAGGTATTAATAATAAAAGACCGGACAGATCGTCAATTGTTTATACAAATCTGATCCGCAAATATTTTAAAAATACAGTGCCAATTGTTTTAGGGGGAATTGAAGCCAGTCTAAGAAGAATTGCGCATTATGATTACTGGGATAATCAAATAAGAAGATCAATTTTATTTGACGCTAAAGCAGATATTCTTATATATGGAATGGGAGAAAAAAGCGTTGTAGAATTAGCTAACTGCTTAAAAAATAATATGGATTATAAAAATATTCGTGGATTATGCTATATATCAAAAGATAAAAAAAATAATTTCATTGAACTACCCTCTTATGAATCAGTAAAAGAAAATAAAGATTTATTCATTAAAATGTTTAATATTTTTTATAACAACAATGATCCAAAAATAGCTAAAGGCTTGTGTCAAAAACATAATGACAGGTATTTAATACACAATCCTCCAACCTTAAATTTAACACAAAATGAAATTGATTATATTTATAACCTGGATTATGAACAAAATGTTCATTCATATTATTTAAATGACGGTCAGGTAAAAGCAATTGAAACAATTAAATATTCAGTTACAACTCATAGAGGTTGTTACGGGGAATGCAATTTTTGTTCTATATCTCTTCATCAGGGAAGATATATTATATCAAGAAGTGAAGCATCAATAATTAAAGAAATTATTAATATTAAAAAAGATCCAAATTTTAAAGGTATTATTACTTTAAGCGCTCCAACTGCAAATATGTATAAAATTGAATGTGAATTAAAAATTAAAAATGGAGCATGTATAAATAAAAAATGTATTTCTCCGGAAATTTGTTCAAAATTAAATATTGATCATTCTGTACATTTTTCATTATTACAAAAAATTAAAGAACTTTTTGGAATTAAAAAAGTTTTTGTAACTGCAGGATTACGATATGATCTGATTTTAAAAGATAAACAATTTGGCGAAAAATATCTTTACGAAATTCTTTCCAATCATACTTCCGGACAATTAAAAATCGCTCCTGAGCATACTGAAGAATCAGTTTTAAATCTTATGGGAAAATCTAAAAATTCCAATTTATTAAAATTTTTGTTACTTTTTAAAAAAATAAATTCTCAACAAAAAAAGAAAAAATTTCTAACTTATTACTTTATTGCTGCTCATCCAGGCTGTAATATAAATCATATGAAAAAATTAAAATATTTCATTAAAAAAAATCTTAAAATCAAACCGGAACAAGTACAAATATTTACTCCAAGTCCTTCAACTTATTCAACATTAATGTATTATACAGGAAAAAATCCTTTTAATAACAGTAAAATTTTTGTTGAAAAGGATAAAAAGAACAAGCAATTACAAAAAGATATAATTACAAAAAAATAACCTCTTTCCCATTTAATAATCAACTAGAGACAGCAGTCTCGTCTGTCGATTTCTTCATTGTTCAAAGCAGCCTGACTATCATACTTTTTCAAATGAAGCTCTTTATCGTTAAAAAATATTAAAAAAATATATAATAATAAAAAAAATCTTTTATATTTTTAAAAAATAAATTATATAATTAAATCCTATGGCAAACGATTATTATCTTTCAATATGTCTTAACCCTGTTTTACAAAAAACAATTATTATCCCGAATTTCTTAGAAAACGAAGTAAATAGAAGCAAAGAATATTATTTTGATGCATCAGGCAAAGGAGTCAACTGCTCAAGAGTTTTAACTCAGCTTAAAGAAAAAGTTATTCATTTAACTCATGCCGGAGGTTTAAATAAAAATCTTTTTCTAAAAAAAGTGAAACAGGATAAAATTAAAACCTTTTGGATTAACTCAAAATCTGAAATTAGATATTGCTATACAATTATTAATAAAAAAAAGAAAACAACTACTGAAATTGTTGAAGAAGCAGAACCTGTCAATAAAAATACTGAACAGCAAATTTATAAAAAATTTATTAAATTGCTTCCTGATTGTCATACAGTAATTATATCAGGAACAAAAGCCGCAGGTTTTTATCACAATTTTTTCCCTGAAATGGTAAATATTGCAAAAAAAGAAAAAAAAATTGTAATTTTAGATGTTAAGAGTAATGATTTAGTAAATTCTCTAAAATATAAACCAGATGTAATAAAGCCGAATTTTTCTGAATTTGTTTCAACATTTTTCCCATGGAAAACAATTGCAGAACAAAATCTTGATAATACATTTCTTGAAGAAGTTAAATTAAAAATGTTAGAAATCAATAACAAATACAAAATTAAAGTAGTATTAACAAGAGGTAGATTTGGAACATTATACACTTATGAAAACAGCATAAAAATGATAAAACCTGAAAAAATTAATGCTATCAATACCACCGGCTGCGGGGACGCATTTACTGCAGGGTTTTGTTCAATATTTTCTAAAAATAGAGATATTGAAGAAGCAATTGATTTAGGTCATGAATGTGCAAAATTTAATGCTTTATCAATAAAACCAGGGAATATTATAACAAAGGAATTAAAAGACATAAGTTAAAAATCAGTAATCAGAAGTAGAAGTTATAAGAAAAAAATGTCATTCCCGCAAAAGCAGGAATCTATATTCCTGGATTCCCATTTTCATGGGAATGACAAGTCTTTTACAGGAATTTACAGGCAAAAAAAAAGAAAGAATAAAAAAGTTTACTAGGACAACAATAAAAAATGGAAAATAGTTATAAATTTTATAATAATACAGAATGCAAATATTATCCCTGTCATAAAAACATCAAAGAATTAAATTGCCTTTTTTGTTACTGCCCTTTATATTTAATTAAAGAATGCGGCGGTAATTTTAAAATTAATAAAAAGGGGATAAAAGATTGCACTGATTGCATTTTACCTCATGTGCCTGAAAAAGGTTATAAATATATAAATAATAAATTAAATGAAATTATTAAGGATAAAAAATGAAAGCTGCAGTATTAACAGAATATAGAAAAATTGAATTACAGGACGTGTCAATTCCGGCATATAATGATACAGAAGTATTAATTAAAGTTGGATATGCGGGAATCTGTGGAAGTGACCAGCATATTTTTAACGGAGATTTTCATCCAAGAACAACATTACCTATGATCCCGGGTCATGAATTTGCCGGTACTATTGTAGAAGTTGGAAAAAATGTAAAAAACTACAAAACCGGTGACCGCGTTGCTGTAGATCCAATAATCTGGTGCGGAAATTGCCCGGCATGCAAATTAAAACATTATCCAGCATGCTCTTCACTAAAACTTATCGGTGTTGATATGGATGGAGGTTTCGCTGAATACGTTTCTGCAGACGTTTCTACGTTATATAAAATCAATGATAATATATCAGACATACATGCAGCATTAATTGAAATCCTTTCTATTGGTTTTCATGCATGTAATAGAGCCGGATTAAAAAAAAATGACACTGTCGTTATATGGGGAACCGGTCGTGTTGGTCATAGTATTTTACAAGCAGCAAACATTAAAACAGAAAATAAAATATTTGTTATTGATATACTTGAAAATCGTTTAGAACAAGCAAAAAAACATTTTAATAATATCATAACTATCAATTCAAAAAAAGAAAATCCCATTAAAATAATTATGGATAAAACCAACGGAGAAGGAGTTGATGTTGCATTTGAATCAGTTGGACATGCTGTTTCAATACCTAATACTCCACATCCCGTGCAGGGATGTATACAAAGTATCCATGGAGCCGGTACAGTTTGTGTTCTGGGATTAGCTGATGACCCGGCTCCAATAGTATTTAAAGATCTAATATGGCGTGAAGCAAAAATAATTGCATCAAGAGTTTCTCATGGTGAATTTTCTGAAACGATTCAGCAAATGTCAAAAGGTAAACTTAAGCCGGATGTATTAATATCTAAAGAATTTCCTGTAGATAAAACTCAAGAAGCATTTGAAATACTAGAAAAAGAACCTCAAAATTATTTAAAAGTACTTTTAAAAATTACTTAAAAACAATAATAAAGAATATATCGGAAAACAAAAAAAGCTGTCAAATATCCTTTGACAGCTTTTTTTATTATAGCGAGTGATCGGAATCGAACCGACATAATTAGCTTGGAAGGCTAATGTTCTACCACTGAACTACACTCGCA
>CAZYID010000166.1:3668-7867 GCA_964646595.1 uncultured Spirochaetales bacterium | reverse complement strand
TATATTTAATATGGGGACAGAGCTTTATAAATTATGAACCATAAATTTTCCAAGAAAAAAATATTTGCCCTTATTGACTGCAATACGTTTTATGCCTCATGTGAGCGGGTATTCAGGCCTGATTTAGAAAGTAAGCCGATTATAGTTTTATCAAATAATGATGGATGTGTTGTTTCTTTGTCGGCAGAAGCAAAGATTATTGGGATAAAAAGAGGTGTTCCTGTATTTAAAATTAAGGATTTAATTGAGAAGCATGATATTGCTGTTTTTTCATCTAATTATACATTATACGGAGATATATCTTCCCGTGTAATGAGAACCTTAAGTGAATTCTCTTCTGATATTGAAATTTATTCTATTGATGAGGCATTTTTGGATTTGACTGATTTTACCGGGTATGATCTTATTAAATATTCAAAAAAAATCAGAGAAAAGATATATAGAGATATAGGTATTCCAATTTCAATTGGAATAGGTGAGACAAAGACTCTTGCAAAGCTTGCTAATAAAATTGGGAAAAAATATCATTGTTATGGTGGTGTTTTTAATATAGTAGATCATCCAAAAAAAGAGCTTATTCTTTCATCTTTTGATGTCTCTGATGTATGGGGCATAGGATTTCAGTATACAAAAATGCTTCACAAACATGGATATGATTGTATATTGGATCTTATAAATGCGGATGATGGCTGGGTAAAAAAGAATATGACTGTTAAAGGGCTGTCAACAGTATGGGAATTGAGAGGCAATTCCTGTATTGATCTTGAAAAAGATATCCCTGATAAAAAAAATATACTTTCGTCCAGAAGTTTCGGTAAACCTGTTTCAACTAAAAAAGAGCTTGGAGAATCAGTTTCATACCATGTTACTCTGGCATCAGAAGAATTACGACGCCAGGATTCTATTTGTTCATTTATCATTGTATTTATTGAGACAAATAGATTTAAAAAACATTTACCTCAGTATTATAATTCTACAACTGTTGAAGTAAATCCTCCGGGTGCTTATACTCTTGATCTGATAAACCTTGCTAAAAAGGGTTTGAGTAGAATATACAGGTCCGGTTATAAGTTTAAAAGGGCAGGGGTTATTCTTTGCGGTATTTTGCCTGAGAATAATAAACAGATAGGTTTATTTGATAATGTTGAGATGCTTTCGAAAAAAGATAGAATAATTGAAGCAACGGATAATATCAACAGTAAATTCGGCAGGGAAAAGATCAGAAGCTGTGCATTTGGGCATAATAAGTCCTGGGTCATGAGAAGAGCATTTAAATCACCTGATTACACAACAAAATGGAATGAGATTCCTGTAATTAAAGCGTAGATAATTATTATCCAACACCACCAGAAAATGACGAACATCTTTAATAAAAAAGGAAATATTTTTTTGATTTTTTGGATAATGCAGTATATTATAATTTAGACTTAAGAAGATTAAGGGGATTTCAACATGAGAGTATTATTATTAAATATTTTAATAATAATGATTTTTATTTGTTGTTCGATTTCAAATAAGAAGGCAAGTGATTTTTATCACAGTGGTATTGCTAAAGAAAAAAAAGGCGATTATGATAGTGCAATATCTGATTTTACAAAGGCTATTAAAATAAATTCAAAATATTACAAAGCATATAATAACCGAGGGCTTGCTAAATATAATATAAGTGATTTTGATGGTTCAATATTGGATTATTCCAAAGCTATAAAAATTGATCCAAAATATTATAAGGTAAAAATAAGGAGGAATTGGATTTAATAACAGGGCACAATTCTAAGACAGCGAATCCACAGGAAATTAAAGATTCAGATGAATATATAAAAAATATAAAAAAGAATACTAGCCTTGAACCATAAAATAATACATGTAGTAAATAATTTTAAATAAAATAAATTAAAAATTTGAAAAATGAGGATATATAATTATGAATTTAATAAATGAAAAGATAATAAAGGCCATTTTTTTGAGTTTAGTATGTATATTTTTATTTCTAATATTTATTGATTTTATTTGTTATTTCTACGATGTTATTAATAATACAAACAACATAATTGTTAAAAATATAATAAATATTTTATTTTTTCTTGAAGATTTTTTAATATTTATTTTAGTTGGATTTATAATTTATAAATTGAATGAAATATTACTAAAAATAATTAATAAGTTCCATAATTTTAAAATTCAACTATTATCTTTTATTTTATTAATAATTTTATTATTAGTAGAAATAATATATTTAATAAAATCACCATGGTTAGGGATTAGTAGTAAATATAAAGCATTATTTCCAATGTTGTTTTCTGGATTTTTATTTGCTTTTGTTTTTTTATCTTCCATTAGTCAAAAGATTTTATTAGAAATTAAATTTAGTATGATTCATATTTCATTTATTTTATATATATTAATATTTGGTCCATTTATTGTTGATTTTTTATATTTAACTGAAGGAACTGATAGAGGAAGTGGATTAATATGGCAAATACCTATAATTGGCTCTTTTTTATCAGGATTTACTTATATTTTACTTATATATCCCGTTGTCGTGTTTATTATAATATCTTCATTTGTTATTTTTATTTTCTTTTTTTTATACAAGAAAATTAAAAAAAGGGAGAATTTAAATATTAAAGAATTTATTATTAGCTTATTTTCAATATTAATTTTAATGTTATCTTTAATTTTTTTACTACCCATGTGGGCTAATTTTATAGCAGATTAAATGTTACCGTCCAAAATGTTATCGTATTTTTTTCCAAATTATTGATCGAGTTTTCCAAATGATGCTGCAGTATTTAAATTGTTGTATTTGTCTTTAGAAAGAATATCAAAAAAATGGACTATGCCTATAAAGAATGGGTTTATGCTTTAAATCAATTTGCAATATTGTATAAAAAAAGGGTGCCAGTATAAAAGTGCTATTTACACATTTATTCTGACACCCTCTTAAAAAATATTATATTTTTATTCTGATAAATTTATTTAGTATACATATCATCAAATATACTATAAGCATTTGTTACTGCAGATCTTATCAGATCCTCAGCCTTTGCAGTTTCTCTATTAGCTAGTAAGGTTGACAGCTTATTTGTATCAAGTTCTGATGCTGCTTTTTCACAGGCTTCCCAGCTCAATACACTTCTAACAACTCTGTCAATTCCCTGTTCTTCATTATCATATGCTCTTGTCTGCATGTCATGGCCTTTCCATCTTTTGTATCCTGCATCAAGTATTAAACGCGCAATTGCTACATTCATACCGTTTATTCTTGTTCCATGATCGATATCATATTTGCCAGGTCCGCCTAATATTATTCCATCATTGTAACCCTGGCTGTTTAAGTGCATATGCACCATAGCATCATTATCAAGTTCTTCAACTGTATCATATACATGGTCAAGTCCTATCATCTCAGAATGTCCAAACTCTTTATTAACACCTTTTTTCTTTTTTGATACACCATATTCTTCTTCTATTTTTCTCCAGAATAATATTGCGCTTGCTACAGTTGGGATTAGCATTGCAGGGTGACCCTCATTAGGTTTTGGTTCGAATCCAAAGTATAATTCTCCACCTTTTTTTTCTTCATATTTACATAACTCTGCAATACTTTTTTTTAAGTTTTCATACATTTTTTTTACGCCCACTGATGCTAAATCGTAACCATAAGAGCCGTTCCAAAGAACATATGCCGGGATTACTTCAGGGTGCCATGTTTTTTTCATAGTACCATATGCTAAATCTACAGCCTTAATCCCTAAATCTTCAGCAGCTTTTCTTTCATTAGGATCTAATGAACAAATACCGCCGTAGGCAAAGTGGCAATGGGCTCCCGGGGTTATCATTGCTAAATAAATATTGTTTTCAACCATCATGTCAGCTATTTCTGCTGCATTGTTATCATCAATTTCGCTGTCATAATGTAATTCATAACCAATCTGTACATTACCAGGTAAACGAGGAATTATTTTATCAGCTATTAATTTTACTACCTTTGCTGAAGTTAATTTTTCACCATTCCATTCCGGTCTCATATCTCCCGGTACAAAACCGCCTTTTCCAGCATTAAATGTCCATCGGCAAATACTGTGAAATGATTTGTTCATATTGTTCTCCTTAATTATTAAATTAGATATATTGTTTTAAGATATTAAGCCATTTTGAATAAATTTCAGGATACATTTTTTTTAATTTATTGTCTG
>CAZYID010000166.1:0-3568 GCA_964646595.1 uncultured Spirochaetales bacterium | reverse complement strand
ATATTAAGCCATTTTGAATAAATTTCAGGATACATTTTTTTTAATTTATTGTCTGGTTTAATATTTTTAATAACTTTTAAATTTGAAAAAGCTTCTTTGTCGGATTTATAAAAGCCTGAGCCAATTCCTGCTCCTCTGGCTGCTCCCTGCGAGCCGTCGGTATTATATAATTCAATTTCTACTCCTGAAACAGAAGATAAGACTTCCTGAAATATAGGGCTTAAAAACATATTGGAATATCCGGCTCTTATTTTTGAGATTTTTAATCCCATATTTGACATAATATCCAATCCATATTTGAATGAAAAAGCTATACCTTCCTGAACTGATCTTAAAACATGTGTATTATTATGAATATTAAAATTAAGTCCATGAAAAGATGCATTGATATTTTTATTTTCCAAAGTTCTTTCTGCTCCATTACCATATGGAATTATAAATAAATCTTCAGAACCAGGGTTGCTTTTTGAGGCTAATTTATTCATTTCATCGTAACTAAATGTGTTATTTTTTGAATTAAAAAAATTATTTCTCATCCAGCTGTTAAGAATTCCTACACCATTTATGCACATTAAGATACCGTATCTTTTTTCTTTTTCGCTATTATTAACGTGTACAAATGTATTTACTCTTGATTTATCATCATATGAAGGTTTGTCTGTTATTCCGTAAACAACACCTGATGTACCTGCTGTTGCAGCGATTTCCCCCGGTTTTAAAACATTTAAAGAAAATGCATTATTAGGCTGATCTCCGGCTCTATATGAGATTGCAATACCGGGTTTTAATCCAAGCTCTAAAGCTGCTTTTTTACTTAATTGTCCTTGTACAGAAAAAGTTGGCACAACATCAGGTATAATATTTTTATCTATGCCGTAATTATTTAGCAGCATGTCTGCAATACTATTATTTTTGTAATCCCATAAAATACCTTCTGATAATCCGGATTGTGTTGTTTTTATCTCGCCGGATAATTTCATGGCAATATAATCACCGGGCAGCATTATTTTATAAATATTTTTATAAATGTTTTTTAAATTATCTTTTACCCATTTTAATTTAGAAGCAGTAAAATTACCTGGGGAGTTTAATAAATGAGTAAGACATTTTTTTTCACCAATTGAAGAAAAAGCTTTTTCTCCAATTTTAACTGCTCTGCTGTCACACCATATAATTGACGGATATAATACTTTTTGATTTTTATCAATAATAACAAGTCCGTGCATTTGATAGGCTATGCCAATAGCTTTTATATCATTTAAATTAACTTTTGCATTTTTTTTAATTTCTTTTGTGGCATTAACAACATGCTCCCACCAGGTTTCAGGATGTTGTTCTGCCCATCCCGGTTTTTTTGCAATAATTTGCAATTCTGTTTTTGGGGAGGTGCCGGAAGCTATTATTTTACCACTCTCTGTTTCTAAAAGTGTAGCTTTAACAGAAGAACTTCCTATATCATAACCTAATAAAAATGACATTTTTTAACCTCTAATGTTTATTATTTTTTATAAATCAATACCTTCGATTTGAAGTATTTTTATATTCATTACTAAAAGTGTTTTTTTACTAATATTTAAAAAAAATTAAGAGTATTTACATTATGTATATTTTTAATAATACATAATTAATTCTTTTGGATTATTAAAAATATGATGTATATTGTCAAGGTTTTTTAGCTTATTTTTTTTAAATTTACAATGAAAATTATTTATGTTAATTTTTAAAATAATATTGAATAAAAATAATCATTGGCATTTTAATGAATATCAGAAATTTTTTTTGAAATTTAAAATCACTTGGTATTAAACTAATATTTTTAAAAGGAGAAATTAATGCGAAGTGCTCGAAGAGTAAAAAAAATTTTTTTAAGTTTATTTTTTTTTATTATTTGTTTTATTATATTTTCAGATCCAATATCACAAGATAATAATGAAATAATTAAATTATCAACACCTATTTTAGATAATATTTTATTAGGTATTGAAAAAAAAGATTACAAAATGTATTCTAGAGATTTTGATTCTGTTATGAAAGAAGTATTACCAGAAAGTAAATTTAAAAGTGTCCATCAACAAATATTATCACAAGTTGGATTAATTAAAGAAAAAACATATTTAGGTTTTTTAAATAAAGAAAAATATACACTTGTTTTATGGAAAGGGAAATCAAATAAAATTAAAGATGACATATTTATTCAATTGGTTTGCTCAAAAAGAAAAGGTAAAATATATGTTATTGGATTATGGTTTAAATAATAATAAATAATTTTATTTTTATCAATTTTCTGATAGATTATAGAAATAAGCTTTTTTAAGATTTTATGTTATGTATTTCTATAAACATTTCATCTTCAAAATCAAGCAGACTGTTAAATAAAATTGCATTTTGAAATTTAGTAAGATCATTTAAAAACAATTCAGCTTCTATAATTTTATTTTCATTTATTAATTTTTGTCTTTTTGTTCCTTTAAGAAGAGGCTTAGATGGAGTAATCCATTTTAAACCATTATAAAAAGCAATATTTGTAAATGAAGTGTCTGTAATTTTATTGTTTTTTATTATCAATATATCATCACAGCCTTTTTTTAATTTTAATAAATTATTTATTTCGGTTCTATTTTCGTATTTATATTTATAGTCAATAGTGTCTGAATATATAAGTTTAAGAGTATTGATTATTCGTTTTTTATATTTAAAATATTCAACCTTAATAATATTTTTATTATAAACAACTCTGCATTTTACTGTATCATTACTATATTTTTTCGGGATTTCAATATATTCTAAAAGATCTATAAAATTTGAACAACTGAATAATTCTTTCCTTGTATTATTCATTCTATTATTATGATAAGCGATATTATAAATTTTATTATTTTTTATTTTTATTGTTTCCAGTAAACGGCACATAAACCTTTTCCTTTAATTCATTATATTCATTTTTTAATTTACTGTATACAGTTATACCTCCTCCGCTTTTAAAAAGAATTTGATTGTCTTTTTTTTCCATAAATCTGATCATTACTGCACTGTCAAGTATTTCTCCATCATAATAACCAAAGATGCCTGTATAATATCCTCTTTCATAATTTTCAACGTTTTTAATAATTTCTATTGTTTTCTTTTTAGGAGCACCTGTTATAGATCCTGCGGGAAGAAGAGAATAAATAATATCACCTAATTTGTTGTTCCAATTTTTATCTAGAATACCTGTTATTTTTGAACTAACTTGCAGTAGATTTTGTTTAATAGTAACTACTTCATCAATGTATCTAAAATTTTCAACTATTACTTGATTTGAAATAATTCCTAAATCATTTCTGATTAAATCAACTATTGTAATGTGTTCAGCGTATTCCTTTTCGTCTGCTAATATTTTTTTCTTTGCATCAGGAATTTCAGCATTAATTGTGCCTTTCATTGGAAATGAGGATATTTTATTATTTTTTATTGTAACAAATTGTTCCGGAGAAAAAACTACAAACAAATCTTTATAAAATAATTTATATTTTGCAACACTATTATAAAAGATTTCTTTAAATGTTAGATTTGTTTTTATTTTTGTTGG
>CAZYID010000165.1:0-7891 GCA_964646595.1 uncultured Spirochaetales bacterium | reverse complement strand
TTATTTAGACCTGCGGATATCGGTTATTTCAGAGGAGGTGGGTATTCTACAGATTTTCTAACAAAAGGTGGAATGCCTGTTACACTATCAAGAATTAATCTAATTAAGGGATTGGGACCAGTATTACAGATTGCAGAAGGTTTTACAGTAGAGATACCTGAAGATATTCATGATACACTTGATAAACGGACAAATCCAACATGGCCAACTACATGGTTTACACCAATTTTAAGAGGTAAAGGGGCATTTAAAGATGTCTATTCTGTAATGGCAAACTGGGGAGCAAATCATGGTGCAATAAGTTATGGACATATTGGGGCAGATTTAATCACATTAGCCTCTATGTTGAGGATACCTGTCTGTATGCATAATGTCCCTGAAGATAAAATATACAGACCAAGTGCATGGAATGCATTTGGAATGGATATTGAGGGAGCTGATTATAGAGCATGCTCTAATTTTGGCCCTCTTTATAAATAGATAATTATATATACAAATTAGCTTGAATTCGATATAGAAAATAAATCTACGAATTAAAAGTTTAATAGGGTAAAAATTCATGACTAAAAAACAAAAAATTTCTATGGGGAATTTATAGTATTTATAATTCTATTAGGGAAGATAGATTTTATCAGTTTTCATATAAAGATTAAAGCTTTAAAGGTTGGAATAATAGGAGTTGTAAATAGTGGCGGGGATGACTTTCTAGGTAGGATAGAGAGCTTGTAAAACATTCTTGTCAAATAAAAAAGGGGACATATTTATAAATTTTGGCTTAAATATATTTGTTTTTTGATAAAATTATTTATATAAATTACATTTTTATGAATTTTATAAAACAAATGACTGGATAAATGGCATAGAATAGCTGGATGGAATTCATAATATTTGCTAGAAATAGATTAATAAAAGCTGACATGTTTTAAAACATATCAGTTTTTTTTGATGTTATTTTATTTATTTGGCAAAGAAACATAAAATTTACTTCCTTTTCCTTCTTCTGATGTTACCCACATGTTTCCATTATGTTGTTCAACAATTTTTTTAACAATTGTAAGACCAATTCCTTCGCCTGTTGGATTAAATTCATTATCAAATCTATAAAAAATTTCAAATACTTTTTCAGTTTTATTTTTAGGTATTCCAATGCCATTATCTTCAACACAGAAGGCAGACATTTTATTTTTTTTTCTTCCTGAAATTTTAATTTTAATTTTTTTCTTTGGATTAATATACTTTAAGGAATTGTCAATTAAATTAGTAAAAACCTGGTTGATTTGATTGTAATCCCCTGTGCATTTTGGCAGATTTGTATATGTTATAGACGCATTAGTTTCTTTTATTTTAAATTGCATTGAATCAATTATATTTTTTATTAAATTATTCATGTCAATAGTAGATATTTCTAATTGAATCCTTCCAAGACGGCTTACTTTTAAAAGTCCTTTTAACAGTTGTTCCATTTTTATGGAACTTTTTGTAATATATTTTACAGACTGAGCAATATCATCTTTAATAATATTTTTAAGTTCTTTTTTTAATTCATTTATATTATCATGTTTATTTAAAAGTTTTTTAATATTTTCAGTACTTAAGATAAGTTCTTTTCCAAAACCAAAAATATTAACAATTGGAGCTTTTAGATCATGGCTTACAGCATATATTAAACTTTCTAATTCTTCATTTTTAGAAGCAAGTTTTTTTAATAAATTTTCTCTTTCTTTTTCAGCTTTTTTCCTTGCAGAAATATTTCTTGCAACAGTTAGAACTGCATTTTTTCCGTTATATTTGATAAATGTAGTATTTATATCCACCGGTATTTTTTCTCCATTTTTTGAAATATGAACTCCTTCAAAGGAATGTTCTTTATCCTGAATTTGTAGCTTAAGCCTATCTTGAAATCCATTAGAAAAAGATGGATCATCTATGTCTTTGTTAGTCATTTTCATAAACTCATCATTTGTATAACCCAGAGTGCTGCATGCTACTTTGTTTACATATAGATATCTACCCTCCATATCATGTATTTTAATCATATCAGGTAAAGATTCAAAGAGTTTGCTTAATGAAGATTCTGCTAACTTACGCCTGATGATACTAGTTGATAGAATAGCAATGAATAAGATTAATAAAGTAATTACTATTAGTCCTGTTATTAATTCTTTAGTATCCATTTTATAAAATACATCTGGACGATTTATTATAATACTTTTTTTTGGAAGTTTTGATATATTAATGTCAAAACGTTTTAATTGATTATAGTCAAACATATATTTGTTTATTGCTTTTTTAACAACAGGCATATCTTTAATCAATGCTCCATTAAAAATATCAATTAATAGTTTGGCTGCTACTTGACCATGATAATATCCGCTATTAAGTTTTCCTCCTATTATTCCAAGCCCCAGAGCAGCATCATCATTATCATATATTGGAGCATTAGAAGCTTCTGTAATCCTTGGATAAATTTCTTCACTTGAATAAACAATTTTATTTTTATCTATGAAGAAATCAGCAAAAAAGACTGCATCATTTTTATTTAATTTTTTTAATTCAGATACTAACTCCTCTAAAGAAAGACCTGAATTATTTTTATCAATAAAAATAAAATTAATTCTTTCAATATAATATTTATTTACTATATCATTTATGATCTGTCTATTGATTCTACTAGATAAAGTAAGATCATTAATAATATAAATATTTTCTACATCTGGCTGAATTTCAAAAATTACATCTATTGCTGATTTAAAATCTACAAATTCAACAACTCCAGTAATGTTTTTATAACCTTCAATCATTTTATCTTCAAAATAATTAACACCACAAAAAATTATAGGGATATTTGGGAATAATATATTTTGATACTTAAGAATAAAATTAAAAGCAGCATTATCTAAAGTAATAATACCATCAAGATTAATTTTATTATATTTTTTTTCAAATTGTTGTTCCAGGATTTGAAAATATTCATTTTCATCTATATATAAGAATCTTTTTCTATCTAAATATTCAATATACAAATTGAGATTTTCATAAATATTTTTTAAAGTATCCTGTATTCCATTTTGTTCTCTATCTGACCATTGGTATCCCATATGATATGAGTTTAAAATGAGAATTTTTTTTCCTGATATAGAATGGGATTTAATTATTATAAAAAAGGAAATAAAAAGTATCGTAATTATTTTTAAGATAAATTTATTTTTTAATATCATAGGAAACTTTGCTTCATTAAAAACGACTATATATTATTAAGTATACACACATAAATAATTTACGTCAAATTTAATAAAATAAATTATTTTTAATTAAAAAATAATTTATTAACCTGCTTTTCTCACAAGCCCTTGGCTTGAAATTTGTATCTTTTGCCCTGATAAGTATTTACTTCTTCACTCGATTCCCACATAATGCAACTATGCTTCGAGTCTCGTTTAGTCGTAAATCCTTATCAGAAAAAAATCTACGGCATTTCAACCTCAAGATTTGTGAGAAAAGCAGGTTAAAGACAAGCCTGCCATCCACCGTCAACATATATAGTATGCCCATTTATATAGCTTGATGCTTCTGAAGCTAAAAATATTGCAGAGCCTATTAATTCATCTGTTGTTCCCCATCTGGCAAGGGGAACTTCTTCTTTTACCCATGCATCAAACTCTTTTTTTTCAGAGAGAGGTTTTGTTAATTCTGTAAGGAAATATCCGGGACCAATTGCATTTGTTAGTATATTGTATTTACCCCATTCAGTTGCCATTGATTTAGTAAGCATTTTAAGACCGCCTTTTGCAGCGCAGTAATTACCAATTGTCGGTCTTGCCATCTCTGCATTTAGAGAAGTAATATTTATAATTCTACCTCTATTTCTTTTTATCATAAATTTGGCTACACATTGTGATATAAAGAAAACTGAAGTTAAATTTGTTTCAATAACCTCGTTCCAATAATCGATACTTAATTCCTCTAAAGGAGCTCTGCGGTGAATACCGGCATTATTTATTAAAATTTCTATAGGTCCGATATTATTTTCAATTTCAGTTATTTTTTTTTTATTTGATCTTTGTTTGTAACATCAAAATCAATTCCAAAAGCATTATATCCCTGATCTTTTAATTGATTCATAACAGTGTTTATTTTTCCTTTGCTTCTTCCATTAATAATAACTTTTGCCCCGGCTTCTGCGAATCCTTTTGCTAAACTAAAACCAATGCCCTGACTGGAACCTGTTATTAAAATTATTTTATTTTTTACATTAAAAAGGTTTTCAATCATATTTAGAATCCTTATTTTTTTTTAATAATTTTCAAATATATCTTTTTTAAAAAAAATGATAAAGAGTTATAACGTTCTTTATTATTTGTTTTAAATTTATAATTGTATTAATTTATTTTTTTTCTTCAAATTAAGAATGAGTAGTATTAAAATATATTAAAGATTAAAATTATATAATTTGGAATAAAGCTCTAATTTTTTTTATGAGAATGTCGTACAGAGCAGAAAATCCAGCCTAAAATTATTCCGACACCAAAAACAATTAATACCATCAATGCTCTTGACATTGAAATCTTCCAGAATAAAAGCTGTATGTCTACAACTGTAGTGTTTTGAAATATAAAGATTAAAATCAAAACACCTAATATAACTCCAATTATTAACTTTGTCATTTTATTTTCTCCTTAACATTATAAGTTACTATTAATTATAAAATAAAATAATTAAAATATATAACTTTTTATTTAATTTATTAAATAAATATATTAAAATAAATTATAAAAAAATATTAACTGGAGGGCTTTAATGGAAGTAAAAAAAACATTACAAGGTATTTTTGATAAAAGTCTTGAGCTTTCAAAAATTGGATTTGAAAAAGCAAAAGAAGCAGGAGCAATAGGATTAAAACAGATCGAGATTAAAACTATTGAGCATAAAATTGCAAAAAAAATTGGAGAATTAGGAACGATTGCATTTGATCATTTTACAAAAGAAAAAACATCTTTAGAAAAAGAGTCAAAAGGTATACCTGATATTTTAAAAGCAATAAATAATTTTGAACAAAATATTAAAGAAAAAGAAAAAGAATTAAAAGATATTAAGAAAAACAAGAAATAAATTTTTTTATACATAATATATTTTATCAATAATTTTTATATTTTCTCGGGCGAAATTCGAGTTTTACAATTTGAAGCAGCAAACTTCGAATTTTACAATCTATTTTAATATTGCCTTTTATCTGACCATAATATAATAAAATAAAACAGGAAATTCGAAGTTTGCATCATTAATCGTTCGATAAAGACAAATGTCGAGTTCTTGATTGAGTTTTTTGTCGTTATTTTTCGTCTAATGCTATTTATATTATTCTTTTGAAAACTCGACATTCGGCCTAATCATCAAACATTTCTATTTTTTATAAAGGAAAATCATGAAAAAGGTAGTATTAGGAAAAACAGGTCTTAAGGTAACAAAGACATCTTTTGGCGCTTTACCAATTCAAAGAACAGATTATAAAAATACAGAAAAAATTTTACTAAAAGCGTATGAAAGCGGAATAAATTTTTTTGATACAGCAAGATTATATACAGACAGTGAAGAAAAATTAGGAAAATTTTTAGGTAAATATAGAAATGATATTATTATTTCCACCAAATCCATGGCAGAAGTACTTGATAAATTAAAGCTTGATTTAGATAAAAGTTTAAAAAAGCTTAATACTGATTATATTGATATTTTTCAACTGCATAATCCAAAATCATGGCCATTTGAAAAAGATCATGATGAAATATTACTTTTTTTAGAAAATGCAAAAAAAGATGGTAAAATAAGACATATTGGCGTAACAAACCATTCTATAGAAATTGCAGAAAAAACAGTGTTAAGCGGATTTTTTGAAACATTGCAGTTTCCGTTTAATATGCTTTGCAGTAGTAAAGATTTGAAACTTGTTGAAATATGCAAAGAAAAGGATATCGGATTTATTGCCATGAAAGCATTGTCCGGAGGATTGATAACAGATATTGAATGTGCTTTTAGTTTTTTTATACAGTTTGAGAATGCTGTTCCAATCTGGGGAATACAGAGACTCGAAGAATTAAATCAGTTTTTAGAGTTGGATAAAAATCCGCCGGTTTTTAATAAAGAAATGAAAGGAAAGATATCTCAATATAAAAAAGAACTATCCGGTGATTTTTGCAGAGGATGCGGTTATTGTCTTCCCTGTCCTGCTGAAATTGTTATAAACATGTCAGCACGAATGTCTTTGCTGTTAAGACGGATGCCAATTAAGGAATTTATCTCAGAGGAATGGCAGGAAAAAATGTCAAGAATTAAAAACTGTATTAACTGTAAAGCATGTTTATCCAGATGCCCTTATAATCTCAATGTTCCTGAACTTTTAAAGAAAAACCTTTTAGATTATGAAGAGTTTATATTAACAAATCAATAAAGATATTTATTATTTCAGTTTTATATTATTCTATTACTTTATTCCTTTATGATATTCCTGGAGACTTTTTAAAGCCGCATTTCCATGTTTTCTTTTTTCTATTCCTTTTGCAGCAGCCATTGCTGCAGCTATTGTGGTTATATAAGGAATTCCATATTTAATTGCATTTTTACGAATATACGAATCATCATATTCACTGGTAACTCCTGAAGGAGTGTTTATTATAAGTTGAATTTCTTTATTCTTTATTCTATCAACAATATTTGGCCTGTCTTCATGAAGTTTATATATTAGCTCTGATTCAATTCCATTATCCTTTAAAAATTTTTGAGTCCCGTCAGTAGCATAAATTTTAAATTTAAACTTATAAAATTCTCTAGCTACTGGAACCACTTCAATTCGATCTTTTTTATTGACACTTATTAATACTGAACCTTCTAAAGGAAGGGACTGTTTTGCTGCTTCCTGAGCTTTATAAAAAGCAAGTCCATAACTATCTGCCAGTCCGAGTACTTCGCCAGTTGATCTCATTTCCGGACCTAAAAGGGGATCTACTTCCTGAAACATATTAAAAGGGAAAACTGCTTCTTTTACACCAAAATGAGGAATTTTTTTATGTTTCAGATTATAATCAGAAAGTTTTTTACCCAGCATAATTCCGGTAGCAATTTTAGCCATCGAAATATTGCACACTTTAGAAACCAAAGGAACAGTACGTGATGCACGAGGATTTGCTTCTATAACATAAACAATTTCATTAACAATAGCATATTGAATATTCATTAATCCAACAACATTTAGTTCTTTTGCAATTTTTTTTGTGTAATCATTAATAGTAGTTATAACTTTTTCACTTAAAGATACCGGAGGAAGAACACATGCAGAATCTCCGGAATGAACACCGGCGTATTCGATATGCTCCATTATACTTGGAACAAAAACTTCGATTCCATCTGAGATTGCATCTGCTTCTGCTTCTATTGCATTTTCTAAAAATTTATCAATTAGAATAGGTCTTTCAGGAGATAGATCTATAGCAGCTTCTGCATATGCTTGAAGCATTTCTTGTTCATGTACTATTTCCATCCCTCTTCCGCCAAGGACATAAGAAGGTCTTACAATAACCGGATAACCTATTTTATTTGCAATAGAGACCGCTTCTTTAATAGATCCTGCCATACCTTTTTCAGGCATAGGAATTTTTATTTTTTCCATTTTTTTACCAAATTGTTCTCTATCTTCAGCAAGGTCAATTGTTTCGCAAGAAGTTCCTAGAATTTTTACACCTTCATCTTCTAATTCCTGTGCAATATTTAATGGGGTTTGTCCCCCAAATTGAACTATTACTCCTATTGGTTTTTCTTTTTGATAAATGCTTAATACATCTTCAACAGTCAATGGTTCAAAATATAATTTATCAGCAGTATCATAATCAGTAGATACAGTTTC
>CAZYID010000164.1:0-7902 GCA_964646595.1 uncultured Spirochaetales bacterium | reverse complement strand
CGGAGTACCGCTTCTCCCAAAGTTTTGGAGTACCAAAACCTTCCCTTACTGGCGAGCCGTTGTGTGCAATTACGCTGCAAGGAAAATAAATGAATAAAAAAGATTGGAATCCTGAATTATATTTAAAATTTAGCAAAGAAAGGATACAGCCTTCAATTGATTTAGTATCAAGAATTGAAATTGAAAATCCAAAAAAAATAATTGATATTGGTTGTGGCCCTGGAAATAGTACTCAGATATTACGTGAAAGATGGTCATCAAGTCATATTTTAGGAATAGATAAATCTAAATCAATGATTTCCAAAGCTGTTTCTGATTTTCCAAATCAAGAATGGAAATTATTTGATGTTGAAACTGATGAATTTCGATACAAATATGATATTGTCTATTCAAATGCAACAATTCAGTGGATTCATAATCATGATATATTATTAAAAAAACTAAGTGATATTGTAAATCCTAATGGTGTAATAGCCATTCAAATTCCTCTTTTCTTCAATATGCCATTAGGCCAATCAATAAGCAAAATAGCACAAGATTCAAAATGGTCAAACTTAACAAAGGATGTCGATAAATTATTTACAATATTGAAGAGTTTTGAATACTATGATATTTTATCTGAGCATTTTGAAAAAATTGAAATGTGGGAAACACATTATATTCACATTATGGAATCGCACTTATCTATTTTAGAAATGATTCGTAGCACAGGACTGAAGCCTTATATTGAAAAATTATCAAATGATAATGATAAAAAGCAATTTGATGATTTGGTTTTTGAATCAATTAAATCAGATTATAAGCTACAAAAGAATGGAAAAGTATTATTTCCTTTTAATCGATTATTTTTTATTGGATATAAATAATGATGCGTAACTACACACAACAGCCGATATGAGGTTCCGCTCTTTTCAGTCGCTACACCCAAATTGCACTCTCTTTGGTCGTGCAATTTCTCATATCGGCGAACGTTAGATGCAATACGGGGCAAGAAATTGAGGTGATAGATGTTTAAGGAAATATTTATATTCTTTTTAATCGGATGCCTTTTACTAATAATTTTGACTATAATTGTATATAAGACCGGTTTAGTACATAAAACCCGTGATTCTGCTGGTCATTTACAGAAAAAGCAATCAATTTTTGGTTCTTTAATATTATTGATTGTATTTTTACTAATAATTTCCTTCTTTCTTCTATTTCAAATATTTTCATTTAATGATAAATCAACTTTTTTAGAAATAATTACAGGGACATCAATATTAATGGCATTGCTTTTATTATTTGATTCATTATTTATAGATTTACTATTGATTGGTAAAATTAGACCTAAATTTCTAAATATACCTACTGAAACAACAATAAAAACTATGAAAATACATGTAATAAAAACATTTACTATTGGTTGGATTTTTATAATCCCAATAATATTAATTAGTTCTCTAATAAAATATTTTATTTTAAAATAATGCGCCGTACTGCATCTAACCAGACTGTCGAATAAATAAAAATTTACAATATAATTTAAAATTAAAATAATCCTCCTGGAAATGGGAGGATTTTTTTATAGCAAGATATAAATATATAAATGGATTAAAACTAATAAAATATATTTGATTTGGATTATATGATTTAACTTGCTTCGTTTCATTATTAAAAATTTTTAATTACCATTCTTAGAATTTTATAAACATAAATTAACTAAAAGGATTTTTTATATCGCAAGTATAAAAAAAAATGTAATTATAACCTAAAAACTCCCTTGCAAAATCAATTCTTACATTAAATATATTCTCGAAAATATAATTTGTTAAATAAAATCATAAATAATCTGGAAAACCCAATATTTTTATTATTAATAAAATAATTATATATAAATATTATAAAAAAAACAAAAACTACATTTTATTTTTTTTGAATAATTATAAATAAAAAAAATTTTTTATTTTTTATAATTTTTTTAACTAAATTTTTATACTTTAATATAATTAATTATATTAATATATTTTGAAAGAGAAGTTAGTTTTTATTTAAAAACAAGTAAATACATTGCCTATGTAAATATTAAATACTTATTTATTATTAATATGTTTATTTATTTGAATGGAGACATTCCAATAAATGAAAATAAAGTTATTTATTGCTGATAATCAAAAAATAATAAGAGATGGATTAAAAGCTATTTTGGTATAATATGAATACTTTAAATGAATTTTTTTACTTATTTTTGTTTATTATCAATTTTATCAGCTTCTGAATTTATTTTATCTTTCTCAATTCTTTTTTTAATGACTTCCATTTCTTTTTTTATATTATTCTGTAATTCATTATATATGAATTGATATATTTTATTTTTGATATCCGGGATTGCTGAGAGATTAAATTTTATTATATACATATTTCCTCTTTTGAGAAATATTTCACCTTTTATAATACAGATAAGTCCTCTAAGGTTTAACTGAATGCTATCTAATTTCATTTTTTCTGATAAAAAACCCTTATATTTATCCTCCGTTATTTCACATGCCATTCCAAATGAACTTATGTCACTAATTATACCATTGATTTGATATTTAATAAAAGATGAAGGATCCTTAACATGGATATTGAATTTTGCATTATTACCGCACTTTACTCTTATATAGCTTCTCCTTCCTTTTGCTTCATTTACTTCAAGCGTTTTCATTATAATATAGATTGTATCCGATAATTTTAGATTTAATTCAACATAACCGCATTTGATTCCTATATCAAAAAGATATTTTTTAATCAGATTTTCCTTTCTTCTGTAAGTTAATAATCCTATATCAACCTTTTTATTTAAATTTTCATCTTTTTGAATCTTTAATATATACTTTTCCCACCCCTTTTCATTTAATGAGGCTTCATCAATATTTATATAGAGTATTGATTTATCATATATTTTTAACAATTCTATCATAATATCTTTGTCATTAATTAGATAAACCTCATATTCATTCCTAATTAATTCTTTAGCAAGTTCTTCAATAATACTAAGAGGGTATAAAAAAAATATTATTCTGCCTATAATTTCATTATTCATAATTTATTCTAAAACATTATAGCCAAAATCTAAATTAATATAATTTTGACATATAATAAATCAATTTAAATCCCGATTTATTATTAATTATATTATAATCTATTCTATAAAATAAATATATTAAAAAAATATTTATATAAATAATTAAAAAAATGAGCGAAGAATTATATTAATCGAAACATTATAAAAAAGATATAATTTTCATTCTTGAAGATTCACTGTTTTTATTAAAAACACTTAATCAATTTAGGAGCTATTGCAGTCATGGTTAATATATACTTCAAAATTTTATTTAAATTTTATTTAAAAATATATTTTACCTTTGTAATATATGTTTATTATTATAAAATATAATTAAGAAAATAAAAGTGAATATAATAATAAAATGAAAAAAAATAAAACCACTAATGTAAAGGCAGAGAAATTAAAAAAATTCCCCATTGTAGGTATAGGCGCATCAGCAGGAGGACTGGAGGCAATTGAAACCTTTTTTAAAAATATGCCTTCAGAAACCGGTATTGCTTTTATTATCATCCAGCATTTGTCTCTTGATAAAAAGAGCATGATGAGTGAATTATTGCAAAAATATACTGCAATGAAAATCATTGAAATTACTAATAATATTAAGATTAGTCCAAATACAATATATCTAGCTCCGGCAAATAAAGAAACTGCAATATCGAATGGCAAATTGTGTTTGATGGATCCTGTTATTATAAGACACGGATTAAGACTGCCGATTGATTACTTTTTCCATTCATTATCACTTGAAATGACAGAGCATTCTATCGCAGTAATATTATCAGGGACAGGTTCGGACGGCACTCTTGGCATACAAAAAATAAAAGATGCAGGCGGTATGGTCATGGTGCAGGATATAAAATCTGCAAAATATGACGGAATGCCGCAAAGCGCAATAGCAACAAATCTTGTAGATTATGTTCTGCCGGCAGAAAAAATCCCCGAACAACTACTAAAATATATCACTCATATTTATTTAAATAAAAAAAAATATATTGAAAATGATATCCCCAAAAATACGGGTTGTTTAGAAAATATTTTTGTTTTATTAAAAAATAATACTTTTTGTGATTTTTCTAATTATAAGAAAAATACTCTGCTTCGCCGAATAAACAAAAGGATGGCTATCCACGATATTGATGATATGTCAATTTACTTAACTTATCTTCAAAAAAATAAAAAAGAAATACATTTGCTTTTTAAAGAATTATTGATCCCTGTTACAAGTTTTTTTAGAGATGACGAAGTTTTTGATTTGCTTAAACAAAAAATTTTTCCGAAGATTTTTGATCATAAAGTAAAATCTTCTCCAATTCGTATATGGGTACCTGCCTGTTCGACAGGAGAAGAAGCATATTCTATTGCCATCATTTTAGAAGAATATATGGAAGAGACAAATCAACGGCTTAAAGTACAAATTTTTGCAACTGATTTAAATAACGAAGTAATACAAAAGGCCAGAAACGGCATTTATAATTCGGGGATTGAAGTAAATGTATCTCCAGAGCGTCTAAAAAGATTTTTTATGCTGGAAGAGCATAATTATCGAGTTAAAAAAGTAATTAGAGATAAAATAATTTTCTCATCTCAAAATATGATATCCGATCCTCCTTTTTCAAAACTTGATTTATTAAGCTGCAGGAATTTGCTTATTTATCTTGATGCAAATTTTCAAAAAAAACTTATACGGCTTATGCATTATACGTTAAATCCTGAAGGATTCCTTTTGCTCGGACCATCCGAGAGTATTGGGCAATTTAGTGATCTTTTTTCTGTAGTAGAGAAAAAGTGGAAAATATTCAGCCGAAAAGGAGCGGTAAATGCAATAAGACATAATTATGATTTCTCTATAAATCATAATGATACAGGAATTAAAAAAAATGAAAATTATAATAACATCTTAAGTAAGGCTGATTACATAGAAATAATTAATAATTCTTTATTAAAAAGATTTAAGTTTCCCTGCGTAATAATCGATGAAAAGCTTAATGTTTTATATTTTTACGGGAAAACAGGAAAATATCTTGAGCCGGCAGCCGGTGAAGCAAAATTAAATATTCTTGATATGGCAAGAGAGGGTTTAAAATCACAATTAATAATTGCTATTCGAAGAGCATCAAAGGAAAACACAGAGGTTGTATGTGAGAACTTACAGGTAAGGGAAAATGGCGGTTTTAATAATATTACATTAATTGTAAAACCAATATCAGAGCAAGATTTTTTTTATGGTACAATGATAATTATTTTTGAAGAAATCAAAAATTCTGCAGTCGCAATCACATCAAAACAAAAGAGTGAAACTAACAAAAAAATAAACAACCATGCTAAACAGCTTGAGGAAGAATTAAAATCCACAAAAGAACATCTTCAGACAACTATTGAAGAATTAGAAACTACAAATGAAGAATTGAACTCTGCCAACGAAGAACTCCAATCATCCAATGAAGAACTCCAAAGCACCAACGAAGAGCTGGAAACTTCAAAAGAAGAGCTTCAATCAGTTAATGAAGAGCTGACAACTGTTAATGCAGAGCTGTCTTCCAAAATAGAAGATTTAACACAAAATAATAATGATATGAATAATTTGCTGGCAAGCATCAATATTGCCACTATCTTTTTGGATTCAGAATTTCGGATAAAAAGATTTACTCCGGAAATCACCAAAATTATCAATATAATTAAGGAAGATATTGGAAGACCTATAGCTCATTTTGTATCTAATTTAAAATATGAACATTTTCAGGAAGACCTAGAATCTGTTATGAATAATTTGATTTATAAAGAGCTGGAGGTACAAACTAAAGATAATAGCTGGTATCTAATGAAGATAATGCCTTATAGAACTATTCAGAATTTTATTGACGGCCTTGTTGTTACTTTTGTAAATATATCAGAAATAAAACAAATCAGCCGTCTTGCATCTGTTGTAAACAATTCCTACGACGCAATTACGGTTTTAGATCTGGATGGTAATATTGTAGAATGGAATAAAGGCGCTGAAAAAATGTATGGAATCTCGGAAAAAAAAGCTATTGGTTTGAATATTGCTTCATTTATACCTGAAGAAAGAAAAACAGAAATGATAAATATAATAAAGAAAATAATCAATGGTGAAGCAATTAAGGTTTTTGAGACAAAAAGAATTACATTTGATAAAAGAATTATTGATGTCATGATTACTATTACGCCAATAATAGATCGTACCGGACAGATTATGTTTATTGCAACAACAGAACATGATATGACGAAACATAAAATCCTTGAAGAGCAATTAAGTAATGAGAATAAAAAATTAATCGCGAGGATTAATGAATTGACTAAATCTTAATTGATCCAAAGGAGTTTCGGATTTAAGGATTTGGGAGAATAAGTTTGAACTTTTTTAGTTCTCTGGAGGAATCGTCATGAGTCGTTGGCTCCTCATTTTATAAGAATGAAAATGTTTCTCACAGAGTGCACAAAGGCACAGAGTTTGATCTTTCTTTGTGATCTCTGTGAACTTTGTGAGAAATTTTCTAAGGAGAATTATTTTGAAAAAAGTAAATAAAAAATCAGAAAAGCTTGAGTCCTTACGAAAAAAAGCTGAGACAAAACTGGCAAAGTTTAATTATCAATCAAATCAATTTGAATTTAAAGAACTATCACAATATATAGAAGAACTTAATATCCATCAGATAGAACTTGAGATGCAGAATGAAGAACTTATCAATGCTCAAGTAGAAATAGAAAAATCAAGAAGTAATTATGCAGATCTGTATGATTTTGCTCCGGTAGGATATTTTACATTTGATAAAAACGGATTGATGCTGAATGTAAATCTTACAGGTGCAAGCTTACTTGGTATGGAAAGAAATTTTCTAATTAAAAAGCCATTCGTTCAATTTGTTGAGCCAAATCATCAGGATATTTTTTTTATTCATTGCCGCAAAGTTTTAAAATCAAAATCAAGTGAAATTTGTGAAATAGAACTTTTATCTAAAAATAAAAATAAGTTTTATGCAAAATTAGAAAGTATGCTGCTGGAAAATAATGTTGATGAACCAAATAAAATTAGAACAATAGTTAGTGATATCACCGAACAAAAGCGCGCGGAAGAAAAAATACAAAATCTACTGTATGAAAAAGAGATACTTTTTAAAGAAATTCATCATAGAACTAAAAATGACATGTATATTGTATATGGTTTATTGTCTAATAAAAAAAATGATATAAAATCTTTAGATGCAAAAAAGGTTTTGCAGGAATCTTGTGGATTAATAAAAAATATGGCAATACTTTATGATAAACTATCTACAGCATCGAATTATGTTGATATAAATCTTAATGATCACCTTTCAAGTCTCATTGATGATATATGTCAATCTAATATGTCAGAGAAAAAAATAATAACCGTCGAGAAAATAATTGAATGTCTTGATGTAAAAGTTAATGTTTCATTTACTCTTGGTATTATGATAAATGAATTATTAACTAATACCTATAAGCATGCTTTTAAAGGAATGAATAATGGAAAAATCAAAATATCCATAAAATTAAAAAATCCAAAAACAATACTAGTAAATATATCAGATAATGGTGTTGGTATTTCTGATGATATTATTTTAAATAAAAAATATGGTATGGGTTTAAATCTTGTTAATATGATTTCACAATGTAATTCAGGGATTTTTGAGATAATAAAAAATAAAGGAACAATGTTTAAAATCGAGTATAAATTATAAAAATTATATACTTTTCGAGGAGAAATATTTTGAAAAAAGTTAATAAAAAATCAGAAAAGCTTGAGTCCTTACGAAAAAAAGCTGAGACAAAACTGG
>CAZYID010000163.1:6031-7985 GCA_964646595.1 uncultured Spirochaetales bacterium | reverse complement strand
TTTTTTTATATTTTATCTCATATCTGGATATTTTTGAAAGAGACAGCAAATCTTCAATAAGTTTTCCCATCAATTGACTTGAATTTTGTATACGGTTAAGATAATCTTTTCCTTCATCATCGAGTTTATTGGTATATTCTTTTAACAAAGCTTGACTGAAACCGCTAATGCTCCTTAGAGGTGTTCTCAAGTCATGAGAAACCGAATATGCAAAAGCTTCCAGTTCTTTATTTGAAGCTTCAAGTTGAGCAGTTCGACTTTTTACACGCTCTTCGAGTTCCATATTTAATTTTTTTACCTCTTCTTCTGCTTGTTTGCGCTTAGTGATATCTCGAACATATATATTGACATAATCCATATCCTTTGAAGAAGATGCTGCTGCTGATAAAACAAGCTTGCTGCATGGGATATCAATATACTGAGTGTTTTTTTCTGCAAAAACTTCTTTTGCTAATTTTTGTAATATTTCCGGAACTTTTTTTTCTATTTTTAACTTCCATTCTGATAATATTGAAAAAGCCGAATTATTAGCATACATTAACACACCTTCCTTGTTAATACGCAAAACAGGATTTGGATTTTCGGAAGGAAACTTTGCAAGGCTTTTTATTTCTTCTTCTCCTTTTTTCCTTTTTTTGATTTCATTTTCAAGCTCATTTTTATTTGCAGTTACCTTTTTTAAATCATTTGCCATTTTATTTAATGATACTGCAACTTCATTTAATTCATCTTTGCCTGTAGATTTTATCTTATGGGAAAGATTACCGCTTCCTATTATTTTTGCTCCCTCCTGCAAATTTTTAACAGAAGATAAAATATTTCGTATTATTAATGTTATTGATACACATAAAATAATTATTAATAATAAAATAATTAAATATGATCTTATGAAAATTTTTTTAAGCGGACTAAATATCTCTTTTTCACTGTTTTTTATAATTATTGACCAATCCGGTATCCATTTATTAAGATCAGACTTTTTAGCATAAGAGTAAATATATTTTTGATTGTTTTCTTTTATTGTAAAATAACCTTTATTAAAATTAAAATTATTAAAATTATTAAAATTTTTCTCTTTAGATATATCTTCAAACATATTATATAAGTCTGATTTAAAGAGCAATTTTTTATGTTTGTTGCAAACTACAATAAGTTGTGATAAATTATATAATTCAATAGCAACCTCTACTTTCTGGATAAATGGTAAAAATGATATATCTGCCTGTATTATTCCCTTATTTTCTCCATTTTTATTTTTAATAAGAACTGATATGGATATAATATAATCATTAATTTTATTATCATAAAAAACTTCACTTATTTGAAATTTTGTTTTTACCAATTCGTTTAATAATATATTAATATCTAATTTTTTGCTTATTAAAGAAACATCAGTTGAAGAGATAATATTCCCTTTTAAATCTATAATATGAACATTTTTAAATAACTGATAACCTCTGTTTCCTTCCCAGTATTTTAAAAAATGTTCTTTTAACTTATCTGATACAAAAAGAGTATCCGGAATATTTTTCTCATTATATTTTATTTTTTCTTTAGAAAAAAAGGGGTTTAAATAATCATTCAATGAATATGAATATAAATACAAATCTTCAATAATATCACGAAAATTAAAATCTATCCTTTTTAGCACTTCGTTTGCTATTTCTGCACTATTTTGTGCAACAGTTTTTTCTATGGTTATTTTAAATGACTCTCCTAAATAAACAGATATTAAAATAATAAAAATAACATTTATCATAAAAATGATAATTAACTTTTTTGTTATTGACATAATTATTTACCAGTAATAATATATTTTCCCTTTTTCATCCTTAATTGGATAGAGATCAAAACTAAAATCATGAGTTTTTTTTATTGACAACCACTGTCCCAAAAAATACTCATGTATATACAAGTCCTTTGTCAAAATGTTCTTTTAATTGATTACAATCCA
>CAZYID010000163.1:0-5931 GCA_964646595.1 uncultured Spirochaetales bacterium | reverse complement strand
GCCCCATTTATTTGCTTCATCAGCAGCTAACCGGATCCTTTTTAAAAGCTCGACTCCGCTGTTTTTACCCGCTTCTGTTAAAGGAAGGATTAATCCGATTTTAATTTTATTATTATTTTTAAAATAAATAAAAAATAATAAAATGATAAAAATTGTCATAACTAAAACTGATATAATTGCAAAAATATAGAAATGATTTTTTTTCATTTTAAGCTCCATTTAACTATGAAGTAAAGAAATAAATTGATAAAAAAAATTCAACTTATAAGATATAATTATATATACTCCTTTAAAAAATCATTGATGATTCAATAATTTACTGCGTTTATTTATTTTTAATATATATTATTAATGATACTTCAAATAGTAACAAAGTACAAATTTTTTTAGTAATTTAAAAAAAAGTACTTTTTTTTAAATTACGTATGCAAATAAAAATTAATAAATAAAATATTGATTAGAGCGATTTTAGAAAATCTTTTAGGTAATGCATGGAAATTTACAAGTAAAAAGATAAAATACAACTGAAATTTGGGATTACAAAATGTGATGTTGAACCTGTATTTTTTGTTTATTATTAAGTTTTTTTATGTTAATTCATGAGGAAAGGATATAATATTTGAAATGTTTTATCTGGATTAGATTTATTACCTTTTATTATAAAATTTATTATTTTTGATCTAAATGCTTATCAACATAATTTTTTACTTCTTCAAAAAAAGATTGAGACACATCAAGAAAAACAAATCCATAGCGTTCTAAAGTATTTTTATCTTTTTGATAGTTACTCCAAATTAAACGAGCAAAAGTAATTAGAGGTAGTTTTTCAGGATTTAAATATAATGCTAATCTTACTTTCTTTTTTCCTTTTTCTAATTGTTTTAATAAATTCTCCGTCAAATCGGAAAGATTATATAAACCTATACCACTGGCACTTATATCAAATATTCTTGAAAATCTCGGATTAGTCATTTTGTTCAGATTTTTTTCTTTCCAGCTTACAAATTCATACCCTATTTTCAAATCAGCTTTGACACGAAGAAATCTACGCTTTTCAATTCCCATATTTATACTCCTCATTAATTAGAATCATACTTTTTTTTAAAAAAATCAATAAAATTTATAATTAACTCTAAAAATAAATAAATACAATAATATTATAATATTTAAAATGCATAATAATCATAACCTTTATAATTATATGTTTTTTCCCCTTATATTATTTTAATAATGGCACGTTAAGTTACAATTTAATCTGTTCTTAACATTATTTTTATTTCATCTGTAACTATATTTCTAAATAGCTTTACTGATTCTCTAAAAATATTCTGATAAATTATAGTTAAAATAATTATAAATAATTAAATATTTTATTTAGACTTTGAATATAATAATAAATTTTTATATAATAATTTAATATGAATAATGAATATATAGGGAAAATAATATTTTTTTTATATCCTCTTAGTATTATAGAAGAACTGGCAAAGGAATTGGTTAAAAATGAATATGAAGTATATTTAATAAATGATAAAAATATCATGTTAGAATTATTAAAAAAACATGATGATTCGATCCTTTATATAAATATTGATGAAGCATCAATGGAAGAGAAAGATTGGGAAGAATATATATTAAATATTGTTAATGATGAACAATTAAATAAGAAAGTCAATATTGGACTATTAACCCATAAAAAAAAGGAGCATTTAATTAAAAAATATCTTTTTGATATTGGAATAAAATGCGGATATGTTGAATTAAATTTAAAACTAGTTAATTCAATAAATTTTATATTAAAAACATTAGAAGCAAAAGAGGCAAAAGGAAGGAGAAAGTATTTAAGAGTTTCATGCGGTAAAAATGCTAAATTTAATATTGAAATAAAAGATTCAAGATCTTCTTTTATTATACATCATATTAATGGAATAATTCATGATATCAGTTCCTTTGGATTTGCATGTAAAATAACAGATGAAAAATACAAAGATATTTTAACTGAAAAATTAAAATTTAAAAATATCCAATTAAACCTAAGAGGATTTATTTGTATAGTTGCCGGCGAGATAATGCTTAAAAGAGAAAATATATATATATTTAAATTTGACCCATTAACACCTCCTTTCATTAAAAATAAAATATATCAATTTATATATAATGAACTTCAGATTAATATAAATAATGAAATTAAAATTATAAAAAAAAAATAAAAAATTAAATTTAGTATATTAGAATATTAAATAGTAAAAAAACCCAAACATGGAGCAAGAAATGAAAATTTTAATAACAGAAGATGATTTTATTACACGCCGCTTACTTAAGATAATATTATCTCAATATGGAGAATGCGATATCGCAATAAATGGAGTAGAAGCTGTTTTTGCTTTTAATCTTGCTTTAAAAGAAAACAATCCATATGATCTAATTTGTCTTGATTTAATGATGCCTGAATTAGATGGACAGCAGGCATTAAAACAAATTCGTGAGATTGAAGCAAACGCAGGTATTGGCGGTCTTGATGGAGTTAAAATTCTAATAATAACAGCAATGGATGATAAAAAAAATATTGTAGATGCATTTCATGCTGGATGTGAAGCATATATTGTTAAACCTTTTGATAAACAAAAAATAGCAACTGAGCTAGAAAAAATGGGGCTTATTAATAAATAAATTAAAAGGATCTTAAATCGTTTTACTTAAACGTTAATATAATAAAAAAAACGACAGCTGTTTTCACTGTCGTTTTTTTTATTATATTGTTTTGACAAAAAAAAATATTTCAGCTGTATAATTACTTACTAATTTTAGCTTTAAAAATCAAAGAAGTAATAACTTCTATAAGTAATCCATAAATTGCACCTAATACAATTGTAAAAATAAAAATTGATATTTTATTATAATCCGGGCTGTCAGGAGCCATTAGCCCACTAAATGCTATTGGAATACTAAATAATATTCCCATCAAAATTCCATGAACAGACCAATGAATCAGACTTAAAATGCTAATACCAATAGCAAAACCAATTAATGTTCTGCTGGATATAATTTGAAAAACAATAGGCCATGCTAATTTATCAGGCCCGCTTGAAGCTAATCCTAAACAGACTAATCCAAATAAAACTCCAGATAATGTTGCAATTATTATTCTTTTCATTTTATCCTCCTATAATTTTATAAGATTAAAATATAATAATAATTTCGATCTCATTGAAAACACAATGTTCACTGAGAACTCAGAGGTTATTATTTATTTTTCTTTATAAACTGCACCAATTATTGCACCTGTTATTATATTATAAATCAATGCATTAATTATCCAATATATTACTACTCCAATTGCAATATCCATATATATTGGCATTGAAATAATTCCTGAAAGAGCACCAACAAGCCATATTAAAATACCATAAATAATACCTTTAATATATTTTTCTCCTGGTATTCCTTTATAAATAACAGCAAAAACTAATACAAATAAAAATGCAGATAAAAGGCCAAATAATTGTCCTAATATCAAATAAGCAGGACTCATCATAACAGTTGGATCTTTCCAGATAATTGGCGGTATTTCATAAATCCATTTAAATAATCCTGCGCAAGTTAAAAACATGTATAAGTTTCCAACAATCCAGAGAATAATAGTACAAATAGTAAGTCTTTTAATATTCATATTTACTCCTATATTATTAATTATTTTAATATTTTTACACTATTTTTGTGACATCAGTATGTCAGGTTTGTAATTATTTAAAATTTTCTTTGCTTTTTCTTGAATAATCTCTCTAATATTTTCCGGTTTCATTACTTCAACATATTCGCCAAAACCTAATATAAAAGAATAAATCCATTGATCTTCAGGAAAAGAACCATTAACAATAATATCTCCATTTTCTTTATATTCTATCTGTTCTTCTTCAAAATAATCTTCAACTTTCCCTCTCACAGCCTGAGTAAATCTTAAAACAAAAGGTACCATTTTGACATTTGTCATATCCGGATTCATAAAATCATGATAAGTTGTATTTTTACGAATAAATATATCATTTAAAATTTCAAGTTTTTTCATTCTTGACAATCTGAAAATGCGATGTTCCTTTTTTAAAAGACAAAAAGAAAAAAGATACCATGCATAACTTTTATAAATTAAAGTCATTGGTTCAACTTTTCTTATACTTTCTTCTCCTTTAGAATTTTTATAATTAAACTTCAAAATATTGTTATTTATTATTGCTTTTTGTATTACCTTCATTCTTTCTTTTTTTACATTTGTATATCCCCATGGAAGCATATCTATAACTATTTGCTGAAGATATAAATCAAGCTTATCAGCTTTATCTTTTGGAACCAAACTTTTTATTTTTTCTATTGCTGAGTCAAGCTCCTTATCTTCTAAAGTAGTATTTACTCCTTTTAAAGCAGAAAGCATAGCGCACATATCATTAAATGTTAATAGCTGATGATCAATTTTATAATTATCTAAAATACCAAATCCGCCGTTATTCCCTGAATATGAAACGATTGGAATACCTGCTAAATTTATTGCATCAATATCCCTATAAACAGTTCTAATAGAAACTTCAAATTTATCAGACAGCTCTCTGGCTGAAATTCTATTTCGATTTAAAAGCATTACTATTATGGAAAGCATTCTATCAATTCGCATATTTTTCCTTTTAAACCTTAATAAAATTAAAATTATAGCAGAAATAATAATATAATTATTTTATTTGTTTTAACAAAGTTTTTCTTGGGTAAAAATTAAACTTCTTATAAAAATCAAAAACACTTTCATTCCCTGCACAGACACTTAGCTCTTTGGAGATAACTTTCTTTTCATCCATCCATTTAAGGATTATGTTCATAAGCTCTGTCCCTATTTTAAACTTCTGATATTCAGGATCAACATAAATAGTGTCTATTTCCCCAATGTTTTCTTTATTAATTCCGCCTAAACAAAAACCAATATCTTTATTTAAACTTCTATCTTTTACAATAATAACTTTTGTATCAATAAAATTTTTCTCTAATAAAATACTTTGTTCATTATTATTGTTTATTTTATTAATAAAATCTTCTGCAAAATGATGTTTAAGATTTTTATGATGCACTAATAATTTTTCTCTTAATTTTATTGCTTGAGGTAATAATTCATTTTTCCCTTCAATATATTTTATCAGACTCATAATTCTAAAATCTCTTTTAATAATTTAGGTTCTAATCTATATGTTGAGCCTTTACCTTGAAAAAAATGATGTTCTTTAATCAAATGAATTGACATATTACTAAAAATTATTTTTTTATTATTATTTAAATTTCTTACTTGTATATTATGTTTCCTGAAAATTCCATCTTCAAAAGGACAAGCTAAATACCCTCTCACCTCGTCAATTTTTACTTCCCACTTTTTTTCAACAACTACTTTTTCTCCTAAACCTTTTTCACCGGCATTTTTTAATTGCTGCATTTTATCAATAATTTCTTCTATTTTAATATGTAAAGACTGAACTAATTTTTCATCTTCTTCAATAATTTCATTTAGTTCTCTTTTATCATCACCTAAAAAACCTTCTTTTGATATTTCTCCATTCAGCATGTTTAAATAAACTTTTTTTAATTTTGGATTTGGTTTCATCACTTTTCTCCATAAAAATTATGCAAATTTATCATAATAAATATTTTCTTCCAACATCCCATTATTTGTCATAACTTTAACACATGCATCAATCATACCGGGACTGCCGCATAAATATCCTTCTTTAATATTGTCTTTATTTATTTTATTCTTTAAATATTTTTCAATAGCATTAGTTACTAATCCTATTTCTCCGGTCCAGTTATCTTTTTGATCCGGATTTGAAAGAGCCGGGATAAATTTGAAATTAGAATATTTTTTTTCTATTTCCTGAAAATCTTTTAAATAATATAAATCAG
>CAZYID010000162.1:0-8040 GCA_964646595.1 uncultured Spirochaetales bacterium | reverse complement strand
TATTTATATAAAATTATGTAAGCGCTTACTAGTTCTTGTGTAATTTACAATATATTATATTTATTGTATAAAAAATTAGATTACTAAGGATAAAAGATGAACCCAACAATAGACGATGTTGCAAAAGAAGCGGGTGTATCAACAGCTACAGTTTCACGTGTTTTAAATAAAAAAGACTATCCCGTAAAAATAAAAACAAAAGAAAAAGTTGAAGAGGCAATCAAAAAACTAAACTATACTCCCAATCATAGTGCGGTGAGCCTGGTTACAAAAAAATCATTTTCGATTGGTGTATTAGTCCCAACATTAACAAATCCATATTTTACCAAAATATATGAGGCCATTAAGCAATATGCATACGAAAAGGGATATACAATATTTCTTTGTGACACTAAATCAAATCATGAAATGGAAGTATATTACATCAATAATTTATTAAGCAGAAATATTGATGGCTTTATTATCATCGACGGACCAGATAACAATAAGATAAACGGTTTCTTTGAGAAGATTGCGACCTACAAAGAGATTGTAATCATAAACGGCTATAACAAAGATATCGATTGTAATTATTTAATATGCAATCAGGAGAAAGGTGCACTGGATGCCCTGGACTATTTAATTTCGTTAGGCCACAAAGAGATTGGGTTCATAAGAGGATTTACAAATAATCAAACTGCCTACTCCTATGATATTAAAGAAGAAGTTTTTAAAAATAGATTATTAAGTGATAAAAACCTGATTTTTAAAGAGGAAAATATAATAAGATTGGAAAATTATGATGATCCTGACATTTTATATAAATGCAGAGATGTAATGGTTGATTTTTTTAATAAAGAAAAAATTCCGACTGCTTTTTATGCAAGTAATGATCTAATGGCAATTGCAACATTAGAAGCTGCAAGGATCAAGGGGTTAAGAATACCTGAAGATATATCTTTAATTGGAAATGATAATATTGTTTTTTCTGAGTTTTGCTCTCCCAAACTTACTACTGTTGACTATCGTACTACAGAATTGGGGCTTGAAGCAATAAAGTTTCTTTTGAATAATATCGAATCAAAACCTAAATACACGAGAAAAATAATACTTAACAGTAATCTGCTGATAAGAGAATCATGCAAAGATATAAGAAAAAATAATTAGAAGAATGTTCAGAAATTCCTCATATGATATTTTCAACAATTATGTTCAAGAAAAATATAGCAAAATGCTGGTTTCAGTTTTTCGTTTCAAAGATATTTTATTAGGCCTGAATGTCGAGTTTTTATTTATCATGTCTTTATTGCAAATATCCGTAAAAGACTTGTGCAAAGTAATATTCGCAATCTCTTTTCTCCTGGCTTGAGATTGTCTTATTATAATAACGTGAAAGGCATTTATTCGTGAAAAATTAGAGTTCGCGTTATACGCTCACTAGATTTTTCACTCTGAAAATGCCTTTCACTTAATTTTTATTAAAACTCGACATTCAGCCTATTAGGTTGTCCTTTTCATATTGATGAAAATAATGCTATTAGAGAAATCTGGATCTCATCTTCACGGTTAAGAAGCAGTTAAATCCCACTAAGTACTTTTTTACAGTATGACGAGAAAAAAATGTAAAAAATACATTTGGAAGCCAAAGGCTGAAACAGTAATTAAAAAGTTTATAGATTAAAGAATGGTGATTTTTAAAAGATCTTTATTTAAGATAATTAATGATTTCTTAAAAATTAGGCTATACTACAGGTTTATAGTGAAGTGTTGTTAATTTATTTCTATATTGAAAGTTAATTGTGATGCTGTGAAAGACAGGAGTGATCTGGAGTTATTTCGTTTATCTTCTCAGGATTCAAGATTAAATAATGGTCTTTATGAATTTCAATAATTTTTCTGTCTTTAAGGACTTTAAACATACGGCAGGTGGTTTCGCGAGTTATATTTAACATTTTTGCAAGCTTCTCATAGCTCACTTTTCGGGGAATCAGCTTGTATCCATCTTTAACATCTGTTGAATGCTGTATTAGATTTTTTAGATAGGACATGATCCTGGCCTCTGCACTTGACAGCGAAAGTTCATGACGCAGTTCTCCAATCATATTTCCCATAATGATCATGAGTGAAAATGATAAAGAAGGAAGCGAACCGATTATTGATCGGAACTTATCCCTTGAGACAGCTGCCACGATACAGTTCTTTTCACAAAGAGCATTTACAGTATGTGTCTGGTGACAGTTGAATACTTCTGAAAGGCCAAGCAGCTCTCCTGGTTTGATAATGCTGAATATTTTTTCCTGAAATTTATGGTTATTCATATTGAGTTCAACCATTCCAGAAAACAGAACATATAAAAATTCTACATGATCGCCCTCCATGAAGATATAGGATCCTTTGGAAAAATCTCTCATATGGCAATGAGAAATAAACTGCTTGAGATCATTCTCATCAACATATTGTAACCGATAATTCTCTTTCATTAATTTGAGAAGAGAAGATGAAGTAGAATCAATTATTTCTGTATTCATGGGAAACATTATTGATTTTGAAACAGGTGTTGTCATTGAAAACTCCTTTTTTACTTAAATGACCATAGTACATTAACTATTTTCCACTCGTCTTTAATTCGACAGAGATGGACGTAATCAATGAAAGCATTTGATATAACTTTAGCTGAGGCTATATCATTCTGAACATCAAGTATTTTAATATCTACAATACGTTTATTTTTATCTGCTCCACCATATTTAGGTACAATTTCCAGAAGAGATGATCTTGTATACTGATCAATACTCTCCGGATTCTCAGCATTGATACTTCGTTTTGCAAGGTCTGAATGTAATCCTCTCTTAACCCGATTGACATCTTTGTCATACCATCCTTCTACATAATCACGAATTGGTTTTTCAAGATCATTAATCATGACATCAGTCAGTTTTTTGGGAGACTCCTTGTGAAAATCCCAGAGAGCATTGATAATTTGCCATCTGCTATCAACATAAACAAGATGCACATAGTCATAATATTCATTACTTTTGATTATTGCTGTAGCTATGGTACCGGTTGAATCAAGAATTTTAAAGTCCAATCTTCTTTCATTGCCTTTTACCCCTCCATAAAGAGGGATTACTTCCATAAGAGAGGATTTGTCTATATTTCGGATTCCATTTGGGGCTTCCGGCTCGGGATGCCGTTTGGCAAGTAAATCATGCACTCCATTTGCCATTCGGTTGGCGTCTTTATCATACCATCCTTCAACATAATCATGTGCGCATTTTTCCATTGCTTCTCTCCTGGAATATTTTCTGGGATTTAGATTCTTACAGGAACTCATAAGAATTGAAAAGACAATTATCAGTATAATCCCAGAATATAAAGTGTTTTTTTTCATTTTAATCTCCCAATTTATTATGTATATGTTTCTTTCAAAATTCCTATCACTTGTATCATATTTCGAAATTTAATTCTGTGATAAATGTCACATGATATATAGAAATGTGTTTTTTTAGAAAAAATACTAATCATTTTCAGATTTTATTTGATTATTGGTAGGAAAAATTATAATCATAATCAATATAACTGACATAGTTATGTATATTTAATGGATTATCGGGAAAATAATATGCTAATGGTATAGAAAGAGAACCTCTAAATTTTATAATATCACTACTTTCATCATTCGTATTATCAGAAAAACAAAAATAAGTTAATATTATAAGATAAAATATAGTAAATAAATTTTTTTTCAATATGCTAAATCATTTTTTTAAAAAATTATTCCACATTTATCACATTTCTTTTGAAAAAAATTAAAGATTGTTTCACAATTTTTACATTTATAATAATTTTCCTGCAATTTTAACCATTGATCAAATCCTACTTCTTTAAGTAATTTCATTTTATCTTCAACTTCTTTATGATACGGATATTTATCATCATTTATAAAATTATTCATGATTTCACAGGGGAAATCACTACAGTCATAACATACCCTGATATTTTTCTTTATATTACTTTTCTTTATCTCACAATCTGAGCACCACATTGTCAATATCTGACTAGTACATCCTTCACATGGCTCATAAAAATTATCTTTTTTATAATTAACTGGTTCTACTGCATTAGTTTTTTGATAACTGGGGCATGCTCCACAATATAATCCACAATATCCTAATAAGGAATCCTTAGTCTTTATTTTATTTTTATAATAATAAGTATGATTACAGCATTCGTCACCCTGCATTAATGATTTTGTTCTTGTAAATCCAATTTCTTTACTAAAAGAAGGTGTACTGTAAAAATCTGTTGCACAAGCTAAATGATATAGCCATTCATGCATTCCCGATTTTTCTGCCATATCATAAATAGGACATTTAGTAACATTAAAAGTAAATATATTATTTTCTTCTTTATAATTATATTCAAAACCAACCTTTTTTAAAGGCTCCCACAAAATTCGAATAAAATCATTTATTTCTGTCCCTTTATGAGCATGTTTCTTTCCAACCTCAGCCCAATCCCTTAAAATATTAATCTTTATAAACTGTTCAACTGATTGCCCTGCTTTTTCTCCATATTTAACTGTTAACTCTTTGAGTAATTCAAAACTATCATTCTTACCCCACCCTTCTTTTAAGTGATTAATAATCTTATATTCTTGAGAATTAATATCATAAAAATCAGTTAATTTTTGATTTAAAATATTTTCTATCCAAAAAAAATGTTTCATAAACTCATTATTCATAGATCTCTCCTTAATTTATAAATTAATAAAATTTCTTATTTTTCTGTTATTTAAATTTACTATATATAATTACTTTTTTAAAAAAATTATCATAGCTGATTAATATAAAAAATCAAGAAAATTTAATTTTAAAAAAAAGTATAATCAAAATAAACTTTTTTTAATTATTATGAGAGAAAAAAAGGATTTGACACGGTCTGGTCTTCTGTTTATGATTTGAAAGAAAACAAAATCTATAGAGCGGAAGGCAATCCATACAGGGTGAAATATAAAGAAGATAAAAAACTTAAATTTGATTGATGATTAAATCTTTACAGGATTGCGAAGTTTAGCATAAAACAAATTAAATCATCTAGAAAATCAAGATAAATTATTCATCTAAGCAAGAATACCCCTAATTAGGCGAAATCATCGGCCATCTGCAAAACAGATGGCCGATGATTTAATAAAGAAATCTAAATAATCATACCGTATATTATTGATTAATACAATTTACCATCGATCATTTATAATTGATGGATTGTTTTTACCGTCATATACCCATAGTCTAATTTTATTTTTAACATCTGCAAGAAAATATAATTTATTATTGAATTCTATAAAACGGCCTGGGTTAGAAGAACCGGCTCCGGGATTTATGTCAAATACCATTGATGTTTTATTTTCATCATCACATACCCAGAGTTCACACCCATTTTTACCATCATCAGCGCTGAAATATAATTTATTGTCAAATACTGTTAAATTCCATGGATTTATATCAAAAATCATTTTCAGATCATTTTCACCGTCATATGCCCAAAGTTTCCTTTTCTTACCATCATTAACATCAGTTGCATTAAAATATAATCTATTTCTAAATACTTTTAAATAATATGGATTGAAATAATTACCTATTATTGAAGGATTATTTATACCGTCGTATACCCAGAGTTTTCTTTTAGTACCATCATTAACATCGGCAGCATTAAAATATAATTTATTATTGAATACTGTTAAAGAATGCAGATCGGAAGAATTAGCTCCAGGATTTATATCAAACACCAATGAAGGGTTATTTTCACCGTCATATGCCCATAACTCATTTCCATTTATACCATCATTTGCGCTAAAATATAATTTATTGTCGAATACAGTTAAATTCCATGGGGCTATTATATCAAACACCAGTGAAGGATTATTTTCACCGTCATATGTCCATAGTTTTCTATTATTACCATCACTTGCACTATAGGCGCTAAAGTATAATTTATTGTCGAATACTGTTAAATAATATGGATCTATAGCTATATCAGATACCGTTTTAAGATCATTCCCACCTCCATATGCCCATAGCTTATTTTTATTATCATCACATGCAATAAAATATAATTTATTGTTGAATTCTATAAAGCGACCTGGGTTAGAAGAACCGGCTCCGGGATTTATATCAAATACCATTGATGCGTGATTATTTCCGTCGTCATATACCCATAACTCATTTCCATTTTTACCATCACTTGCGCTAAAATATAATTTATTGTTAAATACAATAAAATCACCGGTATTATTATTGAATTCGTATATGTTCGCTGGCTCTGGATTAGGATTAGGCACAGATTCGACTCCTCCGTCAGAACTCGTGGAGCCTCCTGCTACTGAACAAGAAGGAATTATTAAAAGGATCATAATAAAAAATAAAATAGTACGTATAATTAATTCTGTTTTTTTCATAAAAACACTCCTTAAAAATAAATTTAGTTTTTATTAAAATTTAATATTATTTAACTTCCATCCATTTTAAAATTATTAAAATGGATTTAATTTTCTCAATTAAATAACCACGTAATATATGTTGAATAAAGAAGGGAAATATCTCCATTTTTATAAAAAAATTTATCATTAATTTACATTATTATTACAATTTAATAGATATTTGATTTGGAATTCATTCATTGGGAACATCAGAGGGTTGAGGCAGAGAATAATTTTGCTGCCGTTACAAACGGTTTTCTGTCAAGTGAGATACAAAAATATAAAAGGCGCTTCTAAATTCCAGAGCAGATTTTTAGAAGCGCCCAAATTATAAACCTTTATTTTTGCTCCGTTTTAAACATTCTTATAAGTTTTTCTACTTCTTTTACATAAACGCAATTTTGCATTCCGCTTTCTGTTATATGTAAAATAGCTTTATAAGCATCTTCTGAACCAACAGAAATTTCTTCTATGCCATTTTTTGTGTTAGCGGATATTAAAATAACATTATTCAAATATTCTTTTACTATTCCAACTTTTTCAGATAAATCATCAGAAGAATTTTTAATTTCTCTACTTGAACCTGTCAAAGATGATAGAGAAGTCACAATTTGAGTACCGCCAACAGACAATTTATGCATTGTATTTTTTATCTCAAGAATACCATCTGACATATCATTTACACCGGAAACTAAATTCTTAAAATATTTTCCCATTTTATTCGATAATTTATCCGATATCTGAATATACTCCACAATCTTTTTCAATGATTCGGGCATTTCTTTTGAATTTCTTACGGTATCCTCTGCAAGTTTCCTGATCTCTTCAGCAACAACATTAAATCCTTTACCAGCTTCTCCAGCATGAGCCGCCTCAATTGCGGCATTTATAGCAAGTAAATCTGTCTGTGAATGATAGGAATTTTTAAAATCCCTTTGACTCAAAATATCCAAAATCCTCCCCTTAAGTCAATAAAAAAAGAAAAATATCCGTTAAAAAAAATATAAATTACATATACCTATATAATTCTTCTAAAACAAGTAACAAATATGGAATTACACATGAAAAATTATTAGAAAAGATAGAAATGTAAATCCAAAATAACATATTTATTATGACAAAGAAAAGCAAGAAAAGAGTTATGCAATAAGTTCTTTTGTAGTCTGTTTGTCAAAAGGAGGTGATTTGAACATCCAATCCATAATTTTACATAAATGAAAATGGGGAGTGGTTTTTTGGAGATTACAATTATGATTTTAAAAAAAAATTGGTTGAGGGAGAAACATATTACACAGATAATTAGCTAAAAGAGAAGAAAGAAAAGAAGAAGAAAAAAAATGGATTATAATTTTTCTTTTCAATTAATAAAAATAAATTTATAATTCCTTAACTTTAAGAAAACAATAACAAATATATTAAATTAATAACAAAAAATAGAGGGAAAAAATATATGCTATATAAAGAATATGGAAAAACAGGAAAAAAACTATCGGTAATTGGCTTTGGTGGGATGCGCTTTGCCAAACAAGGTGATGATTGGGACCTCGATTACTGTGCCGAAATGATGTTTGAAGCCAATCGAT
>CAZYID010000161.1:0-8047 GCA_964646595.1 uncultured Spirochaetales bacterium | reverse complement strand
TGATGCTGAAGTAACACTTTATGATAAAATGAGTGAAAATAAAATAACCATGTTTAATAATAATTGGGAAAATCCGGTAAATCTTGTACCTCAAATGGAAGGCACTTATACATTTTGGCCTGCTCCTATTTCTGCAAACAAAATCGGAATTCAAAAAGATTTGTATATGAATATAAGTGTATTAAAAAAAGATTATGAACCGGTTATTAAATTTTTCTATGTCAGATTAGTTTCTTCCAATAGTATTAGAAATCATATTACTAAAGAAAATATTTTATATATAGATGATATTTTTATTAATCTTGGAAAAAGAAAAGGCGGTAGATGAAATTCAATATAAAGCTATATCTTCTAATTTTAATAATTTTTTTTTAATATTTATCTGAATACTCTCATCTTTATTATTTCCCATATAACCGCCTGTCCCATATTTTGAAATCACTCTATGACATGGTATTATTATTGGATAATAATTTTTTTTACAAGCCTGCCCCACCGCTTGATTTGAATGCGATTTATTTATTCCATTCGCTATTTCATAGTAAGCGATTGTTTTTCCATAAGGAATTTTCATTATTTCATTTATAACTAATTGTGTAAAATTATTAAATTTATGCTTTTTTAATTTAACAGAAAACTTATAACTTTTTTTACTAAAATAATCATCTAATTGTTTTTCAAAAAAGATCCATTTTTTTTCTTCAACATTTTTTGTTAATTCTTTGATATAATTTTTTTTTATAATCCAGCAGCAATAATTTAAAATATTTTCAGATGTATATATATAAAAAAAGGGATTAATAAAATTTTGATATATAGAATAATATAATTTCATGAAATATTTTTATTAGGATTAATCCATTTTTGTTTTTTCCAATCATATAATTCAAAAGGTTTAAATTTATTCTTATATGACATTCTACTGTTATCCTTAATATAATAACCTAAATAATAATATTTTAAGTTTAAATTTTTTGCATATTCAATTTCTTTTATTGCTCCAAAAGTACCTAAACTTAAATTATTGTATTCTGTTTTATAAACAAAATAAACACTGCTTAAAGCTTCATCTGAAATATCTATAAAACCAACAGCAACTAAATTATCATTAATATAATATTCTGATTGGCAGGATGAAACCGCATTTATAAAAAAAGTATTTTTAAAATCATCTAAATTGGATATTTGAGCAAATCTATCAAAAGAATGTTCCTCATAAATATTAAATATCATTTTCTTATAAGTCAATTTATTAAATACAACAGATGTTTTATAATTTTTTTTAATAATTCTTTTCTGGCTATTTGAAGGTTTAAATTTCTTTACATCAATTCTAATCGGCTTACAATCAAAACATATTTCGCAATTAGGTCTAAAAAAATATATTCCAAATCTACGCCAACCTTTTATTAAAAAATCATTAAATTCATCAGGATTTAATCCAAAAGCGAGCATATATTCCTGTTTCATTTTTTTATCAATAATATAAGGGCATTTTTCAAATGCAGAAAATGCTGATTTTTGTATAATAAAAATTGAATTCCCCCCAAAATAAAATCATTTATTATTTATTGGTGATTCAGATGGATAATTAAAAAATTGATATTGATATAATTTACTTTTATTACTATTATTAACTTTAATAAAATAATTTTTCATTCTCGAATTTAATTTATTGAATACATTATCTGAGATATTTAAATTGTCTGTTTCAGTATATTTTTTTGTTAAATGCGATAATGAATTAATTATATCACTTGTAATTTCACCGGTATTAATATAATGAAAAACTGTTTTGCCTTCATTAATACCAATTTTAAAATGCGGGATATTATTTAATTCTATATTCTCTAAACAAATTTGAAAAAAATGTGTATAAAAATAAATAGCTGCTAATACTGAGCAATTAATTTTATCTCCAAAATAAAATAAAATAACACCGCTATTATTATTCCAATACCATAATTTACCGCCAAACATTTGAGCAATTATATTTATTTCATTTCTTAATTTTAAATAAATTTTATCAATAACCGGTTTTGAATATTGCCCTATGCTATTTTTAGGTAAAATTATTTCAAACATTACTAACGATAATTCATAAGATTTATTATTTTTTAGAACACTCCAATCATTATTTTTAGGAATAATAATTGGTTTATAATTTTTATCTTTATTTGATTTTTTTTTGTCTTTTAATTTTATTTTTTTATCTGAAATATATTCTAAAGATCCATTTATTGCATTTATAAAATTTTCTTTTTTAAAATCACCTTTAACTAAATAATCAGTAGCACCTTTACGAATCCATTGAACAATATTAAAAACTTCTTTATTATTGCTTAAAATAATACTGGCTGGTTTCTTTTTATAAGTAAAAATTATTTTTTTAAAAATCTCTATACTTGTTAAATAATTTTCTTCTTCAAATAATATAATATCAGGCATTGATACTTTACCGGATTTTTTTGTAGATGATTGTTTAATAAATTTAAATTTTATTTTATCATCTTTATTAACAAGCTGTTTGAGAAAATCCGGTAAATTAGAATTATTTAAACAATAAACATCTATATTATAAAGCAATTTTTACTCCTAACAACGGCATTTTTAAATTATAAATAGATTTCCCATTAATTATTTCATTAGTAAAAAACTTTTTAATTGCAGAATCCAAATTTTGAAATGTATTATAAGTTATTGAAATACTCATTGGATAAGTATGCTTTTTTTCAATAATTTTTGTTTTATTAATAGAATCCGAATCAATCATATCAATATCATTTTTATATTCAGCATCACCTGTATTAATTCCTATTCTTACAATTATATCATCATCAATATAATTTGAAGTTGTATTAAAAACCGGTAATGCAGACAAAATATCAATAGCAGATAATATAGATTGATTTATATAATCTTTAATATGAAAAGCTGCAACACCACCGTCACCTTCCCAATTCCATATTCTTCCATCACGTTTTTCAATGATAGATTTAATTAAATTTTTAAAATTTTGATAAGTCAGTCTGATAATAGATGTATCATACTTTTGAAATAATTTAGAATTATCACATATATCAATTGACATAAAAGAAAAATTATAATTTAACCCTTCTTCTAAAAATCCCCAATCTGTTCGTTTACCGTGTTTTTCAATAATAATTATTTTATTAAGTTCCGGATTATATTTATAACCGCATTCCTGCATTTCATGAAGAATTCCTTTTATACCGGGAAATACTACTTTTTCTCCTTTAAATCCTACTTTTGCAGAATGAATTATTAGATTTAATAAAGGAATTAATTTTTTTGTTTCATGAAAATATTCTACAACATTAACAGCAGCTTCTTTTATAGGAATTGAAAGGTTTTCAGTATAACCGGTAATTTTATATAAATCCAGATCAGATTGAACAATCCAGCAAAATTTTTTTAATTCGCTTAAAGTAAAAGCTCTATATAAATCTTCAGCAATTAATCTTTTTAATCTTGTAATACCCATTTTTTTAATTACCTTTAAAAAATTTGTAAAAAAACATTTTATTTTTAATAAATTATAATTTTTTTTTTAATTAATCAAATATAATATCTTATATTCTACTAATAAAAAAAGAATATTGTTTATTAATAATTAAAATTAATGTAAAAATAAATTTTACGACAGCTGTCCCTGCTGTTGTTTATTATTACTTATAATAAACATATCACTTATCATAACATATTTAAAAAAAGGATTACATGAAAAATATTAAATTAATTAAAAAATCTGCTAAATATATTTCTAAACATTTAAATAATAAAAAAATTGATATTGCTGTTATATTTGGAAGTGGTCTTGCTCCTTCCATTGATTTATTTAAAACAAAAAAAATAATAAACTACAAATCAATACCTCACTTTCCTGTTTCATCAACAAAAGGACATGACGGAAAACTTGTTTTAACGAAAATGTATGATAAAAATGTATTACTATTTTTAGGCAGAATTCATTATTATGAAGGTTTTTCTCCATTTGAAGTTGTATATCCTATAAGAGTTATTAAAGAGTTAGGAATTAAAACTCTTATTTTGACAAATGCCTCTGGTGCTGTAAATAAAAAAATTAAAGCCGGTGACATAATGATAATTAATGATCAAATTAATCTTACCGGAGTTAATCCTTTAATAGGTAAAAATATAAAAGAACATGGGCAGAGATTTGTAGATATGACTGAACCATATTCAAATCGTTTAATTAAAATACTTGAAAAAGCTTCAAAAATTCAATTAAAGATTGGAACATATGTTGGTGTTTGCGGTCCAACTTACGAATCAAAAGCTGAAATTAAATTTTTTCGTTCAATTGAAGGAGATGCTGTTGGAATGTCAACTGTACTGGAAACAATAACAGCTAATCACTGCAGTATCGAAACATTAGGAATAAGCTGTATTGCTAATTCTGCTTCAGATGTTACAAAAAAAATTATAACACATGACAATGTTTTAAAAAATATGGAAAAATTAAAATTAAAATTATTTAATTTAATTAGCAATTTTATTGCTAAAGTATAAAATTATGCAGACAAAATATATATTAAATGAGTCTATTAAAAATAAAATCTCTTCTATAATAAATGAATATAATGGAGGAGAAATTTTTTTTGGATGCTTTTTTGATGAACAGGATAATATAATCAATGTTGAACCAATTTGTTATGGTAATGATAATACGGTTTTAGCTCCTTACGAAATAGTAAATAAATTCAACGCTATCCTTCACAATCATCCAACTGGAAATATAAAACCTTCTGAACAAGATCTTTATTATGCTGATTATTTACAGCAAGAAGGTATTGGTTTTTTTATAACTGATAATAATGCAACTAAACTTTATCCGGTTGTTCCACCGGTAATTATAAAAAAAAATAAACCAATAGACATAGAGTTAATAAATGATTATTTTTTGAATGATGAAAAAATTAAAAAATATATTAATGATTATGATTTTAGAGAAGGACAGCAAAAAATGTCCTGTATTGTCTCCGAATCTTTTAATAAAAATAATATTGCAGTAATTGAAGCTGGAACAGGAATTGGAAAATCTCTTGCATATTTAATCCCTGCATTTATTTGGGCTGAAAATAATAAAGAAAGAGTTGTAATATCAACTAATACTATAAATCTTCAAAATCAATTATTAAACAAAGACATTCCTCTTGTAAAAAAAGTTCTTTGTTCTGACATAAATCCTGTTTTAGTAAAAGGACGTCGAAATTATTTATGTAAACTTAAAATATATAATATTCAAAATGAAATAGAATTTGATGAATACGCTGAAGAACTTAACTCATTATTAAAATGGTCAGCAACTACAGAAAATGGTGATATTGATGAACTTAATTTTATTCCCTTAAACGTAGTCTGGGAGGGCGTTTCAAGTGATGTTGACTTTTGTACCGGCAGAAATTGTATTTTCTTTCAAAATTGTTTTTTCCAAAAAGCAAGAAGAAAAGCTTCAGAAACAAATATTTTAATTGTTAACCATCATATTCTTTTTGCAGATGTTGATATAAGGAGTCAGGGACGAGGAATTGATGAAAATATTCTTTTACCTCCTTATAAAAAAATTATTTTTGATGAAGCTCATAATATAATCAAATCAGCATCTTCTTATTTCTCATTTACATTTTCAAAGTTTGGATTTTATAAATTTCTCGGTTATTTAAAGAAAAAAAACAAAAAAGGATTTATACCCAGATTATATAAAAAACTATTAAACTCAAATTTTTTAGAATTTAATGAAATTGCTGAAAATATAAAAAACGAACTTATAAATAAATTTGATGTTTTATTAAAAAGTTCATTTGAAATATTTAATTTAATTTCTATCTATCTTGAAAATATTATCAAAATAAATAATTATTCTTTTAACAATAGATTGAATATTCAATATAGAATTAAAAAAGAAGAATGGGAAAGTGATGATTTTAAATTAAATATTATTAATAATTTAATAAATTTAAATGATAAAATTGAAGAATTAGAAAAATCATTTGAAGAAGTTAATATTAAATTTGATAAAATTAATGATAAAATAAAAAAAGAATATGAAATTGATATTAAAATTTTTAAATCATATCAAAATAAAATTATTTCATTATATCAAAACTTAATAAATTTAATTAATATTAATACTGATGAATATATAACATGGATTGATATTAACGGTAATGAAAACAATCCAAATTTTAAATTAATTGCTACACCATTATACCTTGATCGAATACTTGCTCAAAATTTATATGAAGTTTTTAATACTATAATTTTTTCTTCAGCAACATTAACGGTTAATAAATCATTGGATTATTTTAAAAATATGTCCGGATTATCTTTAGTAAAGGAAAAAGAAATAATTCCTGAAATTATAGAATCCCCTTTTGATTTTAAAAAAAATGTTATTTTTATCGCACCAAAAGATTTTCCAGAACCTAATCATAATGATTATAATCAAATGCTTAATAATTTTTTAAAAGATGCTCTTATAAAGTTAAATGGATCGACTTTTGTTCTTTTTACATCATTTAACCAATTAAAAAAATCATTTGAAGAAGTTAATGATTACTTAAATGAAAATGGTTTAAAATGTTATTTTCAGGGAGAAATGGAAAAATCTAAATTACTTGATAAATTTATTTTAGATATTAATTCAAGTTTATTTGCAACTAATTCTTTCTGGGAAGGTGTTGACGCCCCCGGTAAAACACTGAGATGTGTTTTACTTGCAAAACTTCCTTTTAATATTCCAACAAATCCGATTGAAGAAGCAAAAATAGAATACATGGAAAAAAAGGGTATTAATTCATTTATGAATTATACATTACCTCAGGCAATAATTAGATTTAGACAAGGTATTGGCAGGTTAATTCGTAAAAAAGATGATTATGGAGTTTTAGGTATACTGGATTCGAGAATATTAAAAAAATCATATGGTAAATTTTTTATTAATTCAATACCTGAATGTAAAATATTATATTCTGATTCTAAAACCATATTAGAAGAAATAAAATCTCATATTGATAAATTTGATATGTCATTAAAATAAATTTGATTTAATTTTGATATTTAAAATTATAGAAAAAACATCCTAATTAATTTTTTTTCTTCCAATCCCAAAATATTTAATTCCTTTTTTCGTAATTTCATTAGGATCATATTGATTTCTTCCATCAAAAATAATAGACTTTTTTAAATTCTCTTTTATTTTATCAAAATTAGGTTGTCTGTATATATGCCATTCTGTTAAAAGTGCTAATGCATCACATCCAATTAAGCAGTCATAGTTATTCTCAAAATAATTTATTTTATTAGATAATCCTTTAAAATAATTCTTGGTTTCATTTAAAGCTGCCGGATCATGAACATTAAGATAAGCTCCTTCTTCAATAAGTTTTTCTATAACTATAAGAGAAGGAGATTCTCTTATATCATTTGTTTCAGGTTTAAAAGAAAGACCCCATATAGCAATCTTTTTTCCTTTTAATTTATTTTTTTGATTACTAAAATAATTTTTAATAGTTAAAAAAATTTTTTCTTTTTGTAAATTATTCACTTCCTCAACTGCACTTAATAATTTTATATTAAAATTATGTTGATTAGCAGTATATATCAAAGCTCTAATATCTTTTGGGAAACAGCTACCTCCATACCCAACTCCAGGATAAATAAAAGAATAGCCAATACGTTGATCTGCTCCAATACCAAGTCTTACTTTCTCTATATCAGCATTTACACATTCACAGAAATTTGCAATTTCATTTATAAAAGATATCTTTGTTGCAAGCATAGCATTTGAAGCATATTTAGTTACTTCTGCAGATCTTTCATCCATAAAAATAACTCTTGGATGTTTTTTGAAAAATGCTGAATAAAGTTCCTTTAAATAATTTGCTGCTTTTTGACTTTTTGTTCCTATAATAACTCTGTCCGGGCTCATAAAATCATTAACAGCATCTCCTTCTTTTAAAAACTCTGGATTTGATACAACATCAAATTCAACTTTTTTATT
>CAZYID010000160.1:0-8089 GCA_964646595.1 uncultured Spirochaetales bacterium | reverse complement strand
CAGAAATTTATGAAATTAATATTGGATCTATGGTATTTGAATATTCATTATTCACAATCCCACAATACATGGAAGGAAGAGAAAATCCACTTATTGGGATCATTTTAACAGATGTCACAGAAGCCAAATATTTTCAACAAAAAATATTAATTAATGAAAAACTCTTAGCTCTAGGAAGAGTAGCCAGTGGAATCGCACATGAAATAAATAATCCTTTATATGGAGTGTTAGCAAGCGCAGAAGATATAGCAGACAATGAAAATCTTGATCAGAAGACAAAAAAAAACGCTGAAGAAATGATTGAGCATATAATGCATATATCTAATGTTATAAGAGATCTTTCTTCTTATTCAAAAACATTAAGAAAAGAGAGTTATAGCGATGTTGATGTAAATAAAGTTATAAATGAATCACTAACACTTATAAAATATAGTTTTAATTTTGCTGAGATTGAAATAGTAAAAAAAACTTCTTCATTGCCTATGATAAAAGCATCAAAAGGGGAAATTCAACAGATATTCATTAATCTATTTAATAATGCAATTCATGCTATGGATGATGAAGGAAAATTAACAATTGAAACTAAATATAAAAACAAAAATATAATAGTTGAAATCACAGACACAGGAAAGGGAATTTTAAAAAAGGATATACCCTTCATTTTTAATCTATTTTTTACTACAAAAAATCCAGATGAAGGTACTGGACAAGGATTGCATATTGTCAAAAAGATTGTTAATATGTATAATGGTAAAATAGAAGTAAAAAGTAAAATAGGTATTGGTACAACATTTATTGTGAAATTTAAGGTTTAATTTTTTATCAGGAAATAAAGTAAAGATGAAGAAAAAAATAATTGTTATTGATGATGACTCTTTTATATTATCAAGCATCGAAAAGCAATTAAATAAAGAAAATTTTGAGATGGAGTTTATAAATAATCCTTTAGTTGGTTTAAAAAGATTGCAAAACGAAAAATATTCTCTTGTAATATGTGATATAAGGATGAAACCATTAACAGGACTGGAACTTTTAGAAAAAATTAAATCAATATATCCCGAAATTCCAGTTATTATTATAACTGGATTTATTGATGATGTAATTATGGAAAAAGCAAAAAAAATTGGATACAATGATTATTTAATTAAACCTTTTAGGAAAAAAAGTCTCACAGATTCAATAAATAAAATTTTAAAATAAAATTATATTAAAAAGTATTCTAATTTATCTGCTTTAAGTATTTAAGATTAATTTCTGGTTAGATTGAAAAAAATATCTTTTCTTTAATTTTATCTACATTTACTGATTTATATCTTTGTAATTTTACAAATGGAACCTTTATTGCTTCTGTTGGGCAAAACATAACACATCTCATGCATAGTTGACATTTTTTTTTATGTTCAGGAAAATCATACATAACAATATTTTTTACAGGACATGTTTCAATGCAAATCCTACATTTTGTACACTTATCATGATTTACCTTAAATTTACTTCCAAATTTTTTTATAAAACTCCATAAACATTTTCTTGATACAAGATAATGAAATATATGAGGAAGAACAGGAAAATTTTTCCATTGGGTTCTTTTATTAATTAATAAATATGCATAATCTTCAGCATATTTTAATCCAAGCTGTATTTTTTCCTTATCTTTTTCTAAATCTCTTTTGCTCATAAAATTATTAGGCATTATTACTTCTTTAGCACCAATTGTTTTATATCCTTTTTTAATTAATACTTTTTTTAATGGTCCAACAATTGCACCTGAAAAAGCATGCAATGTATCAATCATAAATATCTCAGAACCATTGACTTTTGGTAATTTATTAATAAAATCCCAGATAAATGGAAAAGTAGATTGCATGGCAACAGGAAAGGCTAAACCAATTGTTTTTTTTGTATTTATTTCTTCAGCTTTTGAGTCTTCTATTTTTAAAGCTTGAACATTTATATTATTTTTTAAAAATATTTCTAATAATTTCTCTACAACTAATATTGTATTTCCAGTTCCTGAAAAATAGTATAAATCAATAGATTTCATATCACCTTTTATTATTATAATGTAATTAAAAGTCTACCAAAGGTTTTTGTGATTGTCAAATTATTGAATTTAATTTTAAGAATTTTTAATTTATAAAAACTCACCTTGTACAGGAGGAGGGCTTGAGAGATGTCCTGTGCGGACTGTACCAGGGGCTGACCGTTCATGGAACCCCGTTTTTTCATATACTTTATTTATTATTTTGTTCTTCATCACTTAATTATCTGCTGCAAACATGTTTAACAAATAATTAAGCTGGAAAGTAAAATAGATGAATAGTTTAAAAAAGAAAAAAAAGAAAGATAAAAAAAATATTTATTTTTTTGAAATCATTATTTAATCAAATTATTTTTTGAGATTTCTAATCCTCCATTTATACCCTTTTCTTTAAAAATTATTTCCCTTTTACCTTTTTTAATTTTATAAAATATAATCTCTATAACGGCATTCAAGCTTTCTAAAATTTTTCCTGACATGCCACTTAATGTTGGGTATAACATTTCACATTTTTTTGAACTACTGGCCTTTATATCAAAATATTTATTTCCCTGTTTAATTTTTATTTGAACATCTGTTTCATTAATATTTATTTTTTTAATTTTTGCATTTTTATATGTTCCAATTTTATATATACAATTATCAACCATTAAAACACCTGCAATTCCTGTAAACTGCATACCTAAATATGGAACCGATGCAATTGATAATGTAAAACCTATATTTTTTTTATCTAAGTGATTTGCCTGCATCCATATCCATGAATATGGAAATGATTTTCCCCAATTTTTCTCTATATATCCCGGATTATTCTGCAATTTTATTTCTTTATTATTAATATATAAAATACCGTTACATAGGTTTGAAATACTTACAATATCATAATAACATTCTAATAAAGGAAGAAAACTTGTATATCCCATAATACTAGGATTTAATATTTTCCTTTTCCATAAGTTATGGTTATCAATAGAGATTTCTCCTCTTATTTTTATTTTATCCTGATTAATATTAAGAATTATTTTATCCCTGCTAAAAAAATTTTTATTAATGTTAAATTCAAAATTTTTATTGCTTGCCTTAAAATCTTTAACTAAAAATTTAAAATAATAATATTTAAGATTAGCCCCATCATAAAATTGAATAAATGAATGTTCTATTTTTTTATCTTTATTTAATATTATTCCCGGAATTATTGCAAATTGATATTTTGAGTCTTTACTAACAATTTTATAATACCAGCCTTCAAAAAAATTATTTCTCTTATTAAATCCATGATAATTTTCAGGCTTCCAGATATTATAAAAAGAATTTAATAATCTTAAACTCATTTTATTTAATAAATTTCCTTAATAATGTTGGTATAAGAGTCAAACTAAGTATTGAACTTGAAGCCATTGTTACCCAGATAACTAAAGCTAAATGAATATGAAATGTTATAGGAGAAAAAAATAAAGCACTTAATCCACATGCAATTCCAAAGGCATTAATAAAAATTGGCTGTGAAGTAATTTTTAATGCTTTTTCAGTAGCTTCTTTTGTATTACTGCCAAGTTTTTTATAATACATAAATAAAGATGTATAATGTATTGCATAATCATTACTGACACCTATAACAATTCCTATCAATAATGCAATAAAACTGCTTAATGGTATTTTTGCTAAACCTAAAAAACCAAACATTATTATAAGAGTGATGCTTAATGGTAAAATTGATATAATAGAAATATTAATTTTTTTATAAATAATTAATAATAATATAAATACAAATATTAAGGCAACAATTAATGTTTCAAATTGTTTTGAAGTTATAGATTCATTTGTTTCTTTAAAAGTATATTGAAGTCCTGCTATGCTAAATTTCATATTTTCACTCTGATGATTATTAATTATCTTTTCAATTTTATCAATTGTATTGTTATTAAAATTTATTGGAAATAAAAAAATACGCGAATAATTTTCTTTTTTATTAATTAAATTTTCAATAAGCTGTTTAGATCTTGTTTTTATCATTGAGTAGATAAAACTTGTCATTATTTTATTATCTGGATATACGAAATTTTTATTTTTTCCAATCGTTGTGTTTAAACCAGTAATTATATGATATATGGAGACACTTTTTGATATAAGATTTGCTTCCTTTAATTCTTTTTCTAATTCAAATGTTTTATCTGCATTAGATTTATCCAGAATATCTTTATCTGTTTTAAGAAGTAAATATAAAGGAATACTTCCGTTTGTTAATTCATCTACTTTTGTTAAATTTTTATATACTTCAGTTCTTTTGTTAAAAAATGATATCAATGTAAAATTTTTTTTAATAATAAAAATACCAGGTATAAATATTAATAATAAAACAACAGTTAATATAATTGATGGAAATCCCCATATCTTTTTTGCTTTTGATAAGGTTTTTTCTAAAAATATAATTTTCCTGGTACATTCTTTTGAATGAAAAAACAATAAAGGTAATAATAGCCAAGTAATTATGCCTGAATATATCATTCCAACAGCTGATAATATAACAAACTCATTTAATCCGGAAGAATTTATAGTTAATAATGATAAAAATCCAACAACAGTAGTTATAGTTGTCATAATCATGGGGAGTCCAACTCTTTGCAGAGTATTTGATACCCCTTCTAATATAGGCACAGCTTTATGACATTTTTCTTCAATAAAATGTGAAACAAAGTGAAGTCCATCTGCACTGCCAATAACAAACACAAACATTGGAGCAATAGCAGTAGAAATAGAAATTTTTATACCAAACCATGCCATAGTACCAATTAACCATATAATCCCCATTAAGGCTGAAATAACTGAATAAAAAGCTGCTTTAAAATTACCCAAATGTACACGAAAAAAAACTAATAATAAAATAAATGCTAATATAGAAAGAAAAAAAGACAACAAAAATACATAATCTAAAATTTTTTTCTTTAAATACAATTCGCCAGAAATATAATAATCATAATTATTACTTTTTAAAAACTTTGCAGCCTTATTTATAAGAAAAATATTTGAATTTGACTTATCTAAAAAAAGAGTATAAATAGCATAAAAATTATTGTCTTTTTTAATAAGGGGATTTAAATCACCTAATTGTTCATATGACTCGAATAACAAGGGAATATCATCATCATTAATTTCTTTTATATTCTTACTTTTTTTATTTATATATATAGTATCTGGTACAGGACTCATTACATAAGAAACATCTTTGAGATTCTGAAAATAATTGTGAATCTCATGTAATTTTATAAAATCCTCAGCTTTATTAAGTTTATTTTTAACAGAAATCAAAAATATTAATTGTTCATCATCTGAAAACTTTTCTATCATTTCATCAAATGATTTTTGTGACTTAGAATTATTAATAGAATACATTATAAAATCTGAATCTATATCTATTTTTAAGATTGTTCCAACTATAAAGAAAAGATTAAAAAATATAAAAAAGATCACAAAATATTTTTCATGATTCTTAATAAATTCTACATATTTATAAAACAATAATTATTTCCACATTATAATATTTTAATATTTATTTTACTTAGAAAAAAAACTGTAAAAAGAGTCACTATAATCAAAATATTTGATATCATCTGCAACTGGATTGTTTGAGCTTGAGCTGGTATTAATTTAAGCGGTTCCTGATAATTTTTAAATAAAGATTTAATATTTAGTGCAGATAATGGTATTGTAATATATAAAATAAAAATAATAATTGGTAATAATTTCATTATAAATAATATTAATATAGAAAAATAATATAAAACATGCAAAGCAGTATAAATATATAGAGAAATCTTAAACCCAAATCTTACAACTGAATTTTTTTTACCTGACTCCTTATCTGCTTTATAATCAGGAAATTCATTAATAACAATAATCATTGTAGTTAATATTCCATTAGGAATACCCAATAACAGATATATATAATCAAAATTACCTGTAATTGCATAACCTGTCCCTAATGTAATACATGGTCCAAAAGCTAAAAAAATAAATATTTCTCCAAGACCCCGTGATTGCAATGAAAGAGGAGGGGTGGAATATAATATACCAATTAATGCTCCAGCTATTCCAATATAAATAACCAGAGGTCTTTTATTTAAAATAAAAAATAATAAAATTAGTAATGATAATAATAAAAATATGAATGCTAAAATTAAAAATGTATTTTTAGATAAAATATTTTCTAATTTTTTTCTACTTCCACCGCTAAATGGTCCCGAAAATTCATTAATTTTATCACTTGCATCCCAATCAAAATAATCATTTATAGTATTGGCTAATAAGTGAACAAATATTATACCTAATATTGTTAATATAGAATAAATCAAATGAAATTCATTCTTATAAATCCATATCCAGGTAATGGTGAATATTGAAGGTAGTACAGATGCGCTAATAAAAGGGAAACGAGTTGCTAATAAAATATTCTTTGCTTTCATAGTATTTATTCTTTTTTTTTAAAATTTCATGTAATCAATAATTTCTTTAAATAAATTAAATATTTTTTTATTCTTATTCAAGAAATTATTTTTAAAAATTTTTTTAACTTCATTATTATAATAATCTATTGATATTTTAATTGCATTAGTTTTATTATAAATTTTTATTATATAATCAATAGTCTTTTTATCTTTATTTTTTAAATGTAACAAATCTATTAATTCTTTTTTCCCTTTTTTATCTAAATTATTCAAAGCACTTATTACTAATATAGTATATTCTCCATCTATTATATCACTTCCTTTTTTTCTGCCTTCTTTTTTACCTAAAATATCAACTATATCATCTCTAATTTGATATATACATCCAAATGTTTTACCAATTTCATCTAAATCTTTGCTATAATTTTCAATATTAATTCCTGCAAGATAAAGAGCTCCATTGACTATTAATTTAAAAATACCGCCTGTTTTTCCATAACAAATTTCAAAATAATCATTAATAAACATCTCATCTTTATTTTTAAATTCAATATCTAATATCTGACCATTTGTTAATTCATAACTTGCATTTAATAATAAATTGATAAGTTTGAATTTAAGTGGATCATTATAAGAACTATTTAAAATAACATCTATTGAAGAAATAAAAAGAAAATCACCAGCATTAATTGCTTGATTTATAGAATATTTTTTCCATAATGATACTTTACCTCTTCTTGTAGCATCATTATCCTGTATATCATCATGGATTAATGTCGCATTATGAAGTAATTCTACTGCTGCTGCAAACGGAAATACATTTTCAAGTTTATTATCATAACATTTATAGATGTATAAAGTTAATAGAGATCTTATTCTTTTACCAAAAGAGTTTAAATGATAATATATTATTTCCTTTGATAAATCATTCTTGAAATTTTTATTTATTGTATTATTAATATTTTTTAGAATTAAGGGCCAATATTCTTTATTAAATTTATTTTTTAATTTTTTAAGCATTTATCAACAATTTTAAATTTATTTATTCTATTATTATGTAAATTAACAAATTAAAAAGATAAAGTCTTTAAAAATTAATCCATTTTTTTGATCTTGATTAAATTTTTTTATGTTTAATAGTGTATATATCAAAATATTTTTCGAACAAATAACAACAGTAATCCCAAGTATAACATCTATAGTATTTGAAGGAATAACTTTAATTTGTCATAATAATAAAGTGAATACAGATAATAAAAAGTTTATTGAAGATTTTTTTAATAATATTAGTTTTGTAAAAATAATAAAAGAAATATTTAAAGATACCTTGTCCAGGTAGGACCAAGGGCTACGCCCTTGGAACCAATTTTTCTATATTTTATAAATTACTTTATTCTACATCATGTAATTATCTGCCGTTAATATGTCTCCCTCAAGCAAACTCTGGATTTCTATCGTAGTCCAAAACAAGTTTTACCCTGTCCGGGAGGGACCAAAGGCCTCCGCCCTTGGAACCAGTTTTTCTATATTTTATAAATTACTTTATTCTGCATCATATAATTATCTGCGTAAACATTTTCCTCACAACAAACGTTGTTTCCTATCG
>CAZYID010000159.1:0-8115 GCA_964646595.1 uncultured Spirochaetales bacterium | reverse complement strand
AAGTCTACAAAAAAATGTATATTCTGTCAACATTTTTTTATAAAATTGTGGATAATGCTTATTCAAATGTAATCTTTACTCTGATGGACCATTCTTCTATATGAATCCATAATTTTTTTACTAATAAACAAAGGTAAAGAAAAAAACTTTTTTTCAAATAATATGGAAAACCATCCATAAATTATACCAAATAATGAGATAATTAATAAAAAAACATTAACTTTAATACTCGATGAATTATAACCAAATTCTTTAGCTAAATTATAACAGATACAGTCGGCTTTTTTTATATCATCTTTATCCATTTTCTTTTTCCATTTATTACTGTTTTTCTTTAAAATCGGTTTTTTTAAATTTTTATGAAAAACCGGAATACAATCATTTTGATTTTTATAATATTCAAGCATAATAGGATTATATTTAATACTTAAAAAATCACATATCTTTATTAATTCTTGTTTTGGTTCTTTTAATAATTGTTCATACTGTACTGAAATAAATTTTTCAGGATATTTGTTTTTCATTTTTAAAATATCCTTATTATATCTTACCCATCTATAAGCTAAAGCTGTTGTAAATTTTAAATCAAATCTCACTTTCTTAAATGATAAAATGTTGTCTCTATAATCTCGAATAATATGAATAAATTTAGCTTCCGGAAAAAGTAAAATTAATTCCTTTAAAAACAAAGAATATTGCGGATTTTTATCTCCAATAATATAATCTCCATCTTTTTTTCTTTTTTTTGCATAGTTGTAATAAATAATTTTACATAAATCATTAAAAGAAGCATTTTCAGGCAAAGACAAAAAATCTTTTTTTAATTCATTTTTATTTAAATCCCATTTTTCCAGCCATCTTTCAATCCATATATCGTTATAAAAGGAAAAAATTTTTTCTTTTTTAAGTTTTTTATTTTTTGAATATTTTGAATACAGCAGCATAATAAACACAGCTTCCGGAGGAATAACAATTTTTGAGTGTTGATCTAACATGGATACTAATAAAGAAGTTCCTGAACGGCCTCTTCCTACTATAAAAAACATTTTAAATGAATTAAACATGGAAATAATAAACTCCTTAAAAGTCTAAAATAAATTTATTTAAACAATTAATCTATTTATTAAAAATTTTATGTAAAATCACTAAATATCTTTTGCAATATTATTATTAAAATTTAAAAAAGCTAAATACAATCCATGTTTTTTTACGTATTCTTATTAATAATTTTGATAAGAAAAATACTTTTTTTAAATCCATTATAATAATGAATTTTTTAAAAAATAAGTATAAAATAGTATTTATCATTTTGCAATTAATTATTTTATTTTTATCTTAGTAATTAAGTATATTCAATAAAGACTTATAACAAAAGAGAAGAACTATCAAAATTTTTTATTATTGTTAACAAGTTATATTTATCCGGAATAACTTCATATTCTACTTGATCCATTATCTTTTTTACCATATATACGCCCATACCGCGTTTTTTTTTCATAAAAGTGTTTTTAGACTTATTTCCACTTACCTTTGAAATATCCATTAAATGACCAAAAGGCCCAAAATCTTTAATATGCATTATCATCTTTTTTTGTGTGAAAATAAATTCAAAACAAATTTCTTCATTTCCTGTTTTTTTATAAGAATGTTCTAAAATATTAGATACTATTTCATCAATTGCAATTATTATATCTGCAATAAGAGTTTCATTATTTATTAAGTTACTTAATAAATTCTTTAAAATAAATTGTATAAAAGAAAGCTTAATCGGTTTTGGAAAATATTTTGTACTAAAAGAAATACTAATTGATGAATCTTGCGGATAAAAATTTATTTTAAACTCTTTTTTAAAATTTAATTTTTGTTCATTATTTATTTTTGGCAAAGAGGTTAAAAAAAATTGATCTGTCTTTTGTTTAAAATCTAAAAACAAATTATACATATTATAAATTTTATCACACTTTATTTTTTTTTCAAACACATTAAAGTTATATCATCAAATTGAGGCTGATTTTTAATAAATTTGTTATAATTTTTAAAAATTTTATTAATTCCATCAAATGAAGTATCGTTCTCTTTTATAGATTTAATCATATTAATATAATTATCAAAATATTCAACATTATTTTTATCTCTTGCTTCATTAATTCCGTCTGTATTAAAAACAAAAAAGTCCTTTTTTTCAACTATTATTTTTTTTACTTCAATTTCATGATTATATATTTCCGGAGATAAAACACCACACGCCATCCCTTTAGTTCTCAATGCCAAAAATTTATCATTTTTTGGATTAAATAAATATATAGGACCATGACCACTGCTTGTATAAACAAAAGAATTATTTTTAACATTCAACAATCCAAAAAAAAGAGTAACAAAACTATCCTTTCTCATGATACTTTTTAATACTTTATTTAATCGGATAAGTATATCTTTTAAAAACAATTTATTATTTATTTTCTCAATTTTACTTTTATCGCTTTCTACTAATATTCTTATCATATTAATAACAGAACTCATATATAATGCAGAAGAAATCCCTTTACCCGAAACATCACCTATAATAAACAGATAACTGGTATCTGTGATTTGAATAACATCATATAAATCTCCTCCAGCTTCTTTTGACATCTTGCATAAAGCATATAAATCAAATCCTTTTATTATTGGTAAATTTTTAGGGAACATGCTTGTCTGAATATCAGATGCCAATCTCATTTCCTTTTCTAATAATTCTTTTTCCTTAGTATTCTCATACAAATAAATATTATATATCGAAATTGCTGCCTGACTGGATAAAATTTTTAAAACCTCAAGATGTTGATCATTAAAAGCATAAGTAGTAATATTATTTTCAAGATAAAGAATACCAATTAAATAATTTTGATGAATAATTGGAAAACATAAAATTGATTTTGGTTTATTCTTTTTCACATAAGGATCATTAATAAAAAAACCGGCATTTAAAGCATCATCAAGTTTAATTGCTTCTTTTGACCTTAATACAAAGTTAACAATTGCCTGTGATAGATTCTTGCTTTTTGTTACTGGATTTGACTTTAACAAAATCAAATCTTTATTGCTATTGCTTGTTTCAGCTTCAATTAACATATCTTCATTTCTATTTATAATAATAATACCTTTTTGCGCGCCTGCGCTTTCAACAACAATTTCCATTAATTTTTTTAATAATCCTTCCATCTTAATTTCACTCGAAATTGCTTGTGTTGCTTTCATAATAGAGGAAACATCTAAAGAAGCAGATTTCAATGCAAATAATGATTTATCCGAATTGGTTATTGTTGGAATAGTTTTTCGTATAGAATCTAACGATTTATTATTTAATTCAAATATATAATTAAAAATTTCCGGGAATTCCTTTTCCAATTCTTCTAATTTAGTTTTTGCACCCCATTTCATATAACAATAACAGGCTCCTGTCATATATGTTTGAAAAATTCTATCGCTCTTTTTAAAAAGATAAAATCTTGCTGCAAGTTCATTTGCCAAAGCTTCAAGAAATAAAAATTGATTATCTTTAGCTGATTGAATAGCTTTATCATAATAAACCATTGCGTCGGCGTCTTTACCTTGAAATCTTAAATATTCTGCTGAAACAAGAAAATACATATGGCTATAATTTTCAGGACATGATTCACTTAGTATTTTAAAATTCTTCTGATTATCTAAAACATATTTCAAAGCTTGTTTTTTTTCTTTTTTTGTTAAATTATTAATATTTAACAAATATGTTAGACATGCAAAAAATATAAAAGCATAAGATTGAAACTGTCCATAATTTAGCTCAATATATTTCTTTCCTTGATTTGCATATTCTAAACAATTATTATAATCTCCTAAAATAAAAATTAAAATAAGTTTAAACGTATAGTAAATACCAAGCCCTGCACTATAATCAGATTTTTTTATTGCTTCCAAATCAACATCTTCACTAAAAAAATCTCCGTCAATCATAAATTTATTTTTAGTTAAACCTAATAAAGCATAAACACTCTGTTTAACCGGATAAAAATATGCAAATGAATCTTTTTGTTTTAATCTTTTTTGAAGAATAGTAAATTTATCAAAATAATCTTTAACAATTTCTAAATTATTCTCAATAAAAAAATATCTCATGCAAATATGATTGATTGCATAAGAAGTATATTCATTATTACCTGAATCAAGGCCGTCTTTTAATGTTTCAGATAAATAATGTATTGATTCTTTTAAATGTTTTTTAAAATGTAATATTGTAATACTAAAAATAAAGTTACAAAAACATTTTAAAAATTTACTTTCAGATTTTTCAATAAGTTTTAATTCTAAAATCCCTAATTCATATGCCAAATTATATTTTTTTAATCCAATTGCAAATACTCCTCCAAGTGCTGTGATTCCTCCAAAGTGTGAATATGTCAAACCATATTTTAATGCAAAATTTGCCATCTTTGCAATTAAATAAGGATATTTATCAGAAGAATTTGTATAACAAGCTTCGCCAATATTTAATAAAATCATTATTATTTCATTAATTTCTTTAATTTTTGTAACAGGTAAGTCTACTAAATCAATAATGTTCTTAACTTTTAATTTCTTCTTTTTTTTATTTATTAATAAATTAAATTTAATTATTTCAAAAATTGTTTTAATAAAATTTATTTTTTCTAATTTTGGAAATTTATAACCTAATTCATTTATCATGTTTATACCGAGATTAATTGATTCCTTAAACAACATATTAGTATTGTAATAACGCAACAAGACTAAATATGCTTTTACTTTATCAATTGTATTATGAGCATTATTTATAATATTATTAACAATTTCATTTGCCCTCTGAACATTTGTTGAAATATATTCTACTTCAGCCCATTCTGTAAAAAAACTTAATGCATAATCATAATCCAAATGCCATATATCATCCGGTAATAAGTTCGAACAAATCCTAAAATATTCTATTGCCTGTAAAAACGCAGCCGAATTTTTTGCTTTAACTGCTGCCTTATAATTTAAATCAATTAATATTTTTAATTGGTCTTCTTTTATTAAATCCCCGGCTAAATTTAATTGATCAACAATGTTAAAAATTAAATCACTGTTTCTTGTTTTTTTATATTTGTTAAATAAATATAATCCAATATTATAATGAATTGTCTTTCTTTCCTGATCCAAAATTATTTTATAAACTGCTTCTCTAATTCTATCATGAACAAAAACAATATGATTTTTTACTTTTATTATATATCCATAATATATAGCTTTTTTTATACAAGAAAATAATTCTGATTCTGTCATGTCATTTAATTCAGCAAGTAATATTAAATTTGAAGAGAGACCTATGCAGGAAGCAATTTTTATTATATCTAAAATATAATCTTCTAAGCTTTCAAGCTTTTCAATCATTAATGCTACAACATTATTTGTTATGCCTGCATCTTTAATTTTTTTTAGATCCCATATCCACTTTTTTTCAAAAAATAATAATTTTTTACTATAAAGAGTTTTTAAAAATTCTTTTATAAAAAAAGGATTTCCTAACGTTTTTTTATGAATTAAAACCGACAGATCTTTTACCTGCTCTTTATTAACATATAAAGTATCCGCTAAAAATTCTGTAATACTGGTTTTATCAAGAGCCTTAACATTAATGGTGTGAATTATTTTATCAGTCTTTTTTACATCTAGAAGAGTTGAAGAAAACAGATGTGATTTATCAACTTCATTATCACGATAAGATCCAATAAACATAAAATAATTTAATTCAGAATCATTTACTAACAGCTCAATTAATTGAATACTGGAACTATCACTCCATTGAAGATCATCAATAAATAAAATCAAAGGATTATTTTGTTGTGCAAATACTTTAACAAAATTTAATAAAACCATATTAAATCTATTTTGCGTTTCATTAGGAGCAAGAATTTGCACCTTTGGCTGCTTACCTATAATTAATTCTAATTCCGGAATCATATTAATTAAAATTTGACCATTAGAACCAACTGCTTTTAATAATTTTTCTTTCCAGATGAATAAACTTTCTTTTTTTTCAGTAAGAATAAATTTTATTAATTCTTTAAAAGCCTGAATAATTGCAGAATATAAAATATTTTTTTTATATTGATCAAATTTACCTTTAATATAATAACCGCGATGTTTAACAATAGGTTTATGAATCTCATTAATAATTGAAGTCTTTCCAATTCCAGCTTTTCCTTTAACAAATACTACCTGTCTTTTCCCTTTAGAAGCTTGATTAAATGCATCTAATATTATTTTTTCTTCTTTCTCCCTGCCATAAATTTTTTCCGGAATTTGAAATTTATCAAAAACATCGCCTTTTCCTAATTTAAAATTAGTTATTTTCTTTGTTTTTAATAATTCGTTTTCACATTTTTTTAAATCTGTAATAATTCCTATTGCGCTTTGATATCTGTCTTCTGCATTTTTTGATAAAAGTTTTAATATAATATTTGAAATAACAGGCGGTATATTATTATTTATTTTATCCGGAGCAATTGGTTCTTTTGTTAAATGAAAATAAACTAATTCATTGGGATCTTTCGAATAAAAAGGTAATTTTTTTGTGAGTATTTCATAAAAAGTAACACCAAGAGAATAAAAATCAGATCTATAATCTATAGATCTGTTCGTCCTTCCTGTCTGCTCAGGAGAAATATAAGCTAAAGTTCCTTCAAGATGATCAGGATGAATTACTTCTAAGTTTTCTTTTGGTAATTCTGAAGAAAGACTAAAATCAATAATTTGTGTTTTTAAAGTATCCAAATTAATAACAATATTACTGGGTTTAATGTCTTTATGTATAATATTATGTTTATGTATCCTATCAAGAATTTCTGAAATCTTTATTGAAAGTTTAAGAAATAATTTAACATCTATATTTTCACGTTCAAGAATTTTATTTAATGAAATCCCATTAATGTCTTCCATCACCATTATTAAACTATTATTATAATTTAATAATTCAATTACTCTTGCTATGCCTTTAACACCTGATAATTTTTCTGCTATTTCATATTCATATTTATTTCCTTTTATTTCCTCATATGAAGGGTATTCTTTTTTAAATATTTTTATTATAACTGGTAAATTGTCACTATTCCTTAAAGCTCTATAAACTATGGTGTTCTGACTTTTGTAAACTTCTGACTTGATTTTATAGTTTTTTATTTGAAGCATATAAGCCATCCATTATATTATAATTAAATTAAAATATTAAAACATGAAGTATTCCATTTTTCCCTTTATAATGCTATATTGTACCAAAGTACAATATAGCATTACAACTAAATTATACTAAAAAAAATTAAAAAAAAAAGAATTTATCACTTAATTTAATTTAAAATGTAATTTTATAAATGAAAAAATGTATCTCAATCGCTATTTTATATATATTATTATAATTTTACATGAGATTTTTAATGATAAATGAAAAAAAACGATTAATTGATAAAAAATATGTACATAAAACAAAAGATGAAAATGTACTTATTTATAATTTAAGAAGAGCCCTTCCTGTTAAAATAAATAAAAAAAAATTTGAAAATTATATTTTAAAAAACATCAATAAAGAAGAAAAAAAACTACTATTAAAATATTATATTCTGCATCATAATAATAACAATAAAGATAACACCTTATTTTATGTTATGTACAATATCCCTCATATTATTGAAAAAGAATACTTGAAAAATTTAATTAAAGAAAAAATAATCTCTAAAGAAGAGTTGAAATTATTATTTCAATATTACAACAAAGATAAAGTAAATAACAATTATATATTAAAAGAAGAAATAACCGAAATTGATGAAATTAATATTTTAAAAACATTTAAAAAAAAAGACCTTCAAATATTTGATTTCGATAACAGAGAAATCATATCTACAATTTTTGAAAAAATAACTGACTTTAAAAAAGATGATATTTTTTTTGCTAATATGTTTGCTGATAAAAATCATACATTTTTCTTTGAGCACTCTGTTGAACATGTCCCTGCAATGATGACTATTGAAGCATCCAGGCAATTTTTTATAGCGATATGTCATATTTACGGAAAAATTCCTTTAGAAGGCATCTCTTTTATATTAAGCG
>CAZYID010000158.1:6649-8359 GCA_964646595.1 uncultured Spirochaetales bacterium | reverse complement strand
TAGGATAATTCTTAAAATTTCATCAATAATAATTATAATTTTTGTTATAAAATACCCCTATTACTTAAATTATTTATCCATACCTTCTGAAAATAATACCTGATTTTTATTTAACCATTAATTCCCCTGACAAAATTCCACTAAGATTACATTTAGCTTCAACAGTTATTTTATCCCCCATTTTAATTTTAGAACGAGGAACAGTAAAAGCTGTCATCTGATCCTTGCTAGAATCCTGCATTTTAAATTTTTTTGTTTCAATCACTTTCCCGTTTATTTTAACTATAATTTCTTTTATAAAATGTTTTGCTGTGTCCATGACTTTTGTCTTGCTGATATCATGCTGTACTTCCACAACAATGATATTATTGGATGAATCCAGATAAACATTAACATCAGTCGGCGCATGTGCAAAAAAAATAGAAACTGAAAAAACAACAAAAAAAATAACAAAAAAATTTTTCATAAAACACCTCTTAATCTTTCAAAACTTTATAGTTTTGACTGTAAAATAATAAAAAACTGATAACATCAGTTATAAATCAAAATCCCGTTTTAAAAAACGTAATTATAAACATTATCTGTTGATATAAAATTATTTTTATCTTTCACATTCATTTATTCTGAATATTTTATATAATAAAATCAACTTAATAATAATTAAAACAAAAAACGCTTTTTAATACTTTTCTCTTTATTTTAGATTTATTATGATTATAAATTTTTATTTTAATAATTCAATGATGTATTTCTATTTATTATTGACTTATTTCTATCTTTTTAATTTTTTATCTAAATTTGTTGAGATATTCTTTTGATTTTCTGTTGCTATTTTTCACTTAAATACATTTTCTTATAAATATACATTTACGAGTACAAGAAATGGAGCATAATTAAAACTCAAATTTTTTTATTTTTTAAAAAAAATAAAAAAATCCTCCCTCTTTCTCTGCGATCTCTAATGACCGAAGGGAGCGGGCGGTTAAAAAACAATTATTCATACAGTCTCTCAGCGTTTTCTGAGAATTATTACACGCTATAATTTTCAAACTAATAACTTTGATTATTAAAAAGCTCACTAGCTTTTGAGTAAAAGTTCACTAGCTTTTGAAAAAAACAAAGCATCATAAAGAATAATAGAAGCTAATAAATACAAAAATTAACTAATAAAAATTTAATTAATCTTATAAAATTCTGCATCTTTTAATACATTATTTATCACTTTACCGGGTCTAAATTTTATTACTGCATTTTCAATAAAAGAATTATTAAACTCTTTGATATTGTCTGTACTTTTACCTGTAATTACTGTATAAAAACTTCCAAAATCACCAAGCTCTACAATATTGCCTTTTAATAACTCTTGAGGGATTGTTTTCAGCAGAGCTTCAAGTACAGCAAAAATATCAATTGAATTTACAGTCGATATCTTTGCTATTTTTTCCGACAGCTCTCTTAATGTTATATCTCCATAACAATTTTGGATACTTTTTCAGGTATTTTTTCTAAAATTATTAAATCCGCACCTGCATTTTCTAATTTTTTTGATCCTTCTATTAATATAATTACTTCATCTAATACTTTACCTTTTGATATTTTTCCCAGCTTCATATTCTCCTGACCATATTGCGGATTTAAACCAATATGGCGCATTAAATTGATGTATTCTCTTTATTATATATAATATTGATAAATATATGCTTTTTCTAA
>CAZYID010000158.1:0-6639 GCA_964646595.1 uncultured Spirochaetales bacterium | reverse complement strand
ACTAAGAAATTTCTCACAAAGTTCACAAAGAACACAGAGTTTTATAGTATTTATAATTATGTTTTATAATTATTTATCAATATTATATATATAATATTGATAAATATATGCTTTTTCTAACATTTTTTAAATCTCTTTGTGCCCTCTGTGAGAGACTTATTGTACAGTCTGCATGTTCCCTTTCTGCGGTTTAAATCCTCAATTTATAAAATACTTTTTTTAATAAAATCTTTATATAATTGTGCAGGCGTAACAAAAAGTGCAGCAGCAGTAAAAACAATCACAATTTTTTTTTCTTTTAAAATATAAATATTTTGACCGGAATGTCCCTGAGCAGCAATCATATCAGGAAAAATCCACCAAAAATATCCAGCTCCCTGTTCATTTAATTCTTTGAAAATTTGAAATCTTGGAGTAAGTTTAAAATGCAGTTTTGTTGACTCTTTTATCCATTTGTCTGAAATGATTTGCTTGTTATTCCATTTACCGTTATTTAAAATTAAGCTTCCATATTTTGCCATATCAATTGGTTTCATATAAAGGGCATATGGCCCTTTGGTTTTGCCTATGGGATCTCTTTCCCATTTATAATCTAATATTCCTAAAGGTTTAAATAATTTTTCATCTGCAAAATCTTCAATTGTTTTAGATGAAACTTTCTCAATTATTTTTGTAAGTAAAAATATTCCCCCGCTGTTCTGACTAAATCTGGTGCCGGGATCATTAACCAGTTGACACTTAAACATATACTCAAGTAAATTGCTGTTTTCCACAAACTCTTTAATGGGATCATTATGATGTTCCGAATTCCATTTATACCCGCCTGACATAGTTAATAAATGTTTAATTGTTATTTTATATTGTCTTTGGTCTGTAATAAGACCTGAATATTCCGGGAAAAAAGTAATTATTTTTTGATCAACATCTTGTATTAATCCCTGATCAATACATATACCAATAAGACTGGAGATAATACTATTTATAATATGATAAGTTAAATGCAATCTTTCTTTGTTATATTGATTAAAATATTTTTCAAAAACCAAATTTTTGTTTTTTAGTATAACAATACTATGTATTCCCATTTTTTCGTTTTCGATTTTATTAACCATTTCTTTTAAAATAGCCTGATTTATTGACTCCTTTGCATTTAAATCACATGAAAAAGGAAATAAATAAAAAAAACTTATAATTAAAAAAACAATAAAATGTTTTTTTCCGGAATTAAGCATTTAAATGACTCCTTTAAAAATAATTTTATTTTAATAATTCTTTATATTTAATTAATGGATGATGATAATAATTTTTTTCAGATTTTAAATCTTTATAATAAATTGATTTACTTGGACACCAATTTATACAGGCCATGCAAACACTGCAGTTATGCTGCCATACTGGTTGTTTTTTTGAATTTAAAATAATATTATTTACCGGACATACTTCCCTGCATATTCCACACCCTGTGCAATTAACTTTTACAAAAAAATCTTTATCAAACTTATTTTCCATAAGTGAAAATAAGTTTTTTATTATTCCTGATTTTATAATAGATTTGATTTTATTTCTTTTTTCTATTTTTGTTATTTTTTTATTTTGAATTTTTCCAATCATTCCTTTTATTTCAATTTCACTATCATTTATTTTTTCCAAAACCTCTTCTTTGTTTATTTTTCCCTTAGCAATAAAATTACTTGGCATTTTTATTTCAAAAGCTCCATTTATTTTATATCCTTTTTTTAAAACTTGCTTTTCAATAATTTCCAATGTTTTTTCAGGTGCTCCCCCATGAGTTACTACCACAAAAAAATAATTAGAATGTTTAATCTTTATTTTATTTACAACTTTTTTTACTATAGTCGGTAATCCAAAAGCATAAACAGGAAAAACCAGGCCGAAAATATTACAATCAATAATAATATCATTTTGTAATAATTTTTCTGTAATTTTAAGAATCTCAACATTTTTAATTTGTTCAGATATTTTCTTTGCAACATAAAATGAATTACCTGTTCCTGAAAAGTATAAGATTTTATTATTTAGCAATTTAATTTCCTCCATTATTTTATAAATTATTTATTATTAAAAACTTCATTTAAATTACTCGATATTTTTTTTAAAAAGAATTTAAATATTCTATTATTTCATCTGCAGTTTCTTTAACTTTTTTTGAAATTATTTCACCAAGACTGGCATCTTTTATCTGTATCCCTAAAAAATAAACTTTACTTTTTGTGTCTTCTTCCAATATTTTTATTATTATTTTTAAAGGAAATGTATGAGTACTTAATGTTGATTCTGGAATCAACTCATAAGGGATTAGACGAATCTCTCCAGGAAATCCATTAAAGTTTGCCGCATCAATAAAAATAGTTTTTGAAGGCATCATTGAAACTGCAGAATCAATAACATTTTCAGGTTTGTTTTCAGCATTTATTAAAGTGATATAATCAGGAAGGTTTTTAATTTTTTCAGCAATATATAAAGCTATACTGTCATCAGATCTGAGTTTATTGCCAATTGTGATTATTAAGGTTTTTTCCTTTAATTCAAGATTAAGTGTTTTTTTTATTTCATCTGTTAACAAATTTAACATCCAGAAAATGCGCTGAACAGGAAATACATGGGTCATATGCTCTAACAAGCATCTCAAGGCCCAGTCTAATTTCATCCTGTTTTTTATCTATAAACTCTGGAACATATTTAAGCATATCTTGTTCAATATTATTAACATTCTGACTTGTTGGTATAATACAATTTGCTTTCTGGATTATGCCTTTTTCATCAACTTCGTAATTATGAAATAATATTCCTCTTGGAACTTCTACAGCACCAACACCATTGCCTGGTTTTACTTTAATCTGATTTGTCTCATTTAATCCAACAAGAATTTCTTCATCATAATTAATCCCGGTTTTCTTAAGATCTTCTATGATCATAATTGATTCTTCTAATGAATGAACACATTCAATAAGTTGAGCAGCTGTATTTAAAAATGGATTAGTACAAACAGGTTTTAAACCAATTGCATCGGCAATTGCTTTTGCTTTTGGATGAAGTTTATCTGCATTAAGATTGAATCTTGCTAAGGCGCCAACTGCATAAGAGTTTCTGCTTAACTTTGCATGTTTAGCAGAAGAATGAGGCACAATAAATTCATTTGTTATTTTTTTATAATCATTTTTATGCATTCTTACGCCGTCTGTTGAACCTACATCTCCTATCAATAAAGGATATTCATCATCATCACTTACCAGTCCAACATACTCTGTCTCTCTTTCAAAAACAGGAAATTTTAATTTTGCGCCAAGTTCAACTGTTGCTTCCATGTCCGGTCTCATTCCAACTAAAATTTCAAGCATTGCATCCAAATCTTTTTCTTTTGGAAGCTTAGTGAATCCTCCAACAATAGAAGAAATCGGATGAACATGTCTGCCAACCAGAATATCACATACATCATTACATGTCTTTTTCATTCTTAAAGCTCTTCTTACTACTTTGTTATGCGAATCAATTAAAGGGACAAAGCTTTTGACTCCTAATAAATCAGGCGCAACAAGCAGATAAATATGTAATATATGACTATCCAAGTTTTCAAAATGCAAAAGCAGCTTTCTTAATTTAATTGTCTGCTCACTTGGGACAAATCCAATAGCATCTTCAGCAGCCTGAATTGAAGCTAAAGTATGACCGCATGCACATATTCCACAAATACGGGAAGTTATATGCTGTGCTTCAAATATTGATCTGCCTCTAAGCATTCCTTCAAAAAATCTTGGTGCTTCTACTATTTGAAGTTCACATTTTTCTAAAACACCATCATTGACATTTACAACTATATTTCCGTGCCCTTCAACACGAGTTAAATATTCTACATTTATTTTAATGTTTTTTTTACTCATCTTTATTTAACTCCCTGCATTTATTATACATATTCATTTTATTTTTAATCATATCCATCGAAATTTTATATTTTTCTAAAACATCTTTTGCAGATTTTTCATTAGGATTGGTAACCATTCCTCTACAGCCATAACAAATATTTCCATTATTTACACACCAGGAATTACATCCTCCCCTGGTAATTGGGCCCATGCATGTTACGCCTTTTTCATACATGCAGACATTCTCATTAAATTTACATTCTACACATACAGCAGTATCAGGCACAAAATAAGGAAGACCAGCTAAAGCTGCTTTTAAAACCTTTAAAAATTCCGGTGGATAAATAGGACAGCCGTGTACAAAATAATCGACATTAACAATATCTGAAACAGGTCTTGTTTCGACTGTTGGAAAAAATTTATATTTATCACCATATACTGATTGTCTAATGTCATCTAATTTAAAATTATTTTTCATTCCATTTATTCCGCCAATAGTGGCGCAGGAACCGTATGCAATTAATACTTTAGATCTTTTTCTAATTTCTTTAATTCTTTCTATTGCGTGTTTTGTTGTGATACTTCCTTCTATTATTGATATATCAAAACTCTGATCCCATTTTTCAGACATAACTTCTCTGAATTCAACAACATTGATTAAACTTAATATATCAAGGAGAGCTTCTCCCAAATTTGCAACCTGTAATTGGCAACCTTCACAACAAGCAAAATCAAAAAAAGCAACTTTAGGTCTTTTCATTATATGGCCCCTTTTATTTTCTTAATTTTATCATAACTAAAAACCGGTCCGTCCTGACAGCAATAGATATCTTCTATCTGACAATGACCACATTTTCCCAATCCACACTTCATATGGCGTTCTAATGATAATAGAATCTGTCTTTCTGGAATTCCTTTTGCCAGAAGTTCTTTAAGAACAAATTTATACATTATTGGAGGCCCAACCACAATTGCAAAAGTATGATCCGGATTAAGTGTTATTCCAGGAATTAATGATGTAATAAGACCAACATTCCCGGCCCAATCAGGGTCCCCACTATCTACTGTACAATTAAAATTAACATCCATTCTTTCCTGCCAACGTTCAACCTCATTACCAAAAAGCATGTTTTTAGGGGTTTTACATCCCAACAAAATATTTACTTTTCCAAAATCCCTACGGTTGTCAATAACATAATTTATCAGCGAACGCATAGGGACAATACCAAGCCCGCCGCCAACAAACAATAAATCGTTTCCTTCTAAAATTCTAACTGGAAATCCCTGACCAAAAGGGCCTCTTATGCCAATTTCGTCACCAACTTCAAGCTTATGCATAGCTGATGTAAATTTCCCAACAGCTCGTACACATAACTCAAAAGAATGGTGCTGTGTTGGAGAAGAAGCAACAGAAATAGGAGCCTCTCCTACTCCAAATAATGAAACTTCTACAAATTGCCCGGGATCATGATCAAGGCACTCAGAATTCGGAAGAGTTATTTCAAAAAGTTTTTCCAGATCAGTCATTCTTTTTGTTCTGATTATTTTAGCCCTTTTTATAATATATTCTGAATTTTGAATAATTTCTTTTTCAATCATTTTCTTTTATTCTCCTTAATTATAGAATTAAGAGTATCAATAAGACTAATACCTGCCATACAAACACGAGTACATCTACCGCAGCCGGTACAAAAAAATCTGGAATATTTTTCTACAGGATATTTAAATTTTCTATAAAAACGATGTCGTTTTCTATCACTTCTTTCTTCTCGAAAGTTTTCCCCGCCTGCAACTTTTGCAAATGATTCATTCTGACAAGAATCCCATACTCTTATTCTTCTACCGGTTTTTAAATCAAGGTTTGGTTCATCCTTTGTATCAAAACAATAGCATGTTGGACAAACATTTGTACAGTTCCCGCAAGATAAACACTTTTCTCCAATCTCATCCCATATTTTACTATCAACACATTTATCAAAAAGTGCCGGTATTTCCTGATAGTTTATACCAAAATTATTTTTAAAAATTTTTCTCTTTTTCTCTCTTAATTCCATTAACTTTTTGTCTTGATCAGCTGTTGCTTTTTCAAAAAGTTTTGTGTTATCAACAATATCATCACCTGCCTGTGTATTAATATGCACATAAAAATAATCGCCTAAGTCAGTAAAAAAAAGATCATAACCTCCATTAGGAGAATCATTATCCATAAGAGCGCATGTAGAATTCTCATCACATAAATCATTGCACTCAAATCCGATTATTGTTATTTTATTTTTTCTTATTAAATAATTTAAATCTTTTGGACGATCTGAAAATACAATATTTAAAGCTTGAATTCCAGCAAGGTCACATGTATGAATACCAAAAAGGACCATGCCTTCATATTCTACAACTGCTTTCATGTTCTGCCCTTCTGTTATATCATACTCAATTAATGTTTCATATTGAGGCATAAAATATTTTTTGGGGGGCAAAATTGTTGGAATATAATTTAAAGAAATTTCATCTGCAGTTTTTACTTCACTAAAAGCATAATGATCATTTCCTTTACTTACCGGAGCTATTACTTTTTTTGTTAATGAAAGACTTGCTATTAAATTGTTAAGATGTTCTTTTTTTAAGATTACATGTTGCATAAATAATCCTTAATTATGAAAAAATAAATTATTTTTTGACTATTCTTTCAGAAGTCTAGAACTTACTGTATATTTTATACAATTTATTGAATATATAAGTCAATAAGAATTTTTTAAGTTTT
>CAZYID010000157.1:0-8385 GCA_964646595.1 uncultured Spirochaetales bacterium | reverse complement strand
AGAAAATATAACTTTTAAGATGAAATCATTAATTAATTTAAAATTAAATATAAGATATTTAAAATAACGTCTTTTTTCCTTTAAAAAGAGAAAAATGAAGCATAAAATAACTATCAGGCTATTTAATTTAACAGCAATAGAAAACCCTTGAAGTATTCCAAGAATAAAGTAATTGTGAACTTTAATTTTTTTGCTTTTTTGAAAAAGGTAAAGAAAATAAGTAATAAAAAGGAATATAAAGAAGAATTGGCTTCCTTCAAGCATTGCGCCTCTTGTTTGAAGGATAATAGAATTTTCAAAAATATATAAAGATGAAAATATAGCTGCAATATGAGCGTTTTTTGAGATTAAATATAAAGAAAGAAAGAATAAGGAGCCTGTAAGTGATGCTAAGAAAACAGAAAAAAATCTTACTCCATAAAAAGTGAATCCTTTTGGAACATCTTTTATATGGGTTGTAGAGTTAAAATATGATTTATCAAGATTTTTATTTCCATTAAAAATTAATTCCCCTAAAGCGATTAGCATTTTTCCTAAAGGAGGATGAGTTTCCATAAACATTGTATTGTCAATATATTTTTGTCCAGATGAAATATGATAATTTTCATCCCAAAATAAGTCTTGAGGATATTGATACATCGTAAAATAGGTTAAAAAAGATAGAATTAGAACAATAATTAAATATATAAATAAAGTTCTTTTTGATGTATCTTTAAAAAAAAGTTTTATTTTTTTCAAAAACATATTGTATTAAAAGTTTTTAAATTATATTTAAATATTACTATAAATAATAATTAAATAAACAGTAATTGTTTTATTTTCTAGTATAAACAATTTCAATAAGATAAAAAAAGTCAATATAAAATCAATTTATGAACTAATTTAATTTAAATAAAAGAATTTGTCAAAAAAAATTTAGAAGTAATTTTACAAAGAGTTATCACACACTATTATAGGTATTGCTATGAGAGTATATACTAAACTTGCCTCGCTCCGAGGGTGTAAACTAAACTGTGTAAATAGCCAATAATAAATAAATGGAGAAATAATTATGGCTATTAAAAAAGAATTAATTAAAGAACTTTTAAAGGATTATAAAAATCCTAAAGACCTTCTTGGAAAAAATGGTTTATTAAAAGAATTAACAAAATCACTTGTTGAAACTGCTTTAGAATCAGAAATTACACAAAATCTTGGTTATGAAAAAAATGATCCGTCAGGATATAATTCAGGTAATTCAAGAAATGGGAAATCAAAAAAAACATTAAAAACAGATCATGGGAATATTGACATAGAAATTCCTCGTGATAGAAACAGTGATTTTGAACCTGAAATAATCAAAAAAAGGCAAACTAGATTTGATGGTTTTGATGATAAAATTATCTCAATGTATTCTCGAGGAATGACTACTCGAGATATTACTGCTCATTTAAAAGATATTTATCAAATAGATGTATCTGCTGATTTTATTTCAAAAGTAACAGATTCGGTGCATGAAAAAGTAAAAGAATGGCAAAATCGCCCGTTAGAAAAAATATATCCTATTATTTATTTAGATTGTCTAGTTGTGAAAGTCCGCGATGAAGGTAGAATCATAAATAAAAGCGTATTTATTGCCATTGGTATAACACTTGACGGTTTAAAGGATGTATTAGGACTCTGGATAGAAAAAAATGAAGGTGCAAAGTTCTGGTTATCTGTGATTACTGAATTAAAAAATAGAGGTGTTGAAGATATCTATCTAGCCTGTGTTGATGGATTAAAAGGATTTCCTGAAGCAATCAATTCAATTTATCCAAAAACAGAAGTTCAGCTCTGTATTGTTCACATGGTTAGAAACTCATTAAGATTTGTCTCATATAAAGTTAGAAAAGAAATTGCAAAAGATTTAAAACTTATTTATCAAGCGGTTAATGCTGAAATGGCTGAAAAAGCTTTAAATGATTTTTCAAAAAAATGGGATGATAAATATCCAATGATTAGCAGATCCTGGCGTTCAAATTGGGATAAAATAATTCCATTTTTGGCTTTTCCTGATGATATTCGTAGAGTTATATATACAACAAATGCAATCGAATCTTTAAATATGACAATAAGAAAAGTCATTAAAAATCGTGCAAGTTTTCCAAATGATGCTGCAGTATTTAAATTGTTGTATTTGTCTTTAGAAAGAATATCAAAAAAATGGACTATGCCTATAAAAGAATGGGGTTGTGCTTTAAACCAATTTGCGATATTATATAAAGAAAGGGTACCAGTATAAAAATGCTATTTACACATTTATTCTGACACCCTCTTTGCATTTACTAAATTATTTATAATTTTATATATAGAATTATTGTCAAATATAATCGAGGTCACATGCATTTTAGAAACACTTTTTTTACAGATCATAGGATCTATTTCGTAAACTTTATGAATTAACCTCGGCCATGCTTTTCGTGATTTTTTGCTTAAAATATTGTTATTGATGTCAATATCATCATACCCTTATGTTATATCTATCCCATTTTTTTTTTTTTGATTTAGTTTTCCTTTTGTTCTACTGCTATAAAGTTGATAACTCCACTTTTATAATTAAAATCCACTTAAAATTTTCCACTTTTAACTTTTTGTTGACTATATTAATTAATTTATTTGACAATTCATTACTCGATGATTATAATCTGCATTTCTTTTTATTATTAAGAGATATATAATGATTAAAAATAATTCTATAGCTAAAAGAATGAATATTTTAACTATTACATTACCCATTTTTGCAGAAAACATACTGAAATTTCTTTTTTCTTTTGTTGATATGTTTATGTTAAGTAATCTGTCAATAAATGGGATTCGTTTTGGTGATGATGCTGTAGGAGCTGTAGGAATGGTAATGTCTTTTGTTTTCTTTATTTTTATTTTTTATATGATGGTTACTTCTGGAGCCAGTATTGTAATTACTCAATACAATGGTGCTGAAAAAAGTGAAAAAGCAAAGCAAACTGTAATTGCAAGTATAGTATTATCAATAATAGTTGGGATCATTTTAAGTGTTATTATGTTTTTTTTGGCTGAGCCAATTATTTCAATTTATAAATTAAATGAAATACGTCATGGATTTGCTGTTAGCTATTTAGTCGTTTATGGATCTTTTTCAATAGGATTAGCTTTAAATTCAATATTTAGTGCTATCCTTAGATCTTTTGGATATTCAAAGGATCCTATGATAATTAATGTTTTAGGTAATTGTATAAATATTTTTGGGAATTATTGTTTTATTTATGGAGCTTTTGGCTTTCCCCAATGGGGAGTTACAGGTGTAGCTGTTTCAACAGTTTTTAGTCAGGGAGTAGCAGCAATTATTTTATTTATGATAATTTTGAGAAAAAAGGATATAAGTTTTTCTTTTAAAGAATTTTTAAAAATTAAAATTCAGACAATTAAAGAAATTTTAAGGATTGGTATACCAAATGGAGGAGAAATTCTTTCATATAATATAGCAATGATTATTATGAATTATTTTGTAGCGCAAATGGATTTTGGATTACCATTAGCTGATCAGGTTAATTTGCCTGCATATAATTATGCTTTTCTTTTTGGACGTTTTATTTTATATTTTAGTTTTTCTACAGGTCAGGGGACTCAAATTATTACCAGCTATTTTGTTGGTGCAGGTAAAAAGGATAAAGCTTATCATAATGTTTTCAGATATTTTTATTTTTCATTTGTACTGGCTTTCTTTTTAGCAGCACTCCTGTCTTTTTTTAGGAAAGATTTATTACATATTTTTCCTATGGAAGATAATGTATTTACTCTTTGCAGTAGCTTAATACTTTTTACAATGTTATTAGAACCTGGAAGAACATTCAATTTAATTATTATTAATGGATTGAAGGGTGCAGGTGATGTTAATTTTCCAGTTAGAATGGGTATTGTTTCAATGTGGGGAATTGGTGTTGTTTTTGCTTTTCTTTTTGGTGTTGTACTTAATCTTGGTGTTATTGGGATATGGATAGGGATTTCTATGGATGAATGGACAAGAGGTATTATAATGTATTTTAGATGGAGATCAAAAATATGGCAAAGTAAAGCAATTATTAATACATCTAATTAGACTATAAGACTAACTGATAGTAATTTTTATAATCCAGCTTTATAAAAATTATTTTCAAAAAATTATTTTTACCAATGTAAACTTAAAAAAAAACACCATAATGTGATGCTAAGTAAAGTATATTTTAAGGTAATTTATAATTTAAGAAGTTTTTTAAATAAAAGATATTTTTATAAATCCAATTATTTTATTTTTATATTGAATATTTTCTGAAAGGTTTATGCGTTCATTTTTTTTTAATTTTTTATTTCTATGAAATTCATTGTTTTCTGTAATGAGACATAATTCTTTGATATTGTTTGTTTTAATTGCAATATTTAATAATTCATTAATTAATTTTTTGTTATTTTTATTTATTGGCTTTGCAAGTAAATCTGCAATTACTTTTATTATTTTTTTATTATTTTTTAAATATTTTTTTCTTATATAAAGGAAATATAATATAGAGATAATACTAATAAATGCAAATGTTGAAATAAAAAAAATATTTTTCTTTTTCATATACATTTTTATATTAAGTAATTTTAAATTACAATATATTACTTTTTTTTATTAATTCAAATTCTTTTATAAAATTTGGTGTTGTTTTATTATTTTTAATAAGTTCAAGAATATCTATAAATGAAAAAAAATTAACTTCGTCAATTTCTGATTTTTGAAAAATTATTTTACCGTTAAAAAAATATATAAAAGAATTAATATATTCTTTTTCTATTTCAGATTCATATATATATTTTTTAAGAGGAATAATTTTATTTAAATTTATATCAATACCGGTCTCTTCTTTTGCTTCACGAATTAATGCATTTTCTAATGATTCACCAGCTTGAATATGTCCGCCTACAGATGTGTCCCATTTTCCAGGCTGAATGTCTTTATTAAATTTTCTTTTTTGAAGAAGTAATTCTTTTTTTGAATTAAAGATATGAATGTGTATTACGGGATGAAGTAATTTTGATCCACTATGACAATCATCACGGCTTGCTTTTCCGATAGCATTTCCGTTAATATCAACAATGTTAAAAAATTCTATATTATTATTCATTTTGATACTCTGTTTTTTATTTAAATTTAATATATTAAACTAAATATGTAAATTAAAATTCATAAATGTATGGTTTTATTTAAGGAAAAAAGGGAGATCCTGTTTTTAACATATTTAATTGACATATTAAACTATTTTATTTAAAGTACCTATCAAAATATAGGTGCCATATTGGATAATAGGGAAGAGGGTGTAAATCCTTCGCGGTCCCGCCACTGTAATCTCTCCATTTTATGGAACTCTTTTAGTGATTTAACCACTGTTCTTTTTGAAAAAAGGATGGGAAGGCAACTAATTGGGGGAGAAAGTCAGTAGACCTGCCTGTATCATATCATTGTTATTCTTTCGAGGAGAAGAAGCATGTTTTTATTTAATAAAAATAAACTTATCATATCTGCATTTTTATTTTTTTTTATTTTTTTTAATCTTTTTTCTAATAAGAATAATCCAAAAAAAATAATTTCTTTAAGCCCTGCAGTAACAGAATCAATTTATTTATTAGAAGCTGAAGACATTCTTATAGCAAATACGGTTTTTTGTACAAGACCGGCAAAAGCTAAAAATAAAGAAAAAGTTGGTACATTGTTAGAAATTAATATTGAAAAAATTGTATCACTAAATCCTGATCTAATTTTAGCTTCTTCATTGACAAGGCCAAAACAAATTGAAAAATTAAAAAAACTTGGATATCAAGTTATTCAATTTGAATATGCTAAAAGTTTTAATCAAATCTGTGAACAGTTTATTTATTTGGGAGAATTAATTGGGAAGAAAGAAGAAGCAATAAAAATTATAAAAGAAATAAAGATCCGGGTTCAACAAATTAAAAAAACTACTGATCTTTTAACTAAAAAGAAAGTATTTATGCAGGTTGGAGTAAAACCATTATTTACTGTTAGTAAAGATACATATATTAATGATTATATTGAGTTTGCAGGTGGAATTAATATTGCTTCTGACTCAAAAGCAGGTATTTATAGCCGTGAAAAAGTTTTTGCTTCAGATCCTGATATAATAATAATTGTTCTTATGGGGATCGAAGGAGATAAAGAAAAAAAAATATGGCAAAATTATAAAAGTCTTAAAGCAGTAAAAAATAATGAGATATATACGATTAATTCATATGAAATTTGCAGTCCTACACCGGTAATTTTTTTAAATGCTTTAAAAAAATTAATTAAAATTATCCACTATAATATACAGATAAAACAATGAATAATAAACTACAAAAAAATATATTAATTATTTTATTTTTATTTGCTATTTTGATAATTATCAGCATAATTTCTATTTGCATTGGTTCAACATTTATCCCAATTAAACGGTTTTTTTATATTCTATTTAAAGCAAAAGATTCTACAGATTTTAAAATTTTATTTAATATTAGACTTCCGAGAATTTTACTTGGTTTTGCAATTGGAGGTGCACTAAGTTTATCAGGAGTAATTTTACAGGGGATATTTAAAAATCCTCTGGTCGAACCATATACTCTTGGTATTTCTGGTGGTGCTGGTCTTGGAGTATGTTTAAATATTGTCTTTAAAATGACTAGAATATTTGGAATCATTTCTTATCCTTTATTTGGATTTATTGGTGCAATGTTTATTATATATATAATCTATTTTTTAAGTATAAAAAGAGGATTTATAAAAATAAGAGAGATGCTATTAACAGGAGTTATGATCAGTTTTATCTGTTCTTCAATAATTATGCTGATTATGGCAATATCAAGAACAGAAGATATACATGGGATTGTTTTCTGGATAATGGGATCTTTAGATGAGCCAAATTGGAAATTAATTATAATTGCAATAATTGCTTCATTAACTGGATTAGTTATTTCTTATTTTTTTTCAACCATTCTTAATGCATTAAGTCTTGGTGATGAAGAAGCTATCCATTTGGGAATTAATGTTGAATTAAGCAAAAGAGTATTGTTTATTTTAACATCATTTTTAACAGGAATAAGTGTTTCTATTGGCGGTATTATTGGTTTTGTGGGATTAATTGTACCATTATTTATTAGAATGTTTGTAGGTTATGATTTTAGAGTTATTTTAATTGCTTCATTTTTAAGTGGAGCAAGTTTTTTAATACTTTGCGATACAATTTCACGTACTATTATCTCTCCTTTAGAATTACCTGTTGGAGTAGTTACAGGTATTATTGGCGGGCTCTTATTTATTTATGCATTAAGTAAAAGGCAATTAAAATTATGAGTGCTGATATTTTAAAAGTTAAAAAACTAGAATCAGGTTACGAGAATTTTACTCTGAGAAATATTAATTTTTCAATTAAAACAAATGAATTTACAGGAATAATTGGACCAAATGGTTCTGGGAAAACAACATTATTAAAATCTATTACAAGATTATTAAAACCCAAAAAAGGTGAAATATTACTTAATAATATTAATCTCTGGAAAATAAATAATAAAAACATTGCTAAAAATATTGCTGTTGTTACACAAAATAATGACTCAAATTATATGAATGTTTTTGATTTTATTCTTCTTGGCAGAATTCCTTATTTTAAAAAAATGCAATTATTTGAAACAAAAAAAGATAGAGAAATTGCTGAAAAATATATGAAACTAACAGATACATATAAATATAAAGATAAATCAATTGATAAACTTAGTGGTGGTGAAAGACAACTAATATATGTTACACGCGCATTAACTCAAGAACCAGAACTATTACTTTTGGATGAACCTACTGCACATTTAGATATTTTTCATAAAATAACAGTTTTAGATTTGATTAAAAAATTAAATAAAGAGCTGAATTTGACAGTATTGATTGTTTTACATGATCTAAATTTAGCCTCAGAATACTGTGATAGATTAATTTTATTAAATAATGGAAATATTCATCAAATAGGTAAGCCAGATGAAGTATTAAACTTTAAAACAATTGAAGAAGTTTATAATACAGTTGTTGTTATTGATAAAAATCCGGTTTCTAAAAAACCTTATGTTTTTTTTGTCTCAGAAGAAAATAAAAAGAACATATAACATTTATTTAGAAATTCTTTATATTGAAAAGTAAAATAATTAATGTAGTATTAGGTAGTGTCAAAGTTTTTATGAAAATATGAAAAATCTCTCACAGAGTGCACAAAGAACACAAAGGTTTAAAAATGAATTATCAAAAATTATTATGAGATTAAATGAGTAATAAATGGAGTTATTTCATAAAAACTTTGTGAACTCTGTGAGCTTTGTGAGAGATATTCAAAGATT
>CAZYID010000156.1:0-8424 GCA_964646595.1 uncultured Spirochaetales bacterium | reverse complement strand
CATTTTTACTAATTAATTCATTTAAACTGTTTTTTTGATTATTTAAAATTTGATGAGAAAAACAAGAACTAAAAGTATTAACGCCTCCAATTCCAGTACCAATTAATACACCAATTCTTTTTTTGTTTATTGAAGGAATTTCATAAGTATTTCTCTTTTCGTCTTTTTTTGAATATTTTAGTTTTGCTGCATCAAGAGCCTGCATTGTTGTACAAATTGATAACAGAGTAGTAATATCTAATTGTTTTTGCTCAATGTTTGTTATGAAGTATTTTGTGTAGTCGATTGCCGGCAGAGGAGATCGGATGTTGCAATTAAAATTTGAGTAATTTAGCCAATTTTCAGGAATTTTTTGTACATTTGTTTTTTTCAGAAGACAATTTGACCAAAATTCATCTATATTATTTCCAATAGAATTTATTGTACCCATACCGGTGATTACAACTCTTTTTTTTCCCAAATTACACTTATATCCTTAATTAAATTATTTTATTTTATTATATATATAATTTACAGTGTCTTTTACAGTAAGCAATTTTTCAGCATCTTCATCTGGAATTTTACTATTAAACTCGTCTTCAAATTCCATCATTAGCGTTACAAGATCAAGAGACTCTGCTCCCAGATCATCAATAATTTTACTATCTATTGAAATTTTTTCTTCATCAATATTTAATACATTTGCTATTAATTTTTTAACTTTTATAAAAACATCTTGGCTTTTTTCATCCACTTATTTTACTCCTTAGAAAATTGCCAAAGGCAATTGTTCGTTGATGGAGTCGTCATGCGCTTCAATTTAAGAAAATAACATTTTCTTCATATTTGAGCATCTTTTCAGTCATGATGACTCCTTATTTTGAATAAATAATAATTTATTTATTGTTTATTTTTGATATTATTATATGTTTTTAAACTGTAAAATATAAAATTAAAATAGTCAACTTTTAAAAAGAAATTAATAAAAATAGTGTAATTTAAATTTTAAAGTTTATAAATAAATTAAAAATTAAATTATAGTAAGCTTTAGATTTATTTAATTGAAATTATGTGTTTTTTTATTTATTAAAAAAATAATGGGAGCAAATTCATCATCGGCAAAATAGACAGATTTTAAAATTTTTAAATCTTTTTGTTCCCGAGTTTTAAGATAATCCTCAAGATAATTTTTTTCTTTCATTCCGCCTTTATGTTTTAGGTATGATATTATTGTAATTAATCCGCCGGTATTAAGTATTTCAATAATTTTTTTTAATGCATTTATTGTTGTTTCAGGTTTAGTAATAATATTTCTATCTGCAGAAGGAAGATATCCAAGATTGAAAACAGCAGTTGAGATTTTACTAAAAATGTATTTATCAATATTGTCATGTGAATCATGAATTAATTTTACTCTTTCAGATAAATTGTTTTTTTCCAATCTTAAAGCCGTATTTTCTAATGCCTTTTTTTGAATATCAAACGCATAAACCATTCCTTTAGCACCAGTTAATTCTGCCAGCAAAGCTGTATCATTACCGTTTCCGGCAGTTGCATCAACTGTGATATCTCCAGGATTAACATGATTTTTAAGCATTGTATGAATAAAATTTGAAGCGCTTTCAATATTTAACATAGAATTTGATTATTTTTAAAATGTAAATTAATTTTTTATAAAAATTATTTATTTTGGATAATATAGCTTATTTTTTAGAATAATACTAATGTATTAAAATAATTTCAAATAAAAGTGCGGGTTTTATAATTAAAATATGTAAAGATAGAATATTATATTCTATAGACAATATAATTAATTTTTGATATAGTCCTCTTTTTTCAGGAAGTAAAGATGACAGGTAATTTAAAAGAAGAATGCGGCATATTTGGTGTTTCATTAAAAAAACCCTCTTTTGATTTAATTAAAGAATTATATTTAGGATTATTTGCGCTTCAGCATAGAGGACAGGAAAGCTGCGGAATTGCATTTAAAAATAAAGACTCAATAGAGCTGCTTATTAGACAAGGGCTTGTATCAGCAAATTTTTTTAAGTCATTACCATTAGATTTACAAATATCAACCGGCATCGGACATGTAAGATATTCAACTTTTGGCGCTTCTAATTTAGTAAATGCGCAGCCTTTTGTTTTTAACTGCAATAAAGGAGAAATAGCAATAGCGCATAACGGAAATATTCCAAATGCAGAAAGACTAAGAGGAGAATTAATTGAAACCGGATCAATTTTTAAAACAACTTCTGATTCTGAGATTTTAATACATTTACTTGCAAGAATTCAAAAGCAAAATTTTGAAGAATCTCTTATTAATTCATTAGTTCAATTAAACGGCGCATATTCATTTCTTTTACTGTATAAAGATTATCTAATTGCAATTAGAGATAAATTTGGATTTAGACCGTTATGTTATGGCAAAACAAATGAAGGGATTGTTTTTGCTTCTGAGACAAACGCTTTGGATCTCGTTGGAGCAAAGTATATTGCTGAAGTTGAACCTGGAGAAATATTATTTTGCAGAAATGGTGAAATAGAAGAGAAATTTAAATTTGCTAAAAGCGATAAAATAACTCAATGTGTATTTGAACTGATTTATTTTGCCAGACCTGACTCTACTGTATTTGGAGAATCTGTTCATGAAATAAGAATAAAAATGGGGGAAAAATTAGCTTCAGAATGTAAAATTAAGCCGGATATAGTAATACCTGTTCCGGATTCCGGGAATTCTGCAGCTTTGGGTTTTTCAAGAGCCGCTGGTATTCCTTTTGAATTTGGTTTGATCAGAAACCATTATACAGGCAGGACATTTATAAAGCCGGGACAGGATAAAAGAATAGAAAGTGTCAGGATAAAGTTAAATCCGGTAAAAAGTATTATTAATAATAGATCTGTTGCGGTTATTGATGATTCTCTTGTCAGAGGCACAACTGCATCAAAAATTGTTAAGATACTTAAAGATGCTGGAGCAAAAGAAGTTCATATGTTTTTATCAAGCCCCGGGATAAAGCATAGCTGTTTTTTTGGAATTGATACTCCAACAGTAGAAGAATTAATATCTGCAAAAAACACTCCAGAGGAAATTGCTAAAATTATTGGGGCTGATTCTGTAACCTTTATAAAGATTGAAAATTTAAAAAGTTGTTTAAAAAAACCTGATAAATACTGTTATGCTTGTTTTGATGGTAACTATTCAATAAAAACTAATACCCTTAAAAATCAAACATATATTAAATTCTAAATAAATTATTAATTAATATATTGTTATAAAAAAAATAATCTTTTTTTACTTGAATTTTTTACTATTAAATTTTAAAATTCAAATATTCTAAAATTTATTCTATTATTATCAATTAATTAATAAGGATTTAATCATGAAAAAGCTTTTTATTTTATTAGTGATTTTTTTTATTTTATCTTTTAATTTAATTTTACACGGGCAAGACACAGGGGAAAAAAAAGATGTTATTTTGTTAGTTGACATTTCTAATTCTATGCGCCCGGTTTTTTCTGATGTTCAAGATTATTTTATTACTGAATTAATAGGTAAAAAAATTAATGTTGGAGATAATCTTTTTATTATAAAGTTTTACGGTGAAACACAAACAGCTTATAATAAAAAGATTGAGAGTGAAAATGATTTAACTAATGTAAAAAACATAATAAAACAGATAACTGCTACAGGTCCTTATACAGATATAGGAAATGCTTTAGATGTTTTAAGAAATGAAATAAGCACGCGTACTGATTTAAATAAAGAAAAATATGTTTTATTATTGTCGGATGGGTACCAACAAGCTCCTCCCGGAAGTAAATATTTTTCAAAAGACGGGACTATTTCACATATTCTTTTAAAAAATGCTCAAACTTTTGATAGAAAGGGATGGAAAATTTTGTGGTTATCAATTGGTGGACAAGAACAATCAAAAAAACTTGCAGAGGAGTTGGGAGCAGAATACAAAGAAACAAGTGATAAACCAGATAAAAAAGAACTTACTGAAAAAACCGAAGATATATTTAAGAAAATAGAATTTCAACCGAATGAAAAAATAGGAATTATTTCTAAAAGTTTTGGCAGTATTAAAGGAAGTGTTATATCAAAATATGATAGGAAAGTTTTTTTAGATATCTCAAATATAATTATTGACGAGATTAGCAGTGTATCAAAAAAATTAGAACAAGACAGCATCCCGGAAAAAATAAGTATAAATGAAGAGGGATTTCCAATAGTACTAAATGAAAATGAAGAAATAGAAATTAAAATACCTGCAAGAATACAAGATAAGCTGAAACAAGGTACATATTCCGGAAGAATAAAATTCTATTTTAATTCTAAAGAACAATTTAGCACAACTTCTTTTCCTGTAACTTTTACTTACCCATGCTTTTTAATAAGAAATTTGTATTTATCTTTATTGTTGTTATTAATTCTTTTACTATTATTGATTTTTTTATTTAGTAAGTTTGGATATGCTATCAGTGACGGTTTTTCAAAAATGATAAATATCAGAGGATCATTAAAATATGAATTTATTGATCAGATACATAAAACAACAAAAAATTTTGTATTCAAGAAAAATGAAAGAAAAACTATTGGCGGTACAAAAAGCAGGATAAACATCCCAAGGGTAGGATTTAACGACGATATAGCAGCTGTGTCATATGATAGATATGGATTTCATTTAGATATTTTAAAACCTCAGTATTTTGACGGAAAAATAGACAGAGATAAATTTTTTAATCAAGAAATAATGGTAAAATCCAGAATGGGAAAGAAGTATTATATTAAATTTAATAAAATTTAAAAAAGAAGAATAACATAATATTTTATTTAATATTTATTCAAAAAAAAAATAGATGTATTTTTTTATTAAGCTTAATAAAAAAATACATCTATTTAGAATTTGTTTCCAAGAAGAAAAATAAATTTATTTTTCATAAATTTTCTGGAGAGCAAAATGGCAAAAAGGAAATTTCCATTTATTAGTAAAGCTTTTTTTACAATAATTCCTTTAATAGTAATATATTCTATTTTTAATAATAAAATTATTAAATTATTTGGACCTAAGATATCAAATAGAATTTTTATTGGATTGATAGTTTTATTAGTATTATTTTTTTTATATGATTTTTTATTATTATTTTTTTCAGGTTTCTCTGATCCATTTTTTGGATCCGGGAAAAAAGCAAAGAAGATTTTAAGAACTGGTAAATCTGCAATTGCAACAGTGCTTAATATTGGAGAAAATAGCGGTGGAGGTGTTGTAACAATAAATGATCAGCCTTATTTTAATCTTAAACTTAAAATAAACTCTGAAAATGAAAAACCATATGAAATAAATTTTGATACAATAATTCCGCGCCATTCTGTTTCTAAATTTCAGCCAGGAGCAATATTTCCGGTAAAAATTGATCCTTCAGATTCAAAAAATGTTGTTATTGATACAGATGTATTACAAAATAATTTTTTTGTTAATTTTAGAAAATAAAAAAGAACAGAAGAAGATAAAATTAAAACAAAAGATAATGGTATAGATGTTAATGCTAAACTTATTGATTTGAAAGATAGCGGGAAATTAAAAAAAATTTATACTAATTATAAAAGCTGTTTTGGAAATAAGCTCTTCAATTTATAATCCATATACTATTGTAAAAGAGTCTGCTATTTCAGAAAATATAATTGATGAATTACGAAAAATTTCAAATAAAAATTTTTCTGCAAAGATTCATCCTGCGAATAAGATATTGTTATGATTGATTTATCTTCATTAGATAATATTATAACAGGGTAAAAGTTTTGATAAAAAAATAAATTATTTTTATATCGTTAAATGAAATTGCTTAACAATATTCATAAATTTCTTTGCTATAATTTTAGTATCCAATTCTCTCATTCTTAAATGAGATTTCAATATAAATGAAATATTTTCCTGAATGAATGGAAGTACTTCTCCTTCAACATTATCTTTATTAAAAATATAGTAAATAACACAAATATCTCCTTTATTTGGAAATGATACAATAAAAGAGTCATATAAATCATGGGCTTTTTTAGCCATTAGAACTCTATATTTTGTGTCTTTAGTAAAGAAAATATCACATTCTTTGAACCTGAAAGGTATATAAGCTGTTGTATTTATTGAACGGCTTGTAGGTTCTATATGTTTTTCAGAGTAATTTGATTGTTCTAATAAACAAAACATATCACGGCCTTGAGCTTGAAATTTAACTCCATTATCAACTTGTTCAACGGATTTTAAACCACTGTAAGAAATCATTTGTAATAAAAAAGGGTCTGATTTTTTATCAATGTTTTTAAAATCCGGAGATAATAATGAAAAAATATAACCTTCTGTTATTTGAGGTAAAAATCCTTTATTATAAGCATCTTCAAAAAATATTGCTTTTTGCATATGATCTTCCTTATTAATTAAATTTTTGTAAAATTGCTCAATTTAAAAAAAGTAATTATAAATTATATAAATTTATCTTCTAAAAAAATTATATAAAAAAAATAAAAAAAAAAAAAGAAATTTAAAATTAAAAAAAAAATTTGAATAAATTTAAAATATCTGTATAATTAAGGTATTACTAAAATATATTTGTAATTTAAAGAACATAATTATTGTAATTACTTTCTTTAAAATGAAATCTTAGTGATTTAATAAAATATTTTTTTTATTTCTTGACTTTTGGAAGATTTATAATATAGTGATATAATGGATAATATATTAAAAAAGTTATTATTCATTTTAGATAATTATTTAAAAAGTTATTATGTTTTTTAATTATCTATTAAATTATTAAAAAAAAATTATTTAAAAAGGAGTTAACTATGGCAGGAGGCGATATACCTAGAAGCCCTAACGTATTTGATCCTGAAAAACCGAGTGCTGTGGGTTCGCGTAACTCATTAGCGCAATTAAACAGAGATCAACAGGCAGAAGTAGACAAACTTATTCGTGAAGAAATTGATAAAGTAATGAATCATGTTCAAACAAAGATTCCGCCGGATGTATTACAGAAGATGGATATAATGGGTGGAATTAAGGAAAAGTTATTCAACTATTATAACCACAACTATCAGAATATGTTTAACAGATATATAACCACCACAGAAGATGAAATGGTTAAGAAGATCAGAAACTATATTGATAAAGAAGAGTTAAAAACACTTGCAAAATATACACCAAGAGACATAGCTCAATTATTAGATCAAATTGGTGGTATGGATAAGTTTAATACTTCCGAAATTGAAAAATCAGTTATTAACATGTATGGTCATTTACAGGGACATATTCAAAGAGGTTTGAATGAATTAGAAAATCATACTAATTCAATCTTAAGACAAAAAGAAGATGTTGGTGCGTTTATTCGTGGCCAAAATGCTTATTCTATTGTTAAGTGTGCGTTTAAAGACAATCATTACAGACCAAAAGTTTGTTCTGATGTTAAATTGTCTGTAAACATACTTGATTCTGAATTAATTTCTCCTATTTTTCATTATCAAGTAACTGTTGAATTTTTAATTAAAGATTTAATCTCAAAACACATTTATGAAATTTTAGAAAAAGAAGTAGAAGCTCTTAAAGATCAAAGAGCTGATGAAGGAAAAGAAGATCTTTCAGACACAGAAATAATTTTTGAAAAAATGAAAAGAGTTGAAGATTATACATCAGATGATGCTGATAGCCCTGATTCACTAAGATATAAATTCGTATCAAAAAATATCATTGATAAGATTGAAGGATTAAGAGCAGAAATACCAATGTCAGAATTTGATTCATTGAATATTAGAGAAAACGTGAAAAAGATAATTGACAATGAAAACATTAGAAACAGAGGATTTAATACTGCGATTAATTCTATAACAAGTATTTTAGATACTTCAAAAATGGGATATCAATATATTGAGAATTTAAAAAATGCTCGTGATTGTATAATTAGAGAATATGAAGATACAGATGTTTCTCAGTTACCAGATGAAAGATATCAAATAAGATTGACATTCTATGATCAAGAACAATTGTTAGCGGAAAGAACTGCTTATGATAAACAGTATAATGCTTTCAGAAAAGAAGTATTAAAAATTTGGGACATAGTTAATGAAATTCATGAAAGAAAGAAGAAAAAGAAAGATTATAATGATCTAGTAAAAAAATTAATGCCTAGAATTAATAGAGCAAAAATAAAAGCAGGATTTACAGTTGAAGAAGAAAATTTAGTGGAAAAAGAATGGTCAGAAGTTACATTTATTCCAGCTGAAGATACAGATGTTCAGGTATTAAACAGATCTTATATAAATGAAAAAGCAGATTTATCAAAAAGATTTATTTTAATGAGAAAAAAATTATCAAAAACTTTTGAAAATCAAAATCCAATTGAAAGAGTTGCTATTGAAGACAGACTTGATTTCTTATTAGAAGAATATAATAA
>CAZYID010000155.1:0-8613 GCA_964646595.1 uncultured Spirochaetales bacterium | reverse complement strand
AATAAATTCCTTAATAAAACTTTTTCTCTATATTTTATCAATATTTTTTCATTAATATCCATTTTTATTAATTCATTGTAATTATCTTTTAAAACATAATTAAAAAAATCTAAAATGTGTTTATTCTCATGAAATAATTTCTTTAATACTCCCGTTATTTCTTGTTCTCTATCTCTATAATTATCAATTAATTTAATCATTAATTTTATTTTCTGCTTATTTACAAGAATATTTTTTTTACTTTGCTCTAATTCAATTATTTTTTCTGAAACAGTTAAGAGCATTTTGAAATTTTCTTTTGAATCAGGATTTACAGTTTTATGTTTTAGTGAATTTCTTATTATATTAAATTTATTAATATATTCTATTAAATTATTCTTAAAAAAAGCATTCATAAATATTTTTAGAATATATTCTATAGCTTCATTTTTTAAATGCAGCATGTCTTTTTTATAATTAGAGTAATCTCTTAATTCATCCATTACTATCTCAAACGCCGGAAAATAATAAACTGATTTATTATCTATAACTTCTTCAATACTAGCCCTTAAAATTGACTTGCTGTAAAAATTTTCTGCTAAATCCTGAGGTGTATGTCTTACCGGAGATACAGAAAAAATAATTTTTGCATTTTTATTATTTATTTTTATTAATTTTATAATTTTATTTAAATTCTCTACACTCTCGTTAAATAATAAAATCTTTTTTGCAAACATATTGTGAGGAAATTTATGGCAGTTTGATATAATGCAGCCGTTATGTAAATAAACAACTGAAGTGCCTAATGTTATAATAAAAATATTTACTTGTTTAAAATATTCTTTTACTTCTAATAAGTTTCTATTAATCCTGCTAAGGCATTCTTCTAAGTTTTTATTGTCAAATTTTGTTGAATGTTCCAGTGTAAAATAAATATTATTATAATAAAGAATATCATCTTTTTTATAATTTTCCTTATTAATAATGGCATCAAAAATTTTATATAATGAACATATATTATAAACTGTACCAAAAGGATTCGATAATACATATACACCATTTTTATTTAAAAACTTTGCTAATTCATTAGAAAAACATGATCCGATACTAAAAATATTATCTTTTAAATCAAGCTTTAATATTGAATCATTTATGTTTACTTTTAATATATTGTTCATATTCATTTTAAAAAAAGGAGCATGGTTTTATTACATGAATATCATAAAATCAAGAGGAAAATCTTCATATAAAATTGGCTCTTCTATACCGGCATATGGAAATAAAACCATTCTAAAATTGATATTTGCATTCCCTTTTTTATCTCGTAATTGACTTGTAATGTCTTTATCATCTTTGTAAGCATCAACTTCACTTACATAAATATTTTCCAATTTATCAAAAAAAAGAATAGAATCCGCATAATATTTAGACGCTTTAATTATGTATCTGGAATTTCGTGTTTCTTCATACCTTTTTTGATAAGACGCTCCCAGGTTGTTTGATACTTTTTTCAGCATTTCCATAATTATTTTATCTTCTTTTTCTCCTGGATCTAACGGATCATACATTGCTTTTAAATCCATAAAATGAATATAATTTTCAAGAAGCAAACTTTCTGATAATTCATATTTCCCTAATTTATAAAATATTGTTCCAATCATAAACTTTAAATTTGAATTTTCCGGCTGTTTTTCAAGAATATTGATTATTCTGTTATAAGAATTATAAAAATCATTTTCTTTATAATATACCCAGCCAAGGTTATAATTTAATCTGTCATTAATAAATCCATTTTCTTCTGCTTTTAAATAATACCCCTTTGCTTCGTCATACCCCCCGGGTTTATACTTTAATGAAAAATTAGCTAAATTATAATACGGCTTTCCATAATCTTTATCTATCTGTATAGCTTTCCTATAGTATTTTTCAGCTTCCGGGCTTGCCTTTACTGACCTTTCTTCATTCTCTCCTAAATCATTATATACTCTTGCGCGCAGTCTTTTACTTGATTCAAACTTACCGGGTGCTTCTTTTTCCATTTTTTCAAATATTGTGAGTGTTTTTTTTAAGTGATTTTTTTCTTCATTGTAAATATTTAACTGTTTTTTATAGTTAGCAAATTGATATTCTATTTCCGGAAAATATTCATTTCTTTTTATTGATTTTGACGCGCGCTCCAATACATTTTTTACATCATTTATATTACCTGTGCTTAAAAAATACTCTGCTAAATCCGAATACGCTTCTGGATCAACTCTACCTTTAATTTTCTTTTCAATATAATCATAATGAGCTAAAACAGCTTTATGATTTTTTTGTTTAATATTTATTTTTAAATTACCAAATACTGCTTCCTTATTATTACTGTCTATATCCAGAGCATCTTTGTAAGCTTCTTTTGCATCTTCTAATTTTCCTGCTTCCTCTTCTGCCCAATCATAGTATGTTTTAGCTAAACCTAATGTGGCTGAAAGTTTCTCTCTGTCTGTTTTTATCAATCCCTTATACATTCTCTCTGCTCGTTCAAAATCCTTTTTTTCTCTTAAAAAATCAGAATATTCTAAAACAATATTATTTTGTTTAGGTCTCATGTTTAATGCAAGTTCATATTTTTCTTCTGTTGCTAAATATCTTTTATGTTCTCTATATTTCCTTGCATATTTTACAACTTCTCTAAATCTTGCTTGTTCATCAAATGCTTTTTGAAATTTTTCTTCTCCTTCCAAATAATATTTATTATCAATTAATTTCCTTCCTTCCTTATATAACTTTGAAGCTACATAAGTTGGTTTTATAACATATAAAACAAATAATCCTAATAATGCTACAATTACAACAGCAACAGAAATTTTTGCAAGAAATGGTAAAATGTTTTTCTCAAAAATATAACTGAGTGTCTTTTTTCTCTCTTCAAACTTAACTCCGGTATATTTAATGCCTTCAAGAGCAGATAAAGATTTATCACCGGTTATCTTCTCATAATATTTAATAAGTATATGCGGGGATTCTTTATCAATTAAAGCATTAATGAGCGGCTTAAGTTGAGCATTAGAATATTTATTACTTACTATTGCTCTTGAAATTTTTATTTCAACTTCTTTAGGCAATGAAGTTAGGCTTATTACTATCTGTTTTCTTTCATCGTCAGTAAATTTTAATTCAATATCGTGATCTGCCTCTAAATCTTCTTTTGAAATTTCTTCAGGAATCTCACCATATGTAGAATCTTTAACTTCAAATCCCTTTGTATCTGCAAACTCATTTTCTTTTGATTCTGTATCAGGATAGTCGCCAATAGTATCACTTTCAAAAGTTTCAAATTTACTTAAATCAAATTCATCATCCTTACTTCCCAAATTAAATTCATCTGGTATTTCTACGTCTCCAATTTCCTTGTCCTCTTCTCCTGTAATATCTTCAAACCCTGCTAATTCTTTATCCTCTTCAGCAATAAAATCAGGCATTTCAAGGTCTTGATTAAACTCTTCTTCTTTTACTTCTGCCTCTTTTTCAATTACAGGTTGACCAAAATCACTTTCAATGCTTTCTTCACCTAGTAATGATTCTAAATCCGGAAGATCTCCAAAATCAGCGCTTTCTTCTTCTTCGCCGATTTTATCTAATATCTCTTCACTTGTCCCTTCTTCTTCTATTTTTGGAGATTCCCCTGGTGCTTCTTTCATAAAATCAGATATATCTTCATCCATCTGCATATATGGTTCTTCTTGCATATCTTTTTGCTCACCAAATGTACCGGATAACAATGCATCTAATTCTTCATCTCCAACTACTGGTGAATCATCTTTAAAATTATCTTCTTCAAAAATATTTCCTAAATCTCCTAATTCTTGATCAACTTCTTCCTTTTGCTGTATTTCATTAAAATCTCCTAATCCTGCATCATCTTCAAATCCTAATCCTATATCTCCTGTATCGTCTACTATTTCATAGCTTCCAGATTCACTCGCATCTTCAAATCCATTTCCTAATAATGCTTCAAGTCCTTCATCTCCTGTTTCAATCTTTTCTTCATCTTTCATGTCAGCGTCAAGCATTAAATCTTGAAAATCTTCAGATTCGGGTTCTTTACCTTCTTCCATAAGTGGAATTTCACTTTCATCTATACTTTCTTCTGTTATAACATGCCCTTTTTCAAAATCCTCTAAAATATCTCCCAATAAATCCTCTTCTCCGTTATCAACCATGTCCTCAATAGACGGTTCAACAGAAGACTCAGTGATTGTGTTTTCTTCTGGGATTGGAGAATCATCAATTGGCATACCTTTTTCATCTAAAATATTCTTTTCATCGCCAATGTTTTTGATTTCATCTTTAATTTCTTCTAAATCTTTAAAATCCGGCATTTACTTCCCTTTTTATATTTTAATACAATACAATTACTATTTAAATTTAAAAAAGCGACTAACCATGGAAATTTTAAAATCCAAATAGACTTCCTTGTCACAACTTAATCCTTCCATGGATGTCGCGTATTTAGAAATTAGTAGTTTTTTAAAACATCTTTCCTTCTGACTATTAACTTATGTCTACTGTCTTCTAAATCAATATATTATAAAAAAATCATAAATAATTGCACTAATATTTTTACTAAAATAATACTTCTTATTAAGTTTTTCGGTAAAATACCGATTTTTTTAATAAGAATTTTAAAGATTATATACAATAAATTATGAGAAAGCTATTACTAACAAAAATAATATTTATTACTCTAATTATTCTAATAATGCCAATTTACTCTTTTGAGAAATATGTTGACTTTGATTTAATAAAAAAAGACGGTCCACCAAGATTTATTGAAAATGGAGTGCTGTTTACTCTACCTGAAACAAATGATACTATTGCTTTTTTAAGAACAAATATTGATAATTGGCAAAAAAATTATTATTTTAAGTCAAGCTTATACGATGTATTATATGCATTTGTTCCATATACGACAAACATAAAAACAATAAAATATAAAATAAATATTAATGGACACTGGATATCAGATCCTAACAATACAGAATATTCTCTTGATGATCTAGGAATTAACCTTTCTACTATCATGACTCCTGATAAAGAGATGTACTATGAAGAAATGCCTATAATTGAAAACACAAAAGATATAGTGAAAAAAACTACATTTAAATATTACAATCCAGGCGCAAAAGAAGTAAATTTTGTCTGCTCAATAGACAATTGGAATCATTATTCTCATCCAATGAAAAAAAATAATAATGGATTTTGGGAAATAACAAAATATTATACTTCCGGGACATATTTATATTATTTCCTTGTTGATGGTGAGAAAAATATAGATGTTGAAAATCCTAATAAATTCTGGAATAAAAAAAATGGTCAAGTTTCATATTTTGTTATTGAATAAATATTTTTTTTACCGGCAAATCATGTTTTTCCGGAATTATATTTTTTATCAAAAAACTTTTTAACACCATTCCAAAGCTTACACCATTAAAATTTTTTAAAAAACAATCATAATAACCGCCTCCATAACCTATTCGATATCCTAGCGGATTATATCCAAGAGCCGGGACGATAACCAGATCAATCTTTTTTATATTTATTATCTTATAATCTTTGGGCTCTAATATTCCATATTTATTTTTTTTAAAATTTTCTAAATTACTTATAACTGCCGGAAACATTTTATTATCTTTAATAACAGGAACTGAAAGAACTTTATTGTGCTTTAAACAATATTTTAAAATATAAAAAGTATCAATTTCATTATCAAATGAAATATAACAAAACACTGTATTCGCATGTTGAAATTCTATAGAATTGATAATCATTTTATTTAATGTCAATGATTTCTTTTTTAAGTTTAAAGAGGAAAACTTAGATATTTTTTCCTTCAATTTTTTTCTTAATTCAACTTTATTATTTTTATCTTTTGAATATTTTTTATAGTGATTAAAAATATATCTTAATGCTTTTTTTTGATTAAAATTTAACTTTTGATTATTAAGTAAAAATTTTAAAGAAGGAATATAATTAAATAAAAAACTATATTTTGATAAATTCATATTTTATACAAATAAAAAAAGGGCTGCTTATTACTTAATAAAGCAGCCCAATTATAATTAAATTTTATATAATTTAATAGTTAAAAAAATGATTTTATTAAACTAATTATTTGACCATTTAATGAAATACAAGTTCCAACAAATACAATACTAATCATGCTCATTAGTTTTATTAAAATATTTATACATGGCCCGGAAGTATCTTTAAAAGGATCTCCAACTGTGTCTCCAACAACAGCTGCTTTATGAGCTGGGCTGTTTTTTCCGCCAAGTTCTCCACCTTCAATATACTTCTTTGCATTATCCCATGCACCGCCAGAGTTTGCCATCATTACTGCTAAAATAAAACCTGTACAGGTAGCTCCTGCAAGTAATGCCAAAACTGTTATTGGCCCAAATACTATACCAACAATAACAGGAGAAAATATTGCTATTAATGAAGGAATAACCATTTCTCTCTGAGCTCCTTTTGTACTGATCATTACACATCTGGCATAATCCGGTTTTTCTGTACCCTTTAAAATACCTTTTTTTTCTTTAAACTGTCTTCTTACTTCATCAACCATTGCCTGAGCTGCTCTTCCAACAGCACCCATTGACATTGAAGAAAAAACAAACGGTAAAACAGAACCAATAAATATACCAATTAAAACCAAAGGATTTAAAATATTTACAATAATAGATGTTGGGTCAATATGTAAAAATTCTGCTATTTTATTTCCATATTCTGCTAATAAAGCTAATGCAGTAAGAGCTGCGCTTCCAATAGCAAAACCTTTACCTGTTGCAGCTGTAGTATTACCTAATGAATCAAGAGCATCTGTTCTTTTTCTAACCTCAGGATCCATATTAGCCATTTCTGCAATACCGCCGGCATTATCTGCAACCGGACCATAAGCATCTGTTGCTAATGTAATACCAAGAGTACTTAACATACCAACTGCTGCTAAACCGATCCCGTAAAGTCCTAAAAGTCCGCCGCCTGCAAAAAAGAATGCGCCAAGTGTTCCTAAAACTACTGTGATTACTGGTATTGCTGTTGACATCATACCAAGTGATAATCCGCCAATAATAATTGTTGCTGGACCTGTTAATGCTGTATTAGCAAGTTTTTTTGTTGGTTTATAATGATCTGAAGTAAAATATTCGGTAAAATAACCAATTATATTTCCAGCTACTAAACCAACAATTATTGAAGCCCATAATCCAATATTTTCAATACCTAATAACATTTTTACAGCAAAAAAAGCTGCGATTGCAATAACAATTGTACTAAAATAAACTCCAACTCTTAATGCAGTTAATAGAGTTTTTTGAGTTGCATTATCTTTTGCTCTTACTAAAAATGTTCCGATTATTGAGCTGATAACACCAATTACAGCAATAAAAGCAGGTAACTGGATATACTGTAATACTGATGCTCCCATTCCGGCTGCTACTGCAGCAACTGATCCTAATGCCATTGTTGCAACAATTGAGCCTACATAACTTTCATAAAGATCGGCTCCCATTCCGGCAACATCACCAACATTATCACCAACATTATCAGCAATTGTTGCAGGATTTCTAGGATCATCTTCCGGAATACCGGCTTCAACTTTACCAACAAGGTCAGCTCCAACATCCGCAGCTTTAGTATAAATACCACCGCCAAGACGGGCAAATAAAGCCATTGATGAAGCTCCCATACCAAATGTAATCATAATTGGAGGAATTTGTTCTACAGGAATTTGAAAAAATTTTAATGCAAACCACCAGAGAGCAAGATCAAGTAATCCAAGCCCAACAACTACCATTCCCATTACCGTACCAGAGTTAAATGCAACTCTAAGTCCGGAATTAAGACTTTTACTTGCTGCATAAGCTGTTCTACAATTAGCTTTTGTAGCAATCTTCATTCCGATAAATCCTGAGAGTCCAGAGAAAAAACCTCCGGTAATAAATGCGAATGGAACAAAGCCTGATAATAAAGTTAAGCCAAAAATACTTGGTACTCCCCAGGCAAGAAATCCTAAGAGAAGAAATAAAAAAGCAAAAAAAATTCCAACGACTTTATATTGTTGTTTTAAATAAGCCATTGCACCTTCCTGAACATACTTAGATATTTCAATCATTCTTTCTGTTCCAGGTTCTTTTTTAAGGATCCATATTGCTAAAATCATTGCAAAAAATAAAGCAGCAACGGAACCACACAAAGTTAATAACATTAAGTCCACGTCTAATCTCCTTCGTAATTGTTGTTTTTATAATCAATAATTATAAAATGATAAAAAAAGTCGCGTTAATATATTATTTTCTTGGGAAATTTACAAGTTTTTTTTATTTTATATACTATTCTGATATATAATTTTGTTATGAATTTAAAAAAACATAATCATACCATTTGGTATATATTTTTTTTAAATTTAATAACTTATAATAAAAATTGAAAAAAGGAGATAAAAAAAAATGTTTAATAAAAGAAATTTATTTGTTTTATTTGCGGCTTTTTTATTAATATCTATTGTCTCATGTCCGGATGCAAATAACAGCTCTGGTGGTTCAGGGGGCACTTCAGATAATACTGAAAAAGACTCAGTTATTTCAG
>CAZYID010000154.1:0-8633 GCA_964646595.1 uncultured Spirochaetales bacterium | reverse complement strand
GTTATTTATATGCCGAACCTGATAATGGCCGCTGCATTTTCGATGCTTTTTTTTGCATTATTTTCCGATAATGGTCCTGTAAATATATTATTAATGCAAGCCGGTATAAATGAAGCTCCGATAAGATTTTTCACATTTACAACAACAACGCGAGGATTGGTTGCCTTAATGAATTTTCTGATGTGGTATGGCAATACCACCATTCTGCTAATGGCAGGAATTATGGGTATTGATGAAAGTCTTATCGAAGCCGCATATATTGACGGAGCCAACTCGTTTCAGATTTTCACCAGAATAATTTTTCCCCTCCTTCTTCCTATTATGGCTTTTGTGATAATAACCAGTTTGATTGGCGGAATTCAGATGTTCGATGTCCCGCAAATTTTAACCAATGGAGAAGGAATCCCCAATAGAACGACCATGACCCTGGTCATGTATTTAAATAAACATTTGTTCAGCAGAAACTATGGACTCGGAGGAGCCGTTTCAACACTCATATTTATTGTTACTGCCGTTTTGGGTCTTTTTGTATATTATTATACGATGAGAAATTATGGTATCAAAGAGAAGAAAGAGAGGTAATAAAATGTCGATAGAAAAATATCAAATCCAGTCTAATAAGATAAATTTAATCCTTCAACTTAAACGAACCGGATGTTATATTGTATTGGTTCTTCTAACCATATTATCACTTTTTCCTTTTTTAATAATGATTATAAATAGCTCTAGGCTTCACAGCCAGATAATGCAGGGGTTTTCTATTTTACCCGGTAAAGTATTTTTACAGAATTGTTTGAAGCTATTTTCAGACGGAAATATTCCAATTTTTAGAGCATTACTAAACAGTGTGTTTGTTGCCAGTATAACAGCTCTATTAACAGTATATATTTGCGCAATGACCGCTTACGGGATACATATGTACCGATTTAAAGGACGGAAATTTGCATTTAATTTCATTTTACTGGTAATGATGGTCCCGCCACAGGTTTCTACTCTTGGCTTCATTCGCCTAATAATGGACATGCATCTGATGGATACATTTTTTCCATTAATCGTACCTGCTGCGGCCTCTCCTGTTGTTTTCTTTTTCATGCTGCAATACATGAGGTCTGTTTTACCATTCGAAATAGTTGAAGCAGCAAGAATAGACGGGTCCAATGAGGTAAGAACTTTTAATACCATTGTTCTTCCTATTTTAAAACCTGCTATTGCTGTTCAGGCTATTTTTACTTTTGTTTTTCAGTGGAACAATTATTTCCTGCCTGCGCTTATTATCAACTCCAAGAATAATAAAACCATGCCTCTTCTTATAGCGGAACTTAGAAATAAAGATTATATGAGGTTTGATTTAGGCCAAGTTTACATGCTTATATTTTTTGCCATAATTCCCTTAATGATTATGTATTTTATTTTGTCCAAATATATCCTCAAGGGCATTACACTTGGCAGTGTAAAGGGATAATAGTAACTATTTTCCACTGAATGAGTGATTAATCGAATAAAAACCAGCTTTAGCAGCAATTCCAATTATATTCTTTTTGATTTTCTAAAAACAGTTTGTTGAAGGTTTAACCGGTGGTATAAAAAACTAAAATGTTTTATAAAATCTATTTTTTCACTCCATATTTTTTATTTTTCTTTACAACCTTTGTTTTTTTATTGACTTTTTGATGTTTATTGATAATATAAAATCAAATTATCTAAAATTTCATTTTTAGTACAAATAATCATTAATTAAATACTATTTGGAGTATCTATATATGCAGATGGACAAAGCATACTTATTTACAATAGAAGATGTGTCTTCAAAACTTTCTTCAAGCATAGAAAATGGATTAAACAAAGAAGATTCTTTAAGCCGATTTAAAGAACACGGCCCAAATGAACTTAAAGAAAAAGCAAAATCCGGTTTTTTAAAACTTTTATTAAGTCAATTTAATAACTTTTTAGTTATTATTTTAATAATCGCTGCTGTAATCTCATTTTTACTTGGAGAAATTATAGATGCTTGTGCAATTTTAGCTATTGTAGTTTTAAATACAATTATTAGTGTTGTACAGGAATCTAAAGCAGAACAGGCTCTTGCTGCTTTAAAAAAAATGGCTGCTCCAAATGCTGTTGTCCTTAGAGACGGACATAGAGAAACTATACCTGCTCGCGAACTAGTACCCGGAGATATAGTAATTCTTGAAGCCGGTAATTATATTCCGGCTGATTTAAGGTTAGTAGAAACTGTTAACCTAAAAATTGACGAATCTTCACTTACCGGTGAATCAGTACCAATAAATAAATATGCAGACTTAATTTTAGACCAAGATGTTTCACTTGGCGACAGAAAAAACAGTGCTTTTATGGGAACAATAGTTACATACGGCAGAGGAAAAGGAATAGTAACAGGAACAGGAATGCAAACCCAGATAGGATTGATTGCAGAAATGCTTCAATCATATAAAGATGAACCTACCCCTCTTCAGCGTAAACTTGATCAACTGGGTAAATGGCTGGGTATCACAACACTTGCTGTTTGTGGTTTTATTTTCTTTTTCAGTATTTTTAGAGATACAAATGTAATGAGTATTTTTAATGACGGAATTAGTCATTACCTTAAAACCAATGAAAGTCATATTGTAGAATTATTTATGATTGCGGTAAGCCTTGCAATAGCTGCTGTTCCTGAAGGCTTGCCTGCAGTAGTAATCATATGCCTAGCACTTGGCATGCAAAATATGATTAAACGTCATGCATTAATCCGTAAACTTCCGGCAGTAGAAACTCTTGGATGCGCTACAGTTATTTGCTCTGATAAAACAGGTACATTAACACAAAATGCAATGAATGTAGTAAAAATATGGACAGATAATAAAATATTTACTTTAACCGGTGAAGGTTATCAGCCTACCGGTAAATTTTTCAGTGATAAAAAAGAAATCATTCCTCAAAAAGAACCCCCTTTGTGGATGTTACTACATTCCGGATTAGCTTGTAATGACGCTCGCCTGGAAAAAATAAAAGAAGCTGATAATCCAAATTCTTATAGAATGGTAGGAGACCCGACTGAAGGCGCATTAGTAACAGCAGCAGGTAAAGCAATGCTCTGGATTGATGAACTTGATAGAATAATCCCGCGTATAGGCGAAATCCCTTTTGATTCTGAACGTAAGCGAATGACCTCAATTCATGAAATAAAAAAAACGCCTGACGGCTTTCCAAAAAAAACTAAAAACGATAAAAACATAGCGTTTATAAAAGGAGCGCCTGATATTCTTTTAGCTAACTGTAATTTTATTATGAGCGGAAATAAAATAATTAAGCTTAATAAAAAGAAAAGAGATCAAATCCTTAAAATAAATACTGAAATGGGACAGCAGGCTCTGCGTGTATTAGGTTTTGCCATGCGCCCCCTTGAAGTCATTCCAAAGGAACTGACTCCGAAGGAAATAGAAACTGATTTGATCTTTCTTGGTTTAACAGGAATGATAGATCCGGCGCGTCCTGAAGTAAAAGAAGCTATTAAAGTTGCCCAGGGAGCAGGAATTAAAACAGTCATGGTAACTGGTGATTATAAAGAAACAGCTCAGGCAATAGCTAAAGAAATTAATTTGCTTTCTGAAAACAGTAAAGTACTGTCCGGTGCTGAACTTGACAAATTAGATGACATAGAATTTAAAAAAGCTGCTAATGAAATTTCTGCTTATGCGCGTGTTTCGCCTCAGCATAAAGTAAAAATTGTTGATGCATTAAAACAGCATAATCACGTAGTAGCAATGACAGGAGACGGCGTTAATGATGCCCCTGCTTTAAAACGTGCTGACATTGGTATAGCAATGGGTATTACAGGCACAGATGTTACCAAAGAAACTGCTGATGTAGTCCTAACTGATGATAATTATACGAGTATTGTTGCTGCAATAGAACAAGGCAGAATCATATATTCAAATATTAGAAAATTTGTTCTTTATTTATTAAGCTGTAATGTAGGTGAAATATTTATAATTTTTATATCAATGCTTTTAGCTTTACCAATTCCACTTTCACCAATTATGCTTTTATGGCTTAATCTTGTTACTGACGGAGCTCCTGCTGTAGCACTTGGTTTAGAAAAAGGGGAGCCTAATATTATGAAACGACCTCCCAGACCACCTAAAGAACCTGTAATAAATAAAGATATGTTAATTATGATATTAGCGTCATCCATATCATTTATTTTTGCTATTTTAATTCCATTTAAAATAGCGCTTATTCGTTACAGCGGTAATATTGCTGCTGCTCAAACAATTGCGTTTACAACACTTGTTTGCTCTGAATTAATAAGAGCATATACATCACGTTCCGAATATTACTCAATTTTTTCTTTAGGAATATTTAGTAATAAATGGATGATCATGGCAACCGCAACTTCTTTTATATTACTTTTAATGGTTATATATGTGCCTCCATTTCCTTTGATTTTTAATACAATTCAATTAAATTTTAAAGACTGGGCTTTAATTATTCCTTTTGTATTTATTGCGCCAATTGTTTCAGAGATTGTGAAATCGTTCTTAAGAAGGAGTCATTTTAAAATAAATAATTAAAATTTATAAATAAACGATGAAGTTAAAATTCACTCAATTTTATCAAAATACTCATTTAATGCTTTGATGAATTTTACCGGAATGTTTTCTTTCTCAAATTGTATGCCAAATTCATAAAGCGCCTTTTTTTCAAGAAACTCACTATACCTATTAATAATACCCTCTAATTTAAAAGTAATTCCTTTGATCTTTAAATTTAAAATTATTTTTTTATTTATTAATAATTTTGGCGGTGCAACAAGTAAAACAACTGCGCCTGAAGCAGAAATATTTCTTACAAGACAATTACGGTCAATATTATCTATTTTTGAAACTATATTGTTTGATTCTATTCCCAGGTGTTTTAAATTTTCAGTATTAAGACTAATTCTAGTGTCCTTTCTTTTATCTATTTTTTCATGTTCATCAATTATTGCCCCTAATGTATTAATTAAAAAATCAGTAGGTTTTTGAACAAAAATTATATTAACAATATACGTATTAGCATCTTCCTGATTAAAGTTTTTATATCCCTGGATTTTAGATGAAATATAAAAAGCAAAGGGCTTTTTTTCATCCGGAGGATTAAAAGAAAATTTAATTGTTACATTATTATTAGACGCTCTCAAAGTTTCAAATATTTTTTTATTTAAATTCATTATTACTTTTGCATTTTTCATAGAACATGTATATAAAACACAGCTCCATTCCTCATATCCAATTTTAATTATTGTTTTTTGAGGTTCAATATAAGAGCACTCTTTAATGTTTTTATTAAAAAGGATTTCTTTATCAGAATATTTTTCATAATATTGATTTATAGTATATTTATTCATACATTTTTTAAAAAAAATCTAAAATCTTTAAACTTAACTTTATTATACAAATATCTAACAGACAAATACAAGACAAATAAATTAATTTTAAAATATTTAAAATTTGATAAATATTATTTTTATATTACTTTATTTTTATTCTTAAATAATGTGATTGAATAAATTATAAGTGCGCTCCAGATAAAACAAAAACTAACCAAATGAATTATTGAAAAAGTTTCTTTGAATAAAAAAATACCCTGTAAAAGCATCAATGTTGGAGATATATACTGAATAAATCCTATATTTGAAAGAGGTATCCTTTTTGCTCCGGATGCAAAAAAAAATAAAGGTAAAACTGTAACAACTCCTGCAAAAATTAGAAGAAAACTAACAAAAAAAGTGTTATTGAATAAAGCGCTGTTTGAACCGGAATAATTAACAAAGAAAAAAATTAATGCAATTGGAAATAAAAATAAAGTTTCTATTGTAATCCCTGACAAACTGTCATATTTATAAACTTTTTTAAATAATCCGTATAATGCAAATGAGCAGGCTAATAATAAAGAAATCCATGGTAATTTCCCGTACCTAATTGTTAAAATTAATACTCCAATTAATGCAAGGACTACAGCAGTCCACTGAAGTTTATTTAATTTTTCTTTTAAAAAAACAAGCCCAAATAAAACACTTATCAATGGATTAATATAATATCCTAAACTTGATTCGACAACTCTATCAGTGTTTATTGCATAAATAAATAAAAACCAATTAAAGCCAATAAGTAATCCGGATAAAAAAAGTGAAAATAAACTTTTTTTATCTTTTAATAATTTAAATATTTCAATTCTTTTTAAAATTAAATGTAAAATAGTCAACAAAATAAAAGACCATATAATCCTGTGTAATAATATTTCAAACGGGGTTGCATAATTTTTTAAAAGTTTCCAATAACTGGGCAGGAAACCCCATAAAAAAAATGATAAAAAAGCAAATAATATCCCTTTAAAAAACTCTCTAGAAGATCCAGATTGTAAATTTGTTTTCATTTATTATTTTTATTTCAACTCGTTTTATTTTTTTAAAATTATCAAAACTAATGGTGAGAGTAAAATAAATATCTTTTTAAATCAACACAAATATCTCATTAAAGTTGCTTTTTATCTGTTAATTTGTTAATAATAATAAATGCTTTTCAAAATATAAAATAAATTTCAAAATAATAAATTAAATCATGACAATAGAAAAATTTAATCCCTATTTAAAAGTAATTTTTGCTGCTTTATTATGGAGTACAAGCGGCATCTTTGTTCGTCTCTTAAATTTATCACCGGGTGTGTTTTCTTTTTTTCGTATGGCTATTCCCGTTATTATTCTTTTTGTATTCTTAATTATAAAACAAAAACCAATTATTAAAGGTCATATTGGACTTCTACTTTTTGGTTCATTTCTTAATGCAATAAGATTGTTTCTATATTATACATCTTTTACATATACTTCACTTGGCAATGCTGTTGTTATTCTTTATACATGGCCCATTTTTATGACAATCTTAAGCCTCATTTTTCTTAAAGAAAAAATAAATTTTCGAAATATAATTTTACTGATTTCTGCATTTTTAGGAATTGTTATTGTTTTTATAAATAAAAAATTTTCATTTCAGGATAATGATTTCATAGGAATGACAGCTATGCTCCTTTCATCTATCATATATTCATTTTCTCTTTTAATTTTTAAAAAGAAAACAACAGAATATTCAGGAGTTGAAATTACATTTTATCAAAATATTGTAGGCGCTGTTATATGTATACCTTTTATTTTTATGCTTCCGGAAATAACTTTTATTCAAATATCATTAATCAGTTTACAGGGATTTTTAGTTGGTGTTTTAGCTTTTTTCTTGTTCTTCTCTGCTTTAAAAGAATTAACTTCTGCAAAAGCATCACTTCTTTCATATATAGAAGTCTTGAGTACAATCTGCATAAGTGTACTCATCTTTCATGAACCTTTTACATGGAATCTTTTATTAGGCGGAAGTTTAATTATAGTTTCAGTGATCTTTTTAAAAAGATAAATAATTATTATTGTTTTATTAATATTCAATTAAATTGCTGTAAAACAAAAATCAAAGTATAATGTTAAAGAATCAATATCAAACTTGACAAATTTTCCTTGCTTATATTAGAATCTTAACATTAACAGTATAAAAGTTCTAGTATGTTATTAAAATTAAAGGAGTCTGTATTCATAAGCTGATACTGCTTCAGGATAAACTTTATTAATTTCATACTATAACCTCTGCATACTCACTTCAATTTAAATCTAACAGGATATATGATTTTAACGGCAACAGGTACTCCGTTTGCTTTTGCCGGAATACACTTAATTCCTTTTAATGCTTTAACTGACGCGTCTCCAAAGCCGTACCCCGGGTCTTTAAGTACTACAATATTTCTTATCTGACCATTTTGATCAATATATAATTCCAAAAAAACTGTTCCCTCAATACCCTGTTTATTTGCCAAAGGCGGATATACTTTTCTTGAATTAAGCTGCGACACCGGAATAACAGGCATCTCTGATATCATGTGCTGAGGAAGGTATTCTAATTCTACTTCTTTTACTTCGCTTTCTGTTTCAATAACATCTTCAACAACTTTTTCCTGTTTTGTTATGACTACCTCTTCTTTTTTTCTTTCCGGAATATATTCTTTTATGTCAACCATTTTAAAAACTGTATTATCCAGCCTCTGCTGTTTATACCCTTTTTCCCAATAAATTGTAAAAATTAATATTAAGTGAATTAATGCTGTTACACTAACTATAAATAAAACTCTTTTGTTGTTTTTTATAAAATTTTGATAATTGATTATAAAATTTTTCATTTTTCATTATCCTTAACAACAAGTGAAACCACTCTGTGCTGCAGCAGCTTTAGAATATTTATTACTTTATCAACATTTTTATACTTTGTTTTTTTATCTGCTATAATATGAATCCGAACATCCGGATTTTTAATAATTGCATCAACAATTAATCCCTCTAATGCAGCTGTTTCAATAATCTTATCCTTATAATAAACAACTCCTTCTCTATCTATCCAAATTTCAAAATTTTTATCTTTTTGTGTAATTTCCTGATATATGGATTCGGGATATTCTATTTTTATCTCTCTTCTATAATTCATTAAAGAAAGAAGCATAATAAATATTAATAATAAAAATGCAATATCTGACATTGCATTTATTGGAATTAAAGGCTGTCT
>CAZYID010000153.1:0-8780 GCA_964646595.1 uncultured Spirochaetales bacterium | reverse complement strand
TAATTCACTAATGCAATATCTTTTTTTATTCTTTCACCTGTATTTCTATCAAATAAATAATGTTTTTTTATATTTAACCATATTTCCTGATGCGGTTTATAATTATGTTTTAAATCTACTTTTGTACAAATTTCTCTATCACCAATTGATATATTAAGAAAAGATGAACTCAAAACCGGAATGTCTCTAATATTGGATATTTTACCGTGAATAAAATTTTCCTTTTTTTTAGTTATAACATTTATATCTTCAGGATGAACTCCTATTATTATATCTTTTAATTTTTCAGAAACAATAAATCCATCAATTAAATTTATTGCGGTAGATTCTGAACTTGGATTTACAAATTCCGCAACAAATAAATTTGCAGGATTATTATAAATTGACTCAAATGTCCCAACCTGCATTATCTTGCCATTATTCATAACAACTAAAGTATCCGCCAAAATAAGAGCTTCCTGCTGATCATGAGTTACATAAACAGATGTTATATGAAATTTCTTTAATAATAGTTTAAGGTGGACCCGATATTTTTCTCTTAATCTAGCATCTAAACTTGCTAAAGGTTCATCCATTAAAAATACTACAGGATTCCTTGTAATACATCTTCCAATAGCAACTCTTTGTTTTTCTCCGCCCGATAAATTACCGGGATTTCTATCCAGTAAATATTTTAGTTCTACTCCAAGTAATTCGCTTGTTTTTTTGAATTTTTCTTCTGCTTCCTGTTCTAATTTTTTTGTTCTTTTTTTAAATATGTAATTTGAAAGTATATTCATTTTAGAAGTCATATGAGGATAAAGCGCATAATTCTGAAAAACCATACCAATTTTTCTATCTTTAGGCTGAGCATTACTCATGTCAATTTCATCAAAAAATATTTTCCCGGATCTTTGCATTTCAAGACCGGCAATTATTTTTATTAAGGTAGTCTTACCGCAGCCGCTTGGACCTAATATTACAACTGTCTCACCATCTGGTATAGTTAAATTTAAGTTAGATATAGAAAAGCACGCATCAGGATCATTATTTTTTACAAATGATTTTTCAAAAGAATGCATAAAAAAATTAGGAAAATTAAAAAGCAATCCAGAATCTTTTTTTCTCGAAAACTTAATATTTATATCTCTTAATTCTATTTTTGCCATTTAAACAAATAATTCCCAATATATTTTTTAACCAAACATTTGTTTAATCTTCATAATCAATAAAATCCAATAATACATAATTACCTTTTTCTTTTTTTTGTCAATCATTTTTTCAATAACTTGTGCTGCTTTTTGAGGACTTAGTGTTATCAATGCAGGAGCTTTAAATGCTTCGTTTTCTCTATTTTCTTGAAAAGAGGTTGCCATTGGCCCCGGCATAAAAACTCCTACCCTGATATTATTTTTTTTCATCTCATAACGCAATCCTTCAGAAAAACCTGATAAAGCAAATTTTGTTGCAGAATAAACACTAGTTTCAGCAAAAGACATTTTACTCAATAAAGAGCTGATATTTAAAATATAACCAGCATCGCTTTTTTTAATTAATGTAAGTAATGCTTTTGTGCAATAAAAAACTCCATAAAAATTTACTTCAACCAGATTTCTCATTTCCTCAATTGTCATGTTTTCCACTTTCTTACTGATGCTAATACCAGCATTATTTATCAGCACATCAATTTTTTTATATTTTTCTTTAATTATTAAAGCCATACGATTTACATCATTTTCATTTGAAACATTACATGAAATAATGAATGGTATTTTACCAGTAAGATTTTTAATTTCATCCTGTACTTCTTCTAAATTCTTTTTAGTACGTGCAATAAGTATAAGATTTGTATTTTTATTACTCAAGCGTATTGCGATTTCTCTACCTAATCCTTTTGATGCACCAGTAATTACAATTGTTTTATTTGATAATTTCATAATTTTTCTCCTTAAATATTATCTTAATTTTAATTTTTATCATGTTCTAAGCTTATGTAAATAAATACGCCAATATATCCAGCAATCAAACCACAAATAAAACCACCAATACTATGACTTATTGCATTATCTAGTGTTGATTTTGGGAATGGGATGATAAAAAAATTTAATAATCCTGAAATAACTCCGCCCAGGATACCACCGGTCAGACCACTTTTTAATGATTCTCTAATTTTTTTTTTCATAATACTCCTCCTGTTTATATTAAAAATTTTATATTTAATATAATATACAGAAGGATGTATTATTAGTCATTGATGTATGTTAATATTATTTTAAATTTGCCCGAATCCTGCTTAAAGATTCTGGGGTTATGTTTAGATATGAAGCAATATGATACTGGCTTATTCTATTTTCAAGATCCGGATAATCTTCTAAAAACTGCAAATATCTTTCCTGTGCATTATTTAATAATAACTCGGATTCTTTTTTTTCCTTTATTATAAAAAGCATTTCAGATAATTTTCTTGCAGCTATCTGCCAGCAGATATGACTTTTTAATAATTTTTCATATGTTTTATAATCAATAGTATATAATTGTGTTTCTTCCAATGCCTGAATATATATTTTTGATTCTTGTCTTAGTAAAAAAGCACTGTACGAAATTGCTAATGAATTTTCAAAGCAAAAATGTTTATTAACTTCTATTCCATTGTAATCTATATAAAAAAACCGTAATAAACCGGATACATTATACCCAATACGCTCAGGAATTTCACCGGCTCTTATAAAATATTGATTTTTTTTTATTGTTATCAGCTTTGCATATTTCTGTAATTTACGTAATTCTTCTTTGGGCATATCAGCAGTAAAATCAAAAGTATCAGCTAATTTACTTAAATAATTAGATTTCATAATCATTAAATTAACAAAATAAAATACAGGATTCAAATCATTTTAGTTGCAAAAAATATATTCTGGTTAAATGAAATAAATTATTTTCTATTTTTTATTTCACTATTTCTCTATTTTTTCAATATTCCCCTTATAATTTTTAAATCCGCCAAAATTAAGCATTCTATTTTTTTGAAATCCATTTTTAATTAAATTCTTTTTTGCAAGTTCTACTCTTCCGCCGGTTTCACAATACAAAATAAGATCTTTATCTTTTAAATAAGTTTGATTTTCATTTATCAAACCATTAGGAATATTAATAGCAGTAGGTATATGAGCATTATTATATACATTCTCAGGTCTTACATCTACAATAACAATATTAGACTCTGTACCATTTTTAATATTTTCAATAAGCTTTTCTACTTCTTTTGAATCCAGATATTTTTTTAATTCCTTTTTAACATCTTTATTAGAAATAGCATAGGAAGTAAAAGTAACAAAAAAAGCAAAAAGAATAAGCAATAATAAAATTATTTTTTTCTTCATAAAAATCACCCCTTGTTTTAATATCTTAATAAAATTAGTTTTATACTATAATTATTTCGCATGAAAGTATAAGACTACAAACTCCTTTTTATTGACTTTATTCTACTTCTTTTAAATTATTAAAAATTAATTAATATGATATTTATTATTAATCTGAATATTTAATCTTAAAAAATCCTCTTTGGCAGTATCACTTTTTTACAAAAATCAAGTGCATAATCATCAGTCATTCCGGCAATATAATCAACAATTATAGTATTAGTATCTATATTTGTTTTTTGATAAAAATTTTTATATCCTTCAAGATACTTAGCAAAATCTCTAAATGGTTCTATAAAATGATTTTTGTAATTCTCAATATTAAATTTATGTTTTTCAAAAACATTATTTAATTCTTCATAAATAATATTTAATACTTTTTTAACAAGAAGTGTATAATCAAGTAAAATTTCAGAATTATAAATCACTTCATAATTAAAATCCCTTACTGCTTTCATCATATCATGAGACTCTTTTGATATCCCGATTACATTATTTTCTTTAGAAAATTCAATTGCATCATTAATCAGTCTATCAATGATAAGACTATTTATAGAATTTTTTAAGCCGTTAAAAGCAACACCAAGTACATCAAGTATCTTTTTAGTAATATTTTTTTTATTAACTACTCCCAGTCTCATTGCATCTTCAATATCTCTTCCAAGATAAGAAATTTTATCAGAAAGTCTAACAACACAACCTTCATAAGTACAGGGATATTTGGAACGATCACCAATTTTATTTAGATTGACAACAGTAAAATCAGGTTTAATAAACTGCTCATATTTCTCACCACAATGAGATATGATCCCATCTTTAACAGCATGACATAAATTTAAGCCTTTGCCTTTATTAGCAATATATTCAACTATTCTGAATGAATAAATTTCATGAATATAAAATTTCCCTATACTCTTTTGGATTTCATTCAACACTGTTTCCCCTGCATGACCAAATGGCGGATGTCCAAGATCATGCCCTAAAGCAATTGCCTGTGCAAGTTCTATATCAAGACCGAGCCCTTTACATATAGTTGTTGCAACACTGGTTACATGCAAAACATGTTCAATCCTTGTGCAGATATGATCATTTGTTGGAGCAAAAAACACCTGAGTCTTTTTTTTAAGTCTTCTAAAAGGCAATGAATGAATAATAGCTGTCTGGTCTCTATAGTAATTGCCTCTTATATCAGTCTTTTTTGGATGTGTTCTTACTTTTAATACTGCGTCTTCAATTTTATTAATTAAATTCATAATATCCTTTTACATATTATATTAGTTTTTAAAAGTTCAGTAAATAATTTTATTATAAAATTAGTTATCTCTCATTATTAATTGTATTGACACTGGTTAATAAGTTGTTTAGAATCATAAAAAATATGTCGAAATTATATTAAATTTAATAAATTTTAAATAAAATGACTTATAAACTTAGTAATTATTTATGGAGGGGACCATGAAAAAACTTATTTTTTTGTTTATCCTGATTTTATTACTTAATACACTTTATTCGAATGAATCTGTGCAGATTAAAGATATAAATCCTCCTGAAACTCTAAAAGGAGCTGACTTTTTCCCTTTATTTGTCGGCGCAAAATGGGAATGGAATGTTAAAGGAATGGGTGATTTTACAAAAATAACATGGGAAATAATATCAGCTCATATAATAAATGATGCAACATATAATATTTATAATACAACAGCTTTTAAACTAAAAGCAACTTTTAAATTTGACGAAAAAGAGATGACAGATGAGTGGCATATTTTAGAATATAATGGATTCATATGTTTTTATAAAAAATCTCGAGATAACTATTATATTGAAAAAATTTTACCGGTTAAACCAGATATTCAAGCTAACTGGGTAAATGAAAGCAATAAATTTAAAATTGCAGAAATCAGCAATAATAGCGTAAAAGTAGAATTAACAAATGAAGAATTAGCCCGTTATGGATATCAAATATTTGTAAAAGATGTTGGACCTTATGAAATTTTTGAATATCTGACTATAGGTGATAAAAAACAAGAGATAATAATGTCTCTTATTAATAATGTATCTTATAAGGATGTCTTAACTGTAAAAAAAGAAGAAATACCTGGAACTGAAAAAAAAGAAGAAAGTATTACAAAAACAACAAATATAGATACTTATCAAGAAAAAAATAACTTAGAAATATCAAAAGAAGATTATATTAATTATCTATCTGCAGACAAAAAATATCTGCAAATAGGATCTTTTACTGTTATTTTTTACGCTGAAGAATTAGCTTTAAAATCAAAAAAAGCTGAATTTACACCAAAAATATTTTTGGATAAAGATGGACAGTATAAAGTTTTAATTGAATTCTCTATAGAAAGAAGTATAATGGAAAAAGAAATAAAAAACAAATTAGGACTTGATCCTTTTTTAAAAAAATAAATTATGAGAAATATTTTAATAGATAAAAAAACAATCATTCCCAAACTTAAATCAACAAGAATGTTTAACTTTCTTTCTGACAGCGAATTAGAATATTTGTTTTCTATTGGTGAAATTTTTGAATTTGATAACAAAGAAATTATTATTAATGAAGGTGAAATAAGTCCTTATCTATATATAATTTTATCCGGATCAGTTACAATAGAAATAAAGAAAAAAAATCAAGCAGCATCCAAAGGCGTTTACATTTGTTCAATTGGAACAGGTGATGTAATCGGAGAAGCAGCAATTTTTACAAATTTTAAACGAACAGCAAATGCTTTAGCAAATGAAAACCTTAAAATGTTTAAAATTGAAAGAGAAAATTTCTTTGAGTTTATTAAATCATTCCCAGGTGCCGGAATAAAAATTCTAATGGTTATTATTCATAGTTTATTAAACAAATTAAGAGATGTAAATCACGAATTAGCTTTTGAAAGAGAAGCACATCTTGAACAAAAAGATATTGATGAAATTATTAATAGTTTTCTTAAAAAATAACTAAGGCAATAGATGACTTTAAAAGTTAAAGAAATATATTCGTTTAATAAAAAAAACAAACTAAAACTTCCATTATTTATTTCCAGTATAAAAGCCGGGTTCCCTTCTCCTGCAGATGACTATATTGAAAAAAACCTGGACTTAAACGAATATTTAATAAAACATCCTCCTGCAACTTTTTTTTTAAAAGTAGAAGGTGAATCAATGATAGACGCCGGAATTCGCTCCGGAGATATTTTAATTGTTGACAGATCTTTAGAACCTAAAAACAATAAAATAGTAATTGCTGCATTGAATGGAGAATTAACTGTAAAAAGAATAAAAAAAATAAAAAACAAACTTTTTCTAGTTCCTGAAAACAATCAATATCTGCCAATTGAAATAACAAATGAAATGGACTTTTCTGTCTGGGGCATTGTAACATATGTAATACATCCAGCTGATTAAGGATATAATTAATGTGTTTCAATATTTCCATAACTAAATTTACCGAATACCTGGAAAAAAGATTTAAAGCAAAACTTAAAGAATCTTTTAAGCCAATATTTCATGCATCTGCTTTTACATTTCCTAATCTACCTGTAATTACAAATACAGATAAAAATAATATTCAATTATTTCAATGGGGATTAATACCGTTCTGGATTAAAAATGTAGAATCCGCTGATAAAATACGAACCGGCACGATTAATGCTAAATCAGAAACAATTTTTGAAAAACCATCATTTAGAACTCCAATTAAAGAAAAAAGATGTATAGTAATAGCTGATGGTTTTTATGAATGGCATGAATATAATAGTAAAAAATATCCATTTTATATTAAATTAAAAAGCAATGAAGCTTTTGCTTTAGCCGGAATCTGGGACACATGGCAAAATCCCCAAACAAAAGAAGAAAAAAACACTTTTTCAATTATTACAACTAATGCTAATCCATTATTAGAAAAAATTCATAATATAAAAAAAAGAATGCCGGTAATCTTAAAAAAAGATGATGAGTCTGTCTGGCTTGAGGAAATAAACAATGATCAAATTAATTCATTATTTTCTTCTTATGATGATAAAGAGTTAATTGCATACCCTGTTTCAAAGTTTATTACACAGAGAGGGATTGATACAAATATACCTAAAGCAATTGAAAAGTATGAATATGAAGATATTGATATTTACTTATGATCTTTTTTTAAATCCCGGATTTTATCACGAATCTCAGCAGCTAATTTAAAATTTTCCACTTCAACTGCTCTATTGAGTTCTTCCTCAAGAATTTCCTTTTCATCCGGATATTGTGACTTTAATTGACTTAATATTTCTTCAAGGTTTTTTATAGATCTATCTTTTTCAAACACAAAGATATCATTATCAACTTTTGTTAATTTATTGATTACTTCAATTCCATTCTGAAGTTGTTTTCTTGCTTCTTCAACTTTTTTATCTTGAATAGCAATCATTGACAGTGAAATAGAATTAATTCTTATAATATAAGGACGATACTGGAGTAATTGATTTTTGTCTTTTTTAGGATAATATTGATCTACTAATTCACAAATCTTAAGATTGTGTTCAGTATCATCAATTGTTCTTTTATATTCTCCAATCTGAAATAAAATCAAATATCTATAATAATAAAGAAGTGCTTCATCTCTTAATTCGAGAAGTTCTTTTTTATTAAGAATAAATTTCTTATTGTTAAATTTTGCATTTTCAAGACGTGTATGATATTCATCTAAAACAGATATTTTACCATAAGGTTTTTTGCCGTCAGGACGGCCATTAAGTTCATATTGCTCTATGCCTAATGGAAGCCTAATTTGCAAGAGTTCTCTGTCATTACTACCATTTATGAAACGAATATTATTATCAGGGTCAAATTCCCATTGATTTAAAATATTAAATATGTCGTTTTTCATATCAAAAATTATACTTTTATAATATTAAAAGTCAACTTTTTTTATTATTGACAATTCTATTAAGCTCTGTCCCAATTATATTATACTTATTTAAAAAAAATTTATTTTATGTTAATATTATTTCTTAATAATTCAACAAACAACCAAGAATTAAGTACAACTTACAATTTATGATATTATGATAGAAAAATTAAATTATCATGGAAAAAATAAAAATCCAATATTATTCATAATTGATTTTGATATTAAAAATCCAATAATAATACCATTAGATAAAGTTAATAAAAAAGAAATCCTTTATAATATAAACAGCAAAAAAAATTATAATAATAATTACAAATTAAACAAAAATATTTTATTTAAAAAAAAACCGATAAGTTTTATCAAGTATAAAAAAGCATTTAAAAAAGTACAAAAAGAATTATATAATGGGAACTCATTTTTACTCAATTTAACTTTTCCAACAAAAATAAAAACAAATCTAACATTTAAAGAAATCTTTTATAATAGTGTTG
>CAZYID010000152.1:0-8781 GCA_964646595.1 uncultured Spirochaetales bacterium | reverse complement strand
CAACTCTTTGGTTTTTTCAGTAATATCTTCAGCCATGGTAATTTCTGTGACCATGGCAATGTTTTTTGCACCATATTGCAGTAATTGTTTAATATTGTCTTTTTTTATTCCGCCCATTACTGAAAAAGGTAAATTTACTTTAATTTTTTTTAAATAATCAAGGCCTAATGGTTTTATTTGAATTTTTTTTGTGTTTGTTGAAAAGATTGGTCCAATATTGATATATGTTGCATCATCATTTTCAGCATTTATTATTTCTTCTTGATTATGAGTAGAAACACCAATAATAATATCATGAGCTATTTGTCTTGCGATTTTACATGGAAGATCATTCTGTCCTAAGTGTATACCATCTGCTTTAACTGCTAAAGCAATGTCAAGGTGATCATTAATAATTAATTTTACATTATTATTTGCTGTTATTTCACGATATTTTTCTGCTAATAAAAATAAATCTTTTTTTGTAGAATGTTTTTGGCGAAGTTGAACAATTTTTATTCCTCCGTCAATAACTGCTTTTAAAACATCCAGCATATTTCTGCCATAACAAAATTCTTCTGTAATTACCGGATAAAGACCATAATTAAATTCCATTAAAATACCTTTTTAAAATATATGTTTGAAACCACTGGATTTTTTATTTATTTTTACATTTAAAAAGAGTATGGCTTATTGCTACTCCATTTATATCTTCTGCAATTTCTAATCCGGCTTTTTTAACATATTCTATCATAAATTTTGCATTGTACATTCTGCTGTTTCCATTTGCTAGACATGTAAAATAAAAAGAAATCATATCAAGACAAAAAGAAGCAACTTTAAATGACTGTCTGTCCGGGTAAGTTTCTAAAATATAAATAAATCCATTTTTATTTAAAGCTAAAGATGCTCTTTTTAATATTCCAACTATATCTTCTGAAGAAAAACAGTCAAGTAATTGACTTAACCAGATAGTATCAAAACCTTTTGGAAAAGGTTGAGAATGATCTAATAAATTTATTTGATGTAGTTTAATTCTGTTTTCTAATCCATTTTTTTTAATATTTTTTTCTGCTTTTTTTAATTGCCCGGGTAAATCCAGTATTGTGATTTCAACATCATCTGAATGCTTTGCGCATTGTATTGCCCATTTACCGGTATTTCCGCCAACATCGAGTATTTTTTTAGGCTTATCTTTAAATACTATTGGTAATACTTTAGGAAACGCCATATCTGAAAAATAGTGATCAAATGCAAACCAGCTTTTTTGAACTTTTTCAGGCAATGACGATAACGCTTGATAAATTGTGTCCCATTTTCCAAATACTTTTAATCCAGCAGGTGTTCCTTTTTTAAGTGCTTCATCAAGATAAAACATTCCCTCATAACAGACATCATGCATAAAGTCTATATGAACTTCTGTGATTTTATCGTTAAGAACAAAATAACCTGTTTTTGTTAATATATATTTTTCTTTTTCCAGCCGAATTAATCCAATGCTTATACTTGCATCTAATAATAATTGAATACTGTAATTAGATAAAGAATCTTTTTGTTTTGATATTGCTTCAATATCTATTCCATTTTCTCCGCTGTCTTCAATTATTTTTAATATACCAGTGTCTCTCATTATTTTTGACACTTGAAATACAATTGGCCCAAAAGCTATTTTTTGAGCTTCGAGTTTTGACTCTGTTGGAGATAAAGAGTCTGACCCTGTGAATTTTTTCATTATCTAATCCTTTATTTATAGAATTTTTATATTTTTTATAAAATTATATTTTTTTATAAAATTTGTGCATAAAGTTTGATCTTTAGGTGCTTTTACATTATTTGCTTTTATAATAGTTTCATTGTTTTTATCAATAATATGAAAAAAAATTGATAATTCTCCTTTAAATTTATTAAACTCAGACTTTAATAAATTAAGAGAATTACTGTTTGTTTCTTTTTCATTTAAATAAATATGGAATTCACTTTGTTTAATTTCTTTTTTAAGTTCAAGATCTTCAATTGTTCTTGCAATAACTATTTTTTCTCCTCTTTTATTAGTTGTACAATTTCCTTTGATAAAGAGCATTTTTTTTGGAACAAGCAAATTCATATATTGACTGAATTCTTTTTTGTATACATTTAAACTAAATTTTCCAAAAAGATCTTCTACTGTTACAATTGCCCAGTTGTTACCCTGTTCATTTGTAAAAATTTTAATAGATTCTATGATACCTGCAACTGTAACAGAAATACTTGATGAATAAAAATTACTTGTATCAAATTCTAGTTTATTTATTGATTTTGATGTTTGTGAGCAATTTATTTTTAAAAAATTAAGAAACGGCTTTAATGGATGTCCTGATATATAAAAACCCAGAGTATTTTTTTCCATAAATAATAATTCTTTTTCGTTCCATTCTTCAACATTTACACCCGATTTTATTTTATTATCTTTATCATTTTCTTCTATTATATCAAATAATCCTCCCTGACCAATTTTATTGTCAGCTTGAATATTTTGAGCTTCACTGATTGATTCGTCAAGATGTTCATACATCCATTTTCTTTTTTGACCAAAAGAGTCCATACATCCGCTTTGTATTAAAGTTTCAAGTACTGCTCTGTTAGTCACTCTAAGATCTATTGATTGTAAGAAATGATAAAAATCAATAAACTTTTTTTCTTTTTCCCTGGCTTTAATAATACTATAAGAGGCAGTTTCACCAACTCCCTTAATTCCGTTTAAAGCATAACGTATTTTACCGTCTTCTACTGTAAATACTATTTCTGAATAATTTACATCCGGAGGTAAAATTTTTATATTCATTTCTCTAATTATATTTATATATTCTAATATTTTATCAGGTTTCCCTATTTCAGAAGTTAATACTGAAGCCATAAATTCAGCAGGGTAATAAGTCTTTAAATAAGCACATTGATATGCAAGGTATGCATAAGCTGCAGCATGACTTTTATTAAATCCATAATTAGCAAATTCACTCATTTTATTAAATATTTTTGCCGCTAAATTTTTATTTATATTATTTTTACTACAACCTTCGATAAATATTTTTTCATGTTTTTTCATGTCTTTTAATTTCTTTTTACCCATTGCTCTTCTTAAAATATCCGCATTCCCCAGATCATAGCCGGCAAGGATTTGAGCTATTTTCATTACTTGTTCTTGATAAATCATAATTCCATTTGTTTCTTTTAATATTGATTCCATAAATGGATGATCGTATTCTATTTTTTCTTTTCCATGTTTTCGTAAAATATACGAATCAATAAAATTCATTGGACCCGGCCGGTATAATGCATTCATTGCTATTAAGTCGTCCAGACATGTTGGTTTTAATTTTTTTAAGAATTTTTTCATTCCTGGACTTTCAAATTGAAATATAGCTTCAGTTTCTCCTCTTGCAAAAAGGTTGTAAACTTTGCTGTCTTCAAAAGAAATTTTTTCCAGATCAATTTTAATGTTCCTTTTTTCCAATAATTTTAAGCAATTTCTCATTAAAGTAAGTGTTATTAAACCTAAAAAATCCATTTTTACAAGACCGCATGCTTCCAATTGAGGACCAGGGTATTGAGTTGTTATTAAATCTCCATTTTTAACATCTCTAACAATTTGAAGAGGTACGTATTCTGTTATTGGTTTTTGACCAATTACAACACCGGCTGCGTGCATGGAAGTATGTCTTGATAAACCTTCAAGTTTTATTGATATATTAAGCAGTTTTTTTTCTTCAGAATCACCGTTATTAAATATTTCCCTGAGGTTGAAATCTTCTTGAATTTCATTTTGCAGATTATCGCCAATTTGAATCATTTTTGCAATTTCATCCACTCTTTTTAGAGGTATTTCCAATACTCTTCCAACATCTCTAATAACAGCTTTAGCTTTCATTTTAGAAAAAGTAACAATTTGACATACTTTTTCTTTTGAATATTTATTTGTTACATAGTCAATAACTTCCTGTCTTCTTTCCTTACAGAAATCGATATCAAAATCCGGCATGCTAACTCTTTGCTCATTTAAAAATCTTTCAAAAATTAATCCATATTTAATTGGATCAATATTTGTAATTCCTAAAGCATAAGCAGCAATACTTCCGGCACCAGAGCCTCTTCCCGGACCAACCCAGATATTATTTTCTTTTGCAAATTGAATAAAATCCCAAACAATAAGAAAATAGCCGGCAAAGCCCATTCTATTAATTACTTCTAATTCATGATTTAATCTTCCTGTTAATTCGGGAGTGAGCTTTTCATATCGTTTTTTCAATCCCTGCATTGAAATTTCTTTTAAATAATTTTCTTTTGAATAATCTTCAGGTACTAAAAATTCAGGAAGTTGAGGTCCGGGTAGATTTATATTTAAGTCACACATTTCTGAAATTAACTGAGTGTTTGATAATGATTCCGGAATATCTTTAAAGATTAATTCCATTTCTTTTTCTGTTTTAAAATAAAAATTTTCACCCTGAAATTTCATTCTTCCGGGATCATTTAAGCGGCTTTTTGTTCCTATGCATAATAATACATCATGAGCTTCAGAGTCATTTTTATTTATGTAGTGTGCATCATTTGTTGCAACAAGCGGAATTTTTAAATTTTTTGACATGCTGTATAATGTTTTTGCTACAATTTTTTCTTCTTTAATTCCATGAATTTGAACTTCTAAAAAGAATGAATCCTTGCCAAATATTTCAATAAATTTGTGTGCTGTTTTTACAGCTTCGTTGATTTTACTTTCTAATATTAAATTTGGTATATATCCCTGTAAACACCCTGATAAACAAATTAATCCTTCCGAATATTTTTCTAACAATTCAAAATCAATTCTCGGTTTATAATAAAAACCTTCGATGAATGATTTTGATGAAAGTTTTAAAAGATTTTTATATCCTTTTTCTGATTTAGCTATTATTGTTAAATGATATCTTGGTCCGCTTTTTTCAAATCTGGAGAGAGGAGCCATGTAGAATTCACAGCCAATTATTGGTTTAATTTCATATTCTTTACATGTTTGAAAAAACTCTATTGCTCCATATAGATTACCATGATCAGTTAAAGCTACAGAGTTCATTCCTAACTCTTTTGCTTTTGCGACCATTGATTTTGCAGTCATCATGCCATCTAGGAGAGAGTATTCTGAATGATTATGAAGATGTACGAAATTATATTTGCTCATAATTCGATTTCTAATTTTTCATGTGCAGGGAATATCTCAATATTATTTGAACTATATTGTTTTTGAAAAACATTTTTTACATCATCCAGCTGAGCGTCAGTTCTTTCCGGATCATGATGAAATAAAGCTAGTCTTTTAACTTCACCTTTAACTGCCTGTGAAATTGCATATTTATAAGTAGAATGTCCCCATCCTTTAAATTTTTTATATTCAATTGATGTATATTGCGCATCATGTACTAAGAGATCTGCATCTTTAAAGAATGCAGTAATCCTGGCATTATTGTCATTTGCAGCCATTTCTCCTTCTTCTTCGTTTATCACATCGCCTTTAAATAGATTTTGGAATGGCTCATGGTCATAACAGGTACAGAACTTTTTATTTTTATATTCAAACCTATAACCAAGGCATAAAACTGGATGATTTAAATATTTATAGCTGACTACTAAACCTCCGGGTAATTTCATATTGCCTTCTTTTAGGTTTTGATATTTTATTTTTGATCGTAATTCATCCTGTCTTAACGGGAAATATCTATAAGTTAATTGTCCCCCGACAACTTTTTCTAATGGTTCATCTTCAAAAGTAACAGGACCAAATATTGTAATTTCAGAATCCGGCATATAAATCGGAGTAAAAAAAGGAAATCCCATTATATGATCCCAGTGTGTATGTGTTAAAAATAAATAAATTTTTAAAGGTTTTTTGACTTCCGGATCTTTTAATAAATCTGCAGCAAGATGACGTATTCCAGTTCCTGCATCAATAATAATTTGATAATCTAAATCTGTTTTTATTTGTAGACAGGAAGTATTACCTCCGTATTTTGCAGTTGTTGGCCCGGGACAAGGGATTGAGCCGCGAACACCCCAGAATTTAACTCTAATCAATTTGATTTCCTTTTTTATTATTTATTAATATTCTGTGAGAGATTCATTATCACTGAATATTAATAATAAACGGATTGATAAAATAAATATAGCATATTTTAAAATAATATGGGAAGTAAAAAAAATAAATTATATGAGAAAAATGTATATATGTTGTATAATTTTTTTTAAGAAATAAGGATTAAGAAAGCTGTAAGAAAATTTCAGCATTTTTTACTGTTTCTTCTGCATTTTTTTCAGCTTCATCTATATCATCCCATGTTAATCCGGTTATTTTGAAAATTTCATTTTCTTTTTCTTCAGGGAATTTGTTTCCGCTAAATCCTATCCCTGCTTTATTTGTAATAATATTTGCTAAAGATATTGTTGCTACAAATTGTTGAAAGTTTTCTTCTGTTTCTTCAAAGTTATGATGAAAGCAGATTGAAGTAAAAAGAGTTGGATTTAATCTCCATTGCTTTGCAATTTCAAAACCAACTTCTGTATGATTTATATTAAAAAATTTTGTTTCAGAAAGAAATAACGGGCTTTTATTCTTATGAGAATGATTCATTGCTTTGATATATTCATCAGGCATTTGACTGTTTAAAGGTATTTTACCAATATCATGTAAAAGTCCGGCAACAAAGTATTCTTCCTGTTTTTTTGGATGCACTTTCAGGCGTTTTGCAAAGGTTTTAGCCATTACTCCTACGCATATTGAATGACGCCAGAATCCATCCATATCTATAGCATTAAAATTATTTTTATTATTTATTGAAGACAAAACACTTGTTGATAGAGCAAGATTTTTTACAGTATTTATTCCCAGCATAACAATAGCTCTGACAATAGAAGTAATTTGATTGGGAAGAGAATAATATGCAGAGTTAATTAATTTTAAAACTTTTCCGGTTAAAACCGGGTCAAGGCTGATTACATTATTTAATTCTTTAGCATCAACATTAGGATTTTTGGTTATTTCAAGTATTTTATTAATTGTTATAGGTAGAGGGGGCATGTTTTGTATGAATCTGTTTATTCTAACTTGGGTTTTTTGATCTATCATTTTTTTTTGCCTAATTAATAAAAAATTAACAGAAAATGAGTTAAAAAGCAATAAGAATAATAATGAATGTAAATAAATAAATATATTTAATTATTTTTATTTTCATTTGATTCCATATATTCAAAGCCCAAAGTAACTTTTACTACACTGTTTAATAATGGTAAGTTTACAATTGCTTTCTGTTTTCTTCTATCTACTGATTGGATTACGCCTTCTAATTCTTTTAATGGCCCTGAAATTATTTTAATTTTAGAGCCTTCTTTTATTACTTGAGAATAGCCTGCTATTCCTTCTTTTGTTATTTTATTTATTATTTCTTTTTCCTGGATTTGTAAAGTTCCCGGAGAGAATAATCCGCCAATAAATTTAACTGCTCCGGGAAGTTGAGTGATTTTTTTTGCATCTTTGATATTCCATTTTCCAATGACAAAAATATATCCGGGATAAAGCGGTTTTATAACATCTCTTGTTTTTCCCATTTTTCTGATTTTTAATTTTTTTTGCGGTAAAAAAGCTTTTAATGATTCTGTTTCTAATTTTTGTATAAATTGTTCAATTGTATTTTCTTTGCCCCCAATTACCTGTAAAACATACCATTCATGAGGATTACTCTTTTTCATCTTTACTGCCTTATTTTAATAAGAATGATAAGTATGTTTATAACAAAATTATTTATTTTGTGAATTCTTTTTTTTGGTAAAAGAACAAAAAGATAGTAATCTATCTTCTTGTTCTTAATTTACTTTGATTTTATTCTCAGATAAAATTTTATTTTTAGAATATACTTTTACAGTATATGAGCCTTTTTCTAAATAAACTTTTTTAAAAATATTTTTTTCAACTGTATTGGTTATAATTAATTCAAAATTATCTTTTTTAGAATTTTCATTGATAAAATTTATTTTATATCTGTTTGATTGTTTATTTTCGTTTTTTAAATGAAAATAGATTGGATTTTTTACTGAAAAATCATTTGAGAGTTCAAAAAGTTTTCCTCTAAATAATACTTTTCCAAAAGTGACAATATTATTATTTTTAATAATTGGAGTTTTATTTTGTGTTTTTTTATTTTCTATTTTTTTATTTTGTGATTTTTCATAAGGCGGAAGTGTAATAATCCTTTTGGCAAATACATATCTTGATTTATAATATTTTTCATTTAATGAACTTTTTGTAACACCTATTGAAGGGCCTGATGATGCTGCATGAATAAATTTATTATTAAAAACATATATTCCAACATGACTAATTGTGTCATTGATTTTAAAAAATAGCAAGTCACCTGGTTGTAAAGTATTTGAAACAATTTTACCCATTTTTCTCTGGTCTTTTACAGATCTTGGCAGAGTAATTTTAAATACTTCTTTATAAACCTGTGCTACAAATCCGGAACAGTCAATTCCGTTTTTTGTATTACCGCCTAAAATATATTTTGTTCCAAACCAGTCTTCAATTGATTTAAAAAGTTTTTGAACTATTTCTGTTCGTGAGTTTTCTGAATATATATGTAATGCAATAAATAAAAGAATTAATATAAAAAAAAATATTTTTTTCATTATTTTATTATTCGGGAAAAATAGTAATTATGTTTACAGTTATAAGGGACAGAATTTGAATTTAATAAGGAAACAAGGCGGCTTTAGCCCCTTGATAATTGCAATAGGTCAAGACCC
>CAZYID010000151.1:0-8808 GCA_964646595.1 uncultured Spirochaetales bacterium | reverse complement strand
TTTTTATTCAATTGAAATACGGTTTTTACCCTGGTTTTTAGATTTAAAGAGTAAAGCATCGCAATAATCAAACATTTCTTTTTCATTTTTAAATGAATCCGATATTTCACAAACACCAATTGAAATTGTAACTCTTATTACATGTTTTTTAATTATAAATGGAAACCCTGCTATTATTTTAATTATTTTCATTGATAACTGCAGGGAATTATCTATATCGGTTTCCGGACAAATAATAGCAAACTCTTCTCCTCCAATTCTTGCAAAAATATCTGTTCCTCTTATTCTATTTTTAATTAGGTTAGCTAACTTTGATAAAATAAAATCTCCAACAGAATGTCCGTAAGTGTCATTGATGTTTTTAAAATTATCAATATCAAATAATATTAAGGAAAGTCTTTTATTATACCTTTTTGATAAAGAAAAAAGGTTTTTAAATTGATCCGAGAAAAATTGTTTATTGTAAATATCAGTTAATCCGTCAATATTTATTTTTTTCATTAAATTATCCAGGAAAAGAGACTCTATATCTCCTTGTAAGAATTTTAAAATTGTGTTTCCTATTTTTATTTTATCCTGGTTTTTTAGTAAAATTTTACTTTTTATAATTTCTTCATTTACAAATGTACCATTTGTGCTCATGTCGTCTTTAATGAAAAATTTAATACCTTTTTGAATAATAACAGCATGCTGATGTGAAATAAATTTATCATCAATTGTTATATCGTTTGTAATTCTCTGTCTTCCAATATTAAATGTTTTATTTATTTTATGAATTGGGTCAAGGGAATCTTTTTGAGTAAATAGGTTATATTTTTTGTTTTCTTCTTTACCTAATATTATCACAAGACATGCATCATGAATTGGTTTTTTGGATGAAACAATATTTTCTTGTTGTAAATATATAGAAGTACTGCTGTCATCTTCTTTTTGTTTCATGTAATACTCAATAAATTTATTTTTAATAGTGTTTAGGATAATTATAAAATAAAGAATGGTTGTTAAGAAAGGAAAATTTTAAAAAAAATAAATTTTGAATTTTATTTACTGGGTAATAAGTCTAAGCTTAAGATGGCTTTAGAAAATTTTTCATGATCTACTGGTTTAACAATATAATCAACACATCCAAGTTTATTACAAAGATCAATTTCTTTTGGATCATCAGTTGTTGTAATAATTATTACAGGTATATTACTAAGTTTCTGGTCTTTTTTCATTTTTTGAAGCACTTCAATACCGTTTATTTTTGGCATTCTTATATCTAAAAGCAGCAGGTAGTTATTATTGTTTAATTTATTTGTTTTTCTTTTATTTAGATATTGAAGAGTTTCTTCTCCATTTTTGAAATTAACAACATTATTGGTTATTCCAACACGCTGAAGATTTTTTTTGATAAGGATTGTGTGTCCTTCATCATCATCGGAGATAATTGTTATTAAGTTTTTTGTCATTTACTATCTTTTTGTAATTTTAATTAAATATTTTTTTTATCTCCAAAAAAGTATAAAATTATTTAAAAAAAGCTAAATTAGCAAGGAGATATTTGATTATAATAAAAAATTCATTAAAAATCAAGATTTGTTAAAGTAATCGTAATTTTCTTTTTTTAACTTTAAAAATATTTGAAAAAAAATTAATTTTTTCAGGAATAATATAAGGTGATGCTTAAAATGATCTTATAGATTCCTTTTATCAATAACTCTATTTGTTTTTTTATTAAGAATTCTTTTTAAAGTTTTTGGTTCAACAAGAGTAACTTTTGATTTAATACCTAAGCTGAGATCTAAATGATCTTTTATTTTTTCCCTAAGATCTTCGAGTTTTTTAAGTTCATCGAAAAATGGTGTTTTTTCAGACACCTCTACTTGTAATTCCATTTTTTCTATACCTGATTCACAGGTTAATATAATTTGATAATGAGGGACAATACCTTCGATCTCTAAAAGAATTTGTTCTACCTGTAATGGGAATATATTAATTCCATCAATAATCATCATATCATCTGTTCTTCCTGATATTCTTTTCATCCGTTTTAGTGTTCTTCCGCATTTACATGAACCATCAATTAGAGAGGATATATCTCCGGTACGATACCTGATTAATGGGAATCCCTCTTTTGTTAAGGTTGTTATTACTATTTCACCTTCTTCTTCTGGTTTTAATGGAGTTAATTTATCCGGGTCAATTATTTCAACAATAAAGTGGTCTTCATTTATATGTAGGCCGTTTTTTTCTAAGCATTCAAAAGAAACTCCCGGCCCCATTATTTCGCTTGTTCCATAATTGTCAAATGCTTTAATATGGAGACTGTTTTCAATTTGTATTCTAAGATTTTCACTCCATGGTTCAGCTCCGAAAAGTCCGGTTTTTAATGAAAGTTCTTCAGGATGAATTTTCATTTCTTCCAAAACATTTGATAAATGTAAAGCATATACCGGAGTGCTTACTATAGCGGTTGTTTTATAATCTTTCATAATCATAATTTGTTTACGTATATCTTCACTTGAAGAAGGAATAACACTTGCACCAATTTCTTCTGCACCATAATGAAATCCAAAACCTCCGGTTATTAAACTATAATTAAATGCAATTTGAACAAAATCATTTTTTGTTATTTCAGCAGCACTTAATACTCTTGCTACAAGCGATGACCATGTATGAATGTCATTTTTTGTATATCCAACAACAATTGGTTTTCCTGTAGTTCCAGAAGTCGAGTGAATACGAATAATATCATGTAAAGGAACTGCAAACATATCATATGGATAACTTTTTTTTAAGTCTTCTTTAGTCGTAAAGGGAAGTGATTTTAAATCACTAATGGATTTTATTTTTTCAATATTAATTTTATTTTTATCAAAAGCATCTTTATAAAATGCAACATTTTTATAAACCCTGTTTAAAGTAGCCTGAAGCCGTTCAATTTGAAATTGTTCAAGTTCGCCTTTTAAAATACATTCAAAATTTTTATTATAAATCATAAATCTAGCCTCCTTATTGAGCAATTAATTTATAATCTTTTCCAAGATAAGCCCGTTGAATATCTTTGTTTGCTAATAATTCCTTTGAGGTTCCTTCCAGGATTAATGTCCCAGTTTCTAACACATAACCTCTATCAGCTATTTTTAATGCTTGCTTTGCATTTTGTTCAACTAATAAAACAGTTTTACCCTGGTCTCTAAGTTTCATTGTTATTTGAAAGATATCTTTAACAATTAATGGAGCAAGTCCCATGGAAGGTTCATCCATCATTACTATTTCCGGTTGAGACATTAAAGCTCTGCCTATTGCCAACATTTGCTGTTCCCCGCCGGATAAAGTACCTGCTAATTGATTTTTTCTTTCTTTTAATCTTGGAAATAAATTATAGATGTTATTTATTTCATCTTCAATTAAAGGTTTTTTCCTTTTTTTAAATAATGTGTACCCTCCAAGTAGTAAGTTTTCATATACTGTTAAAGGAGAAAAGACTTGTCTGCCTTCTGGAACCTGAGAACAACCAAGAGAAACTATTTTATCCGGGGACAGAGCTGTTATTTTTTGATCATTAAATATTATATCTCCATCAAAAGGTCTAATAATTCCAGATATAGTTTTTAAAAGTGTGGATTTTCCGGCTCCGTTTCCACCTATTATTGTAACTATTTCACCGTACTTTACATGAAGTGAAATACTTTTTAATATTCTGAGCTTACCGTATCCTGATTCTAGATTTCGTATTTTAAGCATTTTATTCACCTAAGTATATTTTAATTACTTTTCTATTTTTTTGAATTATTTTAGGGGGTCCTTCTGCAATTTTTTCACCATAATTTAGAACAACAATTTCATCTGAAATATTCATTACCAGCGACATATCATGTTCAACTAATAAAATTGTTATTCCCATGTCTTTTATTTTAATTATCTGGTCGGCCAGTTCTTCTGTTTCATGAATATTTAATCCTGCAGCAGGTTCATCAAGAAGCAATAGTTCCGGTTCTGTTGCAAGGGCTCGTGCAAATTCTACAAGTCTTTGCTTACCAAAAGGAAGATTTGCTGATTCTTCATCTTTTAAGGTATATAAAGATAATAATTCTAATAAATTTAATGATTTATCTTTTATATTTTTTTCTTCCTTCCAGGTAAATGGAAGATTTAACATTCCGGCAAAAAATCCTGCTCTGCTTTTTATATGTCTTCCAATCATAACATTTTCAAGGACTGTTAAATGAGGGAAAAGCTGTACGTTTTGGAATGTTCTTGTTATACCTTTATTTGCTATTTGATAGGGTTTATATCCTGTAATTAAGTGGTCATTAAAAAAGGTTTTACCTGAAGATGCTTTTAAACTGCCGGAGATTAAATTAAATAAAGTTGTTTTACCTGCACCGTTTGGGCCTATTATTGCTTTGATTTGTCCTTTTTTTACATTAAAAGAAACATTATTTACAGCGTGTAAACCGCCAAAATAGCGATTTAACTCTTCAACTTTAAGAAGCATTTTTTTTAACTCTCTTTTTTATTTTATTTATTAAAGGTGATATTATAAAGTTTATATTTTTTATAAATGTATTTCTTGCCTGTCCGGATGGATCAAAAACCATAATAGCGATCAATATTATCCCAAATACAGCATCATCATACGAACCAAAGATTCCTCTTAATGATAAAAAATTTAATATAAATCCGGTGATCAGGGTTCCCCAGATATTTGCCATGCCTCCTGCAGTAACAATTGCAACATATCGAACTGATTTTGAAACACTTGCTTCAGAAGGACCAATACCGCTATTATAATGTGTAAGTAAAAATCCTGCCACAGCGGCATATACTGCACTTAATATAAATATATTTAATTTATATTTAGCAGTGTTTATTCCTATTGTGTTTGCAGCAGCTTCACCTCCATGCAAAGCGCGAAGTGCTCTTCCTGCTCTAGAATTAATTAGATTTATCAAAATAATGAGACCAACTATAACAAAAAACCAGGCTATATAATAATTTTGAATTCTTTCTGAAAAATTTCCGCTTATTGTTAATCCCGGCAAGATTTTAAATCCGGGAATACTGGTTATACCATCTGCTTCTCCAAAGATTTTTGTTCCAAGAACAACTCTGTAAATAATAGTACCAAATCCTAAAGTTGCCATTGCAAGATAATGACCTTTTAATTTTAAGATGGGTATTCCGATTAAGTACGCGATAAGCGCTGAAATAATTATTGCAAGAAAGAAAGAAGTCCAGGGAGAAAAGTGTAATATTTTTTCATCATATATATTTTTTGTGAATATTAAAATTCCAATTTTATTTAGCATTTTTATAAAAGGATTATAATTATATTTTATTAAATTAATTGCGGTAAGAACAGCTGTTGAATAACCCCCAATAGCGAAAAAACCGGCCTGTCCAAGCGAAATTTGACCGGCATATCCCATAAGCATACATAATCCAATTACTGCAATGGAATAATATGCAGCCATTGTTAACTGTGTAAGATAATAATTCACATTAAAAACAAAAGTTATTAATTGAATAAATATAATGACAAAAATAAGAATAAATATAGGTTTATATCTTTTATAATTCATTAAAATTCTTTTAATTCTCCTTTTTGTTTATTTACAAATAGACCGCTTGGTTTAAAGAATAAAACAAATAAAAGTATAATTATAGCAATAGCGTCTTTATAAGCATTAGGAATAATACTTATACTAAATGCTTCTAATATTCCCAGTAACAGCCCGGCAGCTAATGCTGCAGTACTGTTACCTAAACCTCCAAATATTGCAACAGTAAATCCTTTTATTGCAAATCCAGTACCCATATCATAAGATGTCTGTGATAATGGAGCTATTACACATCCGGCAAGAGCACCAATACCGGCGCTTAATATAAAAGAAAGAGTTACCATGTTTTTAATATTAATTCCGCAAAGACTTGCTGATGTTTTATTTGCAGAACATGCACGCATTGCCTGTCCATTAATAGTGTATTTAAAAAATAAATTTAATACAATAACAATTAAGGCAGTTATTCCTATTATCCATAAAACTTGAGGAGAAATATAAGCGCCAAAAACATTAATTGAAGAAATTTCACTTCCAGTAAAAAAAGGCAGTGCTCTTGGTTGGTCGTCCCATACATGCAAAGCTATTTCTCTTATTATTATTGATAATCCGATTGTAATAACAATCATTTGAAGAACCGAAGGTTTTTTTAATTTTCTGATAAATATTATCTCCAGCAATGCTCCAATAATGATTGTTATTATTACGGCAATAATAATTGATAAAAATAAAGATGCAGGTTTATATGTAATTAATATTGATAAGTTTTTATTGACGGTATATGCTATCATTCCTCCAAGCATAACAAATTCACCCTGTGCAAAATTTATTATTCCTGTTGCATTGTATATAATGTTAAATCCAATTGCAACTATTGCATAAATACTGCCAACAGTTATACCGGAGAAGATATATTGAATTATTTGTTCTATAGTCATTAAATTTTACCTAAGAAAATCATAAAAAGAATCATTGTTTTTTTAAGTATAGAAAATTTTTTATTATATTTATTCATAATAAACATAATAAAAAATTAAGGGATAATCAAAATTATTTTTTTTGATCATCCCTTTTAAAAAGCATGTTTATTTTTTAAAACCAGCAAATTTTCCATCTTTTACTGTTAACATTTCAAAAGAATCTAAAGTCAGGCCATTATGCTCAGAAGCAGAAAAATTAAAAATACCTGCGGTTCCGGGAAAGTTCTTTAAATTTTCTATAGCATTTCGAACTTTTTCTTTATCAGTCCCGGCTTTTTTAATTGCTTCAAAAAGTATTGTAAGAGCATCATAAGCATGACCTCCAAAAGTACTTACATCCTCATTATATTTTTTTTCGTAGCTGTTTTTATAGCTAACAAGTAATTTTTTCTGTGGATTGCTGGAAGGTAATGAATCAGCAATTAAAAGTCTTCCGCATGGGAAGATGATTCCTTCTGCTGCTTCTCCGGCAACTTCAACAAATTTAATATTTCCAAAGCCATGACTTTGAAATAAACGCGCATCCATTCCAAGTTGTTTCATGTTTTTAGCAATTATTGATTGAGCCGGTACAATTGACCAGTTTACAACAGCTTGAACTTTTTTTGCTTTTACCTTAGTTAAAAGTGCTGTTAAATCAGTTGCTGCTTTATCATATGTTTCAGCTATTTGAATATCAATACCATATTCAGGAGCATATTTTTTTAATTGCGCCATCCCGCCATTACCAAATCCGGTATTTGCAGTAAGCACGCCAATTTTTTTTAAGCCCATTTCTTTCATAGTTTCAAAAATTTTCATAGCTGCAAAACTGTCTTTTTGAGGAGTTTTAAATACATATTTAGCAATAGGTTCAACTATAGCTTCTGCAGCAGCACATGATAAAAGAATTGTTTTAGTATCTTCGCAAAGCTTTTTAATCTGCATAGTTTCACCGCTTGTTGAAGGACCAATAATAGCTAGAACTTGATCTTCTTCAATTAACTGTTTTGCAAAAGATATGGCTTTTTCCGGATTTCCTCCAGAGTCTTTAACGATAAGGTTGATTTTATATCCGTTTATACCGCCTTTGTTATTAATTTCTTCAACTAACATTTTTGAAGTTTGAGCTTCTGGAACGCCAAGAAAAGATGGTCCTGTAATTGCAAAAATAGCACCAATTTTAATTTCTTTGTTTTTCTTTTTTCCCCAGAAAGCTGATGAAATTAAAATAAAACAAACAGAAAGAGTAAGAATAATAATTATTGTTGATAATAATTTTTTTGACTTTTTCACTAAAAAACCTCCTTAAATATTATAAAAAAATTTTTTCCCTAAGTAATAGGATTATAAGATACATAGATTAAATTTGTCAAGAATTTAACCATATAAAAGAGAATAAAGTTTTTTTAAATATGATAAAATAACTTTTTTAATTTAAGTATAGCTTAAAAGTATTGCCTTACTCTTTATGAATTATAATTTTTCCCGTTTATCTATTACTCTTATTGCTTTTCCTTCAGATGCAGGCAAACTTCCCGGTTCATGTAACTCGATTGTTGGATTTATAATAATTGAAGCTTTTAACTCTTCATTGATTTTACTTTTTAGATTATTCAATTGAGACATATCTCCTTTAAATAATTTGGAATAAATTTCTACTTTAACAATGAGGTTATCCAATGCACCTTTTTTTGTTAGATATATCTGGTAATTAGTTCCAACTTCAGGGAATTTCATAATTACTGCTTCAATTTGTAAAGGGAAAACATTTACTCCATTTATAATAAACATATCATCAGTTCTTCCAACTATCCTAGACAACCTTTTATGAACTCTTTTGCATTGACATTCCCCTTTATAAATAGAAGCAAGATCTCTTGTCCTATATCGTAAAATAGGGGTTGCTTCTCTTGTTAAAGTTGTAAAAACTATTTCGCCTTCTTCTCCGTCTTCTAATGTTTTGCCTGTTTTTGGATCTATGATCTCAAGGATAAATGCATCTTCCCATGTGTGCATGCCGTTTTTATAAACGCATTCAAAACTCACTCCCGGGCCATTCATTTCACTTAATCCATAAGAATTATAGACATCTATTTTAAATAATTTTTCAATTTTTTGTCTTGCATTTTCACTGTATTGTTCTGCACCTAAAAAAGCTTTTTTAATTGTAAGGTCTTTTAAGCTGAAACCATAATCTTCAATTTTTTCAAAAATATGCAGAAGGTAGCTTGGAGTAGCGTGAACTATTGTTGTTTTAAAATTTTTCATTAATATAAGCTGTCTTCTTGTGTTGCCTG
>CAZYID010000150.1:0-8980 GCA_964646595.1 uncultured Spirochaetales bacterium | reverse complement strand
GGTCTTGGTTTTTCTTTATAAGCTTTAATTGCAACTTTTATCGGCCATTTTTGAACCATAGTAACTTTTTTTTCGTCACCTTTATCATTGGTTAAAACAGCTATTGTATCATGTATTTTAAATTTATCTTTTTTTACAATAGATTTTATTTTCCACTTTCCTTCAAGATTGAACGGCACCATAATTTTATGGTCTATCCAATTTTCAGTAACACTTCCCAGCCAGTCACCGGCAATTACAACTTTACCTGTTTTAACAATTGGATTAAAATCATATTTAATATTATTATCAAGTGGAGAAGGATACTCACCTCTTTTTAGGAATACACCCTCTTTTTTATCCAGGTCACTCTGTAATCCATCTAAATTTCTTGACAATAATCCAGGTCCTAATTCTACTTCTAGCATATGCCCTGTGAATTCAGCAGTTATTCCAACTTTTAATCCTCTGGTGCTTTCAAAAACTTGAGCAGATGCAATGTTGCCGGTTATTTTAATTACTTCAGCCATTAATTTTTCTTCATTATGCTTTATAAAACATATTTCATTTTGACCAACAGGTCCATTTACTTCTATTGTTACTAAATTAGCAATTATTCCGGTTACTTTACCCTTAACCATGTTTACTTCCTCCTCAAATATTGCTCAGGTAATTTAATGTTTTCAGTTATATTCTCTATTATAATGTTCAATTGTTCTTCTCCTTTTTTATCGCTCAAATTAATCCATCTTTCAAGGCTTGCTAGTTTAATGGCATATACAAAAATATAATCTGCAGAAAAAAAACTGTTTTCAATTTTTTCATCCAGCCATTCCCATCTGATTTCTTCAATTGTTTTTTCTATTTTTATTAAATCATTACTTTTATAAACATCAACTAATTTTTCTATATAATAAATACTTTTTGAAAGACCAAAATCCTGACTGGTGCTTTTTTTTATTAACTCTGATATGCCCTCTTGGTCTGCAATAATTTTATCATGTGAAGTTAAATCATTTAACTTTGAAGATAATCCTGTTGTTATATTTCTTAAATTTTGTTCAAAAAGAAAAAATTCATTCAAAAAATCACTGCAAAATTTATCTAAAAACAGATAAAGTAATTGAAAAATTTCGTCAATTTCCAATAGTTTAGGATAAACTTTTTTCTCATTTTTTTTATTATAAAAATATTCTGCAAGAAATTGAAAAAAAGTATCTGTGTCTTTTAAATTTTCTATAAAATCATCTTCAGTATAATATGAAGGTTTAATAAATGGATAGTTGTTTTCTTGCTGTTTAATAGTGTTTTGAATATCATTAAAAATAAATAGTTTTTTTAAATCATCAAAGTCTTTTTTATTCATTTCTTCTGAGCAAAAATTAATAAATTCATTTATTTCCATCGGCATTTTTGTGGAATCAAGAGATAAATCTATTAAGCTTGAAGCAAGATAATAATATTGTGACTGCACGTTTATTCCTTTGGAAATAAAATTGTTTTTGTTTTAGGTTTAAGGAATGATTGAAAAAACAGATCAAAATCTTCATCAGTAAATGAAAGAACAAACGATTCACCTTTTGGCCCTATTTTAAAACCATTTTTCATTCTCTCTTCAAATTTTAGTTCGATCCCTTTTGATAGAATGCTTTTACCTTCTTTTTTAAAATAATCAATTAACTTATTTTTAGTTTTTTCAGGCAGAATTAATTCTAAATTAAGATCTTTAGATCCAGAATCCCATTTTGATATAATAAGTTTTATTAGTTCTTTAATAAAAGCTAAATCATCTGTTGCTTTTTCTATTTTACCTTTTAAAGCAGAAGAAGATAACAGGTTAGTTATATTTTGTTTTAATAAAGAAATAGCCTGATTACTTGACATTCTTATTTCAGACAAAACTTTATTTTTTAACTGTTCACTTTCTTTTTTTGCATTTTCGATAATGGTTTCTGCTTTCTTTTTTGCTTCTGAGACAATATGTTGTGATTCGCTGTCTGCTTTTTCTAAAATTGAACCAGCTTCTTTATTTGCTTTTTCTACTCCTTCTTTATATAACTTTTTTGTTAATTCTTGTAATTTTGATTCCATTGATTTTTCCTTTATTATATGTTTTATTTAATATAAGCCCGGAAGTAAAATTACTTATACTAAATGTTATGTTATAAGACAATAGTAAATATAAAAATATGTGCTTTTTTTTTAAAAAAAAAGCATTTTTCTTACATAAATGAATAAAATAGATTTTTTTATTACAGAATTTATAATTTTAGTTTTATTTTTCATTTAAGTCAATATTTGAGGGTATTCATCAAATTTAATTTAATTTTTTTTATTTTTATTATTGATAAGAATCATCAATTTTTTTTATTATTTCAAATATTTTTAATCCCGATATATAATTTTCAGGTTGAAAATTTTCTCCATCAGGAAGTTCAAGTATTTCTCTTTCAATAAGAACAAGCACCGCATTATAAAAGTAATGATTTATATCAATATCAGGGATTGGACTGTTATTTTCTGATTCGGATGTCATGAAATTACTTATATATTTATTTTTTAAAGAAGGATTGTTCTCCAGTTTAATTAATAAGGTTAATAAAAAATAAGCAAGGTCTTTTCTTTTTAATAAAGAGTTTAAAGAAATATTTTTAGCTTGAAGGTGGTAAAAAAAATCATTTTCTTTTAGTCTGTTAAAAGTTTGATCGATTGAATCTGATTGAGCAAGATTAGTTATTGTGAATAAGTTTGATTCATAAAGGATTACCTCCAACATGTCTATAACAGTAATTTCTTCTTTAAGCAAAACTTCAATTGTTTCAGTATTATTAGGAGGCGTTTTGGAAAATTTAGCGGATAAATCCTTTAAGTTTTTAAATGTTTTTTGATAAATTTCAGTTAATTTTAAGAATATTTCGTCGTAATATTTTACTGCTTTATTAAATTTTCCCATTGAAAAATAATTATTTGCTAAATAAAGTTTTAAATATGTCGAATCTTCTAATGTATTTATTCCTTTTAATAATATTTTTTCTTTTATTTTTTTATCATCTTCAATTATTGATTTGATAATATATAATTTTTCTTCATTTTTATTTCTTTTTTCAATTTCTGAAATATATATTTTAATATTGTCAAATTTATTATGCGATATTTCAAGTTGACATTTTAATCCAATAACTTTTGCTTCAAAATATTTATTATTTTTTGCCAGTTTTTCTAGTTTTAAAATTTCTAATTTAGCTTTATCTAAAAGAGAAAGATCTTTTTTTGTTTTATATTCTAAGATGATTTCTTCAACTTTTAAAATTGATTTTTTTGCATTATCATCTATTGGATTTATTATTTTTTTACTGAGAATATTAAAGTTTATTAAAAGAATGATTATGATAATTATTAATAATATTTTTTTCATTTTTAATTATTCTCCATGTCATTTTTTTTTTGAAATAAGCATTTTTTCGGTAGGACATGCAACTCGCCTGTCCTACCTACCGGTGTTGGATTTATTCCTATTGCCAAAAAAATTTAATTTGGTATTGTATAAACATAAATAAATTTATCAACACCTGCAACCACCATTTCATATTGACCGTCAGAGTCAAAGTCTGTAAAACTTGGCTTTGTGTTACCTTTTACAGGGAACCCAGGTAAAATATTTAATTTACTATCTAATGCAATAATATTATTTGAACCGCCATAAATGAATATTTCATTAATATTATCATTATTTATATCAAATAACAAAATTTTATTTTCTTTTGAATTTGCTTCTTTAATTTCTTTACTCAGGATTATACTGCCATTACCGGATATAATAGATATATTTCCATTTTTATCTAATGTGACAATTTCTCTATCAGATTTACTATCAACATTACCTACTACAGGTTGAGTATAATAGACTCCGGAAAATTTTAGAGGAAAACCATCTTTTTTATTTCCATCAAGTTTCCAAATGTTTAGGTCTCCTTTTTGAGTCATAAATATGACACTGCCAATATGCTCATTACCAATTCTATTAATTACAGGAGAACCAAATCCAATTCCCCCGGCTTCTTTTGGCCAACCTTTTACAGGATTACCATTACTGTTTATTAAATTTATTGTTCCACTGAAGCTTTTTGGATAAAATGCTAAAATGTTATTATACACAGTAACCGGTGATAAAAGAGGGCTTGTGATCTCATTATTTATTTCAGTAAATTTTTCATTTTTAAAAATAAACAATTTTTTTTCTTTATTAGAATAGAATAATAATGATCCGTTAAAATATACAGGATAAAAGGAGTCTTTAAAGTCTGTTTCAATTGGATAAGAAAGCTTTTCATTCCCTTTAGTATCAAAAGAATGTAAATATCCTTTATCTGTAAAAACAAAAATATAAAGATTTTTATCATTATTAAAATTTGTTAATATTGGTGCATTATTTGAAATTCCATTTAAAGAAACAGGAAAATTTTTAATCGGATTATTATTAAAATTAGTTATAAATAATTTTTCATTTTTTGTTGTATAAATTAATTCTTCAACAGATGATCCGGTTATATTTTTGCATAATATTGGTGATGTAATATTATGTTCCAGCTGTTGCGGGTACCCTGGAAAATTTTTTGCTTTTCTAATGTTTACACCTGCAGCGGCAATATCAATTTCTAAATTTGTATTGTCAAAATTTATTGTTAATATTCCTTTTTCATAAAGTTTTAAAATATCCGGTAAAATTTTATTCATTTTTAGAAAGTTAGGGATTTTTTCAGTCATATTAAAATATAAAAAAATATTTGCTTTGTTTTTAATTTTAGATGAAATGGATTTATATACTTTATCTGAAGTTATAGTTAATTTATCATTATATTTTTTTTCTAAATTGGCTAAAGTTGCCGGATCCATAGAAAAAAATATATAGTTATCAATTATTTTATAATATGGAGTATCCAATCCTTTTATAAAAATTTCAATAATAGGTTGTAAAAAATTTCTGATGCTGATTTTTTTTAAATTTACATCATTATATATTATTTTTGATTCTTCTTTTAGTACTATGGATTTTGTAACTTTCTTAAGTACTGTTTCTAATTTCTTTTTATTTTTTATTTTTAAAAATACTACAGGATGAGTTGATATATCTGAAGTATATGCTCCGATTTCTGTTCCTATCCAGCTGAATATTATTTCTTCTATTCCTAATCCAAACAGAAGTTTTGAAGATTTATCAATTGTCTTTATTTTTTCATCATATTGTCTTTCATTTAAATATAAAAAAACTTTATAAAATTCTTCAAATGATTTTATTTTAATGCCTGAATACAAATTAGTATCATTAGGTAAATAATCAACAACATCAAGTTTACCGGATTCATTCCAGATAAAATCATTTATTTTTTTATCAGTAGTATAATAACTTGTATAAGTATTTAAAAGGAAGTCTTCATTAGTAATATTCATTGAAATTGCGGTATTTGTATTATATTTAAATTTGTTAATTATTTTATTTACTTTATATGAACTTAGGAATAGCGGCTGAAATACTTCATTTGTATTAAAATAAATATCAGCCATGCCAAAATTTTTAGTTTTATTTTTTATGAATTTAAAATTTTCATCATAATAAATGTTATTTGCTTTTTGTTTTGTCTCATATAAATAATCAATATCTTCTTTATTAAACGCAACAAATAATAAGTTTTTACATACACTGATATATAATACACGGTTGTATGTTTTTAAATGTAATTGATAGATGTTGTTTTTACTGTTTAATTTTTCAAGAGAAAATTTATTATGATTTCCCATGAATTTAGTCATGAATTGAGATGATCTTGTAATTATGGATTTATACCCCAGGTCAAAAAGCAGTATTGGGGAATAATCCTTTTTTATAATAATATTAGCTTTAAGATTAATTAATTTTGCCAAAAATTTATTTTTAAGAATCTTAGTGCTTCTTATATCTAATATTGTTTTATAAATATCTTTTAATTCTGTTTTTGAAAGAATTACATCAGAAGCTCTTAAATCCACAAGACTATTATAAGTATCCATTAAAGAATCAATTTTTATGTATCCGGTATAATCTAATGGTATGTATTTTTTTACTTCTTCTTTTGTCATTTTATATAAAATATAAGTGCCTGAAATAACAATAGTTAAAATTATAATGAATATTAAGAATACTTTAATTAAACATCCTATTTTTGATTTCTTTTTTTCCAATTTTATTCTCCAATATTTTTTTAATATTTCTATATTAATACTATTAAAAAAGATATTAAATTTCAAGGATAAATTAATTAATAAAATGTATTAATAATTAAATACTTGATAATATAAGTAGAATGTTGTAGAAAATTAATAGTAGGGCAGTTTTACGAGAAAAAAAATGCTTGTAAATGAAAACAATTATAAAAATAAATTTATAAATTTAATTAATAAATATAATAAATTTATTATTTTACCTCATTATAATCCTGATCCTGATGCAATTGCAGGATCATTTGCTATGCATTTTTTGTTAAACAAAGTTTTTAATAAAAAAGCAGAAATTTATTTTAGCGGAATTATTGGAAGAGCAGAAAATAATAAAATGATTCAACTGCTTGATATTTCAATTAATAATTTTAAAGATAATCAAGAGTTTCCTGATTACCCTGTTATATTAATAGATACACAGCCGGATACCGGCAATAATCCATTGGGCAATAAGAAAAATTTAAAAATGGTTATTGATCATCATCCGCTTTTAGAGAAAACTCCTAAAATTACCTATGCTGATGTTAGAGCTGATTATGGTTCAAGTTCAACAATTGTATACAATTATTTTAAAAAATTTGAGGTAAAACCTTCGGTGAATGTTGCAACTGCATTATATTATGGAATTGAAACAGATGTGATAGGAGAGGGAAGAACTGCATATAAAGTAGATTTTAATTACATGGAAGATTTAGGAAAATTAATAAATAGAGAGAAATTATATTCAATTGAAAATCCTAAATTACCATTTGATTATTTTATAAATATTAATAAAGGTTTAGTAAATAGTGTAATTTATAATGATTTTGTAATTTGCAGTCTTGGAGAAATTGAAAATCCTGATTATATAGGAGAAATTGCAGATTTTATAATAAGATTTGATAAATGTTTTTTTGCGCTTGTAATGGGTACATATAAAAATATTATTCAATTATCCTTTCGCTCTCAAAGAAAAAAAATTAATGCAGGGATAACATTAAAACAGATAATAGGTAAACTTGGAACTGCCGGCGGTCACATATCAAGTGCCGGCGCAAGAATTTATATTAAAGAAACCGAAGACATCCCAAAAATAAATAAAAAGATCATTACAGAGGCACTTCATATAATTCAAGGGAAAATTACTTCCGGAGTACCTTTGTTATCTCTTGGTGATTATCTTAATTATTAAGTTTTATAAAAATATTTTAAAGCTCTGTCCTTAAAAAACAGCTATTTGATAATTTTACCGAGTACAAATCCTATAGCTCCTCCGATGATTCCTGAGAATAAAATTTTAAGACGTATTTCATTTAATCCCATTATCCGACCGGCAAAATTAGAGCCTTTTAATCCCAGTAATCGTAAAACACTTATGTTTTGACCTAAAATTGTTGCAAAAATAAAATAACCAATAATTATTCCTATGACCAATCCAGAAATAATTAGAATTGAAGATTTATTTTTCATAATATTTCCTTTTTAATAGACAAAAATAATTCTTATAGCTTACTGAAAATTTTACTTTTTTTTAAAAAATAAATCAATTTATAATTTTTGTTTTTATTTATTTAAAAAAAATTTAAGCTATGTCCATAAATTTCAATTATGCTTTTTTTATATATTCGGAAACTCTGTCCCCAAAATTACTTGTAGATAGGATTTTTTCTTTTCCTGTGTTTTTATCAGCAAGATCAACTGTTCGAAATCCGCTTTTAAAAAGTGTTATCATTGAGTTCCAGATTAGGGTTGCTTCTTCTTTTAAATCAAAACATTTTTCAAGCATTAAAGCAACACTTCCAATCATAGAATAGGGATTAGCAATGTTTTTTCCTGCTATATCAGGTGCAGAGCCATGAGCCGGTTCAACATAACTTTTTTTTGGTCCAATACATGCTGAAGGCATTAATCCAAGAGAACCTAAAATTCCACCTGCTTGATCAGTTAGAATATCGCCCTGCATATTTTCCAAAAGCATTACTCCGTTAAATTGAATAGGATTTTTTACTAACTGAAATGCAGCATTGTCGACTAAAACAGAATGATATTCAACTTCCGGATATTCTATTTTTACTTCTTCAATAATAGAGTTCCAAAATCTTGATGTTGCCAGGACATTAGCTTTATGAACATTGGTCAAACGTTTATTTTTTTTCATAGCTTCTTGAAATGCTACATGAGCAATCCTGTGTATTTCATTTCTTTTGTATATACATTTATCATTAGAGTATTCTTGGTTTGTGTCATGTCCTTCAACTTTATCACCAAAATAGATTCCGCCGACAAGCTCTCTTATCATTAGGATATCAATACCGTCTTTAATAATTTCTTCTTTTATTGGAGAAAATAGTGATAATTCCGGAGGAAGATAAACCGGTCTGAAATTTGCAAAAGTATCATAACGCTTTCTTAAAGGAAGTACAGCTCCATTTTCCGGTCTGAACTCCAGAGGTATTGACTGCATTTTGTCTACTGATAAACCAACAGGGCCTTTTATTATTACATCTGATTCATCGCAGATTAATTTTGTTTTTTCAGGGAATGGATAGCCGTTTTCAAAGTAAGATCCTGCACCAAAAGGGGCTTTATTATAATTAAATTTATGCCCAAATTTCTCAGCTATTGTATCCAATACTTTTAAACCTTCTCTTGTTATCTCCGGACCTATTCCGTCGCCTTCAAGAACAGCAATTGATTTTATCATTAATTATTCCTTAATTGAGTTTAACTATACTTAATACGCTTAATTATAGATTAAGTCAAGAGTTTT
>CAZYID010000149.1:0-9018 GCA_964646595.1 uncultured Spirochaetales bacterium | reverse complement strand
TCTGGTGGTTCAGGGGGCACTTCAGATAATACTGAAAAAGACTCAGTTATTTCAGGTTCAAGAATAATAGATCATAATTGTATTAATCTAGACCTAGTCCCAGCAACACAAATAACTAATGCAAAAAACGTTCTTCATATTGCTTATGAACATACTTCACATGGAAACCAAATAATTGTTGGTATGAATGGACTTGATGCATTTAAAGGAGGAACAGGTCTTTATGCATGGAATGACGGTCCTCTTGCCGGACACCTTGATCTTGATAATGATTTTGCTTCAGGTGATCTAGGTAATCCGGACCGAGTAACCTGGGAAGCTCTAACAAGAACTTATTTAAATAATCCAGCTAACTCTGATGTAAATGTTGTCATATGGTCATGGTGTGGTCAGGTAAGCTCTGCTAATGAGGCAGATATTAATACTTATTTAAATTTAATGGCTCAATTAGAAATAGACTATCCCGGTGTAACTTTTGTTTATATGACAGGACATCTTGACGGAACCGGTCTTACCGGCAACTTGCATTTAAGAAATGAACAAATAAGAGAATACTGCAGAAATAATAATAAATGGCTCTTTGATTTTGAAGATATAGAATCCTTTAATCCGGATGGTGATTATTTTGGAGATCTACTTCCTGATGATAACTGCGATTATGACTCTGATGGAGCTGCTCCAAGAGTTGAAACAGGAAATTGGGCATTAGAATGGCAGGCCGCTCATCCTGGAGAATGGTATGCTTGTACTCCAGATCATACTCAAGCGCTAAATGGGAATTTAAAAGCTTATGCAGCATGGTGGCTTTGGGCAAGAATTGCTGGTTGGAATCCTTGATATATACATAAAACACCTGTCAGGTTTTTGAAGCCTGACAGGTATGCTTGTTAAGTTTACTTTATTTAATAAAAATGTTATAATTCTTTAACTTTGATAATTTATTTAAAAATTTTTTATTTATCAAATCAATATACACTCAATATGTCCAATCTAAATAAACATCAATATAAATTGATAATTCATTTTAATTACATAATTTGTGTTAAATTATTATATATCTTTATAAATATTTAAAAAAAATTTATAATGTAATCAAATTAAAAGATAAAAAAAATTAAGGAAAACATGGAAAAATTTATAAATTTAGGCTTAAGTGACTCTTCTATGCAGGCTTTATCAAAAAAAGGATTTGAAGAACCAACAGAAATACAGGAAAAAACCATCCCTCTTTTACTTAAATCAAAAAATGACATAATTGCACAAGCACAAACAGGTACAGGTAAAACAGCAGCTTTTGGTCTGGTATTTATAGAAAAACTTAAAGATCATCAAAATCATACACAAGCATTGGTTTTGACGCCAACAAGAGAACTTGCTATCCAGGTTGCAGAAGAAATAAACTCTCTTAAAGGTGATAAAAAGTTAAATATTGTTCCAATATATGGCGGGCAGTCTATTAATTTACAGCTTAAACAGCTCAAAAAGGGTGTAGATATTATAGTTGGAACTCCAGGCCGTATTTTAGATCACTTAAGACACAAGACAATTAATTTTAAAAACATTGATTATGCAGTACTTGATGAAGCTGATGAAATGTTAAATATGGGTTTTATTGATGATATTGAAACTATTTTAAGTTTCACAAATGAAACAAAACAGCTTTTATTATTCTCTGCTACAATCCCCAGACGAATAAGAGAACTCGCTAAAAAATACATGAAAAATCAAATTTTAATTGAAGCAACAAAAAATCAATTAACAACTAATCTTATTGACCAAATCTACTTTGAAGTTAATAACAATGATAAATTTGAAGCCCTTTGTAGAATCATTGATACAGAAGAAGACTTTTATGGTATAATTTTTTGCCCGACAAAAGTTAATGTAGACCAAATTACTCAAAAACTTATTGATAGAGGATACATCTCTGAAGCGCTTCATGGAGATATTGCCCAAAACCAGAGAGAAAGAATTCTACAAAACTTTAAAAACAAACGAACCATTATCCTTGTGGCAACAGATGTAGCTGCTCGAGGAATCGATGTGAACAACTTGACTCATGTTATAAACTACTCACTACCTCATGACGCTGAAGCATATGTGCATCGTATCGGCCGTACAGGTCGTGCAGGAAATCAGGGAACTGCAATAACATTTATAACACCTTCTGAGTTTAGAAAGTTGTCTTTTATAAAAAAATTGACAAACACTGAAATACGTAAAAAGAAACTGCCAAATGCAAAAGAGATTATTGAATTTAAAAAAAATCGTATTAAAAATGATATCCTAAATATAATTTCTAATGATGATCTTACTTATTATAAAGAATTGTCAAACTCTATATTAGAGGAGCATATTGATCGAGATACTGCTTTAGCAGCTTTATTAAAACACGCGTACTCTGATGAACTGGATCTAAGCAATTACAAAAATATAGAAAACAACTTTAGTAAATCAAAATCTGTTAATAGTGAAGGAAAAACAAGACTTTTTATTACACTAGGTAAAATGGATAATTATACACCAAAAAAACTTGTTGAATATATCGAAAGACAATCAGGAGTTAATCAACATTTTATAAGAAATGTCGATGTTTTTAAAACTTATTCCTTTGTAACAGTTCCTTTTGAAAAAGCTGAAATAATATTAGAAACCTTTCAAAATAGGAAAAAAGGGAATAATGTAGTTATTGAAAAAGCAAGTGAAAAGGGTTCTTCAAATAAAAAAAAGAAATACCGAAAATATTAAACAATTTAGAACGACCACACATGACAGGTTTTTGAGACCTGTCATGTGTTTTTTACCCGACCTTACCATTCTGAACTTTTTCAACTTTTATTATCTTGTTGTCTGCTTTTAATGGTAAATTTCTAAAAGTAATTGTAAAATCTTTAACTTCCATTGGAACAGAAAAAAACTCATCTATTGTTATTTCCCCTTTATTTGGAATACAATCATCTATTGTTACAACCTGTCCAATCTCACATTCCGGACTTATTACTTCAATAATTTCTCTTTTCTTGGTTTCTGCAGCTAAAAGCATTCCGTTGCTTTCTTCTCCTCTTAAAACTGCTGGTTTTAAATTATAAGCAAGTATTACTTTTTTATTAAGGAGTTCTTCTTCTTTATAATACGGAACAAGTCCCGAAACTATCTGTCTTATCTCACCGTTTCCCATATCTACTTTTTCTATATATAATTTGTCTGCTTCTGGATGTCTTTTTACTTCTATAATCTTTCCAACTTTTAAATATAATTTGTTAAATATATCCTGTGGGTTTTCTTTTTTTTCACCGCTGAATTTTTCTTTTAGTTGTTCAATAATTTTTTTTTCTAATTTCCTCAATAAAATTTCAGGCTTGTTTATTTTTACGTTTATCAAATATTCGTACTTCCCAACATTTTCAATTGTTATTAATTTTTTATCTAATCCAATCATTTTAAAAACTTTTTCTACTGTTAAAGGGATATAAGGCCATAATAATATAGATATATCTTTTATAAATCCCGAAAGAGTACCAATAATATTTCCTGCTTTGTTTTTATCTGTTTTTATTAAAGCCCATGGCTCACAATCCTGAAAATATTTATTCCCTTCAGAACAAAGATCAAGTATTGTTAACAATGCTTTTTTTAATTCTACATCTTCAAATAAACTAATAATTTCATCTTTTCTTTTATTCAATTTTACTTGTTTATAAAAAATATTATTTTCAATTTCAAATTCAGGTATCTTTGATTCAAAAAATTTTTCTACAAACTGAAAAACCCGATTTACAAGATTTGCATAATTTCCAATAATTTCACCATTAACTTTTTCCATAAAATCAATCCACAAAAACTGAGTATCATTTTTTTCCGGTCTATTACGTAACAAGTAATATCTAAACAAATCTGCTTCTATACCTGTTTCTTTTGCTTCATATCCATTTATCCCAATTCCTTGGCTTTTAGAAAATTTTGATCCTTCATAATTAAGATATTCTGTTGAACTTAAAGTCTTAAGTAATGTCCAATTATCTTCTGTTCCTATTAATGATGATGGAAATAATACAGTATGAAATGGAATATTATCCTTTCCCATAAATTGATATAAACTGACTTCTTCCGGATTTTTCCACCAATTCTCCCATTTATCAAAACCTGCTGCAGCTATTGAAATATAACCAATAGGAGCATCAAACCATACATAAAAAACTTTATCCTCAAATCCTTTAAGAGGCACTGGAATACCCCATTCCAAATCTCTTGTAATACATCTTTTTTGCAATCCCTGATCAAGCCATCCTTTAGTAATACTTATTGCATTGTTTGACCACTTCCCTTTTTTTGAAGTAACATCTATCCATTTTTCCAGTTTTGGTCTTAATTTGTTTAATTCTAAAAATAAATGTTTTGTTTCTTGAAAGACAGGTGATTTGCCGCAAATAGTACATTTAGGTTCTTTTAGGTCCGTTGGATCATGTACTTTTCCACAATTTTCACATTGATCTCCTTTTGCTTTCTCATAACCGCAATCTTGACATACACCTTCAACAAATCTATCCGCTAAATACATTTTATCATGTTCACAAAAAGGCTGAACTAAAATACCTTCGCTGACATAACCATTATTATATAATTTTAAAAAAATTTCCTGAACAATCTCTGTCTGTTTCGGATGAGAAGTTCTGCCAAAAAAAGAAAAATCTATTTCAAACCATTTATAAATTTCTTCATGAATTTTATTATACTTATCACAAAGTTCTTTTGGTGAAATACCTTCCTCTAAAGCTTTTGTCTCTGTTGTTGTTCCATATTCATCATTACCACAAATATAAAGCGTATCATATCCAGCCATCCTGCTATATCTGGTAAAAACATCTGCTGATAATACACAACCTATTATATTTCCAAGATGAGGAATATTATTTACATATGGAAGTGCAGAGGTAATAAGTATCTTTTTCTTCATTAATTAATCACCGCCTTTTTTTTATTGAATCTAATCATATTGTTAATTTTTGTCAATAATTTGATATGTTTTATTTGAAAATTTTAAAAGCACTTATTTTTTGAAATTTAATGGAAATACAACACAATTAGTAATTAACAATTTTATTTGTTTTTAAACTATTTTCAATTTTAAACATCATGTGAAGGATTTTTACTAACTTTTTTAATGGCATTAATTACCGCTTTTTCTACTTCTTTTATATAATTTCCTTCGTGGTATTGCTGTACATAAATAAGCCCTGTATAACTTGATCTATAAATCGGCTTTAAATTATTTAATGACAACGTAGCCATATCTAAAACGCAATCCTGGCATTTGCAAATTTTTGAATTTTCTTCTTTTGTTAATTGAGTTTCTAATTCATTTACTACTAAATCCTTTGCCTCGTTTACTAAAAGTTCAAACTCATATTCATCTTTAAAGGCCATTTTTATCTCCATAAAAAATAAAATATTTAAACATATTCTTTACATTATTGTAGAATAAAAAAGAAATTATTTCAAATAAAATTATTTTAAAGAAAGTATATTTAAAAAAAATCATTTTAATTAAATTAATTATTTATATAATGAAAAATAATTCCAGACAACAAACCGGTAAAATTCACAAAACCATGCACCCAAATAGAAATATTTATCGATTTGTTTACTTTTCTCTGATGGGATAAAAACAATCCAACTACAAATGCAAAGATTACATTTGATAATGAAAAAATATGAAATAAACTAAATATTAAAGCAGAAATAATAATATCTAAATTATGTTTTTTAAATATTTTTTCAATAGAATCCTGTAAAAATCCTCTAAAAGCTATTTCCTCATATAAAGGGATAATTACGATTATATAAAAAAACCAAATAATTACTTTAAATGCATCTGCATCTTTTATGTAATCTAATAAAATAATAAAACCTTCATTTGGTACTTTTAGCCAATTTTTTATAAAACTAATCTCAGGTAAAATATCAAAAAGACCTATAATTAAAAATATTGCTAAAAACCCAAGAGAAAAAGCAATTATTGCCGGTATAAATGCTTTTCTCATTGATATAAACCAGCTTTCTTTACTAAAAAAATTTATTGCTCTTTTAAAATATTTTATTAATAATAAAAAGCAAATTAAAATCATGAAAAAATAAAGCGAGTTTAAAAGAAATTTATCAGATAAAATATATTTTAATACTATTGATTCTGTTTTAAGATAAAATAAATTAATAATTGATATAATAATAAAAGTTAAAATAACTGGAATATAGTAAAAAGCAGTAAATAAAATAAGACCTCTTGTTTTTAAATAATATCTAATTATTTTAAAACTGCTTGTTTTTTTATTTATATCAATAAGCATGTAATCTTTCGCTATCTTTTCTTAATATGAATTAATTTTAATATCAAATTATACTATTAATTTCAACTGGAGAAATAACAGTAACTATTCTTTCTACAACTCCAAAATCTTCATTCTGATATCTTATGGTTAATCTAATTATTTTTTCTCTTTGCATATATTTTAAATCATATACAGTAAAGGCATCCCCTTCACCTATATTTAATTGAGAACCATATGGTCCATTATATATTTTCTTAGTTACATATTTTCGATTAAATAGTTTTTTATCATAATATTCAAGACCAATTCCAAATACCAATTTAATTATATTCGCTTCTGTGTCTCTATTAAAAACTTCTTCTACCGGCAAGTAAGGGCGTTTTACTAATCTTAAAATATTGTTAATAATTTTTCCATCTCTTTCTATTTTAATTGAAATTAAACCAGGATATCTTCTCCATGCTATTTTTAATTGAGCATCTTCAACACTTGTTACTTTTTCATCATCTATACTGACTAGCCTATCACCATCTTTAATACCAGCATTAAATGCATCCCCATTAGGAAGAATATAATTAAAATAAACTTTATCTTTTTCCTTATAAAGCCCTGCTCCTATCCAGCATCTTTTTACTTCTCCCTTTTTATATAATGCAGGGATTGTTTTTCTAACCCATTGAAAAGGAATTGCAAAATTAATACCTTCATACTGTGGTACTCCTGCAAAAACTATTCCAACGACCTGTCCTCTTTCGTCTATTAATGGACCTCCGGAGTTTCCTGGATTAATTGCAGCATCAATCATAAATCCTCTGCCCATCTGAAAAAATTCAAGGTCTTTATTACTTATTATTCCAGTAGTAACTGTATATTTTATTCCAAGTGGATTTCCAATAGTATATATTTTATCTCCTAATTCCATATCACTTGATCTTCCAAGTATAAGATAATCTTTTATCTTCATTGGGATCTTTAATAATGCTATATCAAAAACTTTATCATAACCTATTACTTCTGCCGGGATTTCAACCTCCGGATTTTCTCTTGTTGTTACATATACCTTTGAAAATCCTTCATACTTCGGATCAACATGATCTTTTATTACATGATGATTTGTAAGAATATGACCTTTATTATCAATAAAAAAACCGGTTCCAAGTGATTTATCAAGCATCCCAAAACCTTTTTTAATATTTATGCCTTTATCCAATATAACAGCAACAGCGGAGTTCATTATTTTTTGAATATTCAGTTCATTTAAATTATTCATCCTGACATTTAAAGTTTTTAATTCCGGATACTCTTGTACTAATCCTGGATATATTTCTTTATATTTATTATATAAATAAAGAAAAACACCTCTGCTTTTATTTTTTGCATGTGCATTTAATAAATCAAAAACTTCCTTATTTGATAAAAGTTTTAAATCTGCCATTTCTTCTCTAATATCAAATTGTGTAAAAATATCAGAATATTGATTAGCATGAATTAAAACTTTATTATATGCTTCTCTTAATGATATAGATGATTTTTCACCAATTGTTCTTAGACTTAATATATACCTTAAAGCATTTTCATAATTTTTTTCTTTGAATTCTTTTTTCCCCTTTTCATCCATTTTAATAATTATTTCATTTAAAAATTCAATACCTTTTTGATAATCTGATCCCTTTTCATCAGATTTATTTATAAATTTCTTTGTTAAAATATATGCTTCAAATTCATCTATTCTCTCTTTTTCAAAGTTTTCTATAATATTACCAAGCCCTGTAGTATACTTAGGTCTAATAATTTGACCAGTAGTCTTGCATGAAAATAAATAGAATACAACTACGATAAATACCAATATTTTTTTCACAACTTTTCCTTTTATCTTGTTTAGTTTGTTTTTATTATATAATTATTCAAGTTACTTTTCACAATGATTTTTACATTTAATTTAAATCAATTAAATAAATCATACTATCTAATAAAAAAATTTTATAAAAAAAATCTTCGTTTTTAATTATACTATTTTTAAAATAATTACTTTTATTTTTATAATAATAAATTCCTGAAAGTTTTTGCTCGTCGCTTATAATAATTTTATCCGGCACCAAAACTATTTCAGGATCTTTTACTGTAACAACAATCCAATTCTTTTTCTTTGAGTTTAATAATGAATAATTTTCTTTTTTAATTAAAATTTCTTTTTTAATTTTGCTTGTTTTTTCATCAAGCTTATATATTCTGGTTAAAATTCCATTTTTCTCTTCATAAACATAATCATAAATTGCATTATAATTAACATCAAACATTTTTCTAATTATTCCATTATTGAACTCTTCTACTGCTACTTCAAAAATACTGTCATTATCATAATCCCAATATTTTATTATTCTATTATTATAATATTCTTCTTTATAATCATAAATCCCATTACTTTGATCTGTCATATAATTAATATATATTAATACACCTTTATTATATTTTTCAAATAACTCATATACTCCATCTTCATTAACATCCCGATAAACAACATCTGTAATCCCGTTTTTTAAAAAAATCTTTTTGTCAAATTTACCATTATTATCAGAATCAACATATTTATCTTTAATACTCGAGTTAAAATAATTTATTTTAGTGTATTCTTTATCCCATTCTTCTATAAAAGCAACATAATTAAGAATTGATATATAATTAATATTTTTTA
>CAZYID010000148.1:4218-9049 GCA_964646595.1 uncultured Spirochaetales bacterium | reverse complement strand
AAGGAACCATCATCATTGAATTTCCTGCTTTTAATCCTTCAAAAAGTATATTCATGCTTCTTAATTTTAAAGCAGTTTCATTATTTTGATATATTTTTGATGCTTCATTAAATTTATTAGCAAGTTCGATTTCTGCATCACCCATTATCACTCGTAATTCTTTTTCTCTTTCAGCTTGAGCTTTTTTACTCAAGACATTTTCGAGCTGTTCCGGGATTATTATTTCTTTTATTTCAATTGACTGAATAGTGATTCCCCATTCAGATGTTTTTTTATCTACAGCTTTTCTGATTTCTTCTCCTAATTCTTCACGTTTTGAAATAAATGATGATAGATTATTTTCACCAACAGAGTCTCTTAATGCTGTTTGTGCGCTTAAAATAACAGCATCAACAAAATTTTCAACTTCTAATACGGCTTTTTCCGGATCCCATACCATCCAGAAAGCAACAGCGTCAACTGTAACAGCAACCGAGTCACTTGTTAGTGTTTTTTCAGCCTGGAAATCAGTAGATCTAATTCTTAAATCAACTATTTTTGTAATAGTATCAATAAACGGTAGAATTATAAAAAATCCAGGTCCTTTTAATTTATTAAATTTACCGAGTCTTAATTTAACTGCTCTTTCCCATTCTTTAATTATTTGAAACATTGGGGATATTATTAAACCAAGACTTACAGGTATAGTATAAAAAAATGAATCAAAATCTTTCCACCAGTAATATCCTAAAATACCGATAAAAATAACTTTAATAATATATTCCCATTTGCCAAATAAAATTGCAATTGTTCCATAAACAGGAAATATTAAAAATATAATAAAATCTTTTATGTTATCAATTTTACCAAAAAAGTAAAAATATAAAAAAAATCCGGTTAAAGAAAATATGACAGAAATAAATATACTTAAAGGATTTATAGAAAAATCACGTTCAAAACTTTTTTTAATTAAGTTTTTTATTAGAGAGTAACTTTTTTTATTTTTTTGAATATTTAACATAATTTACTCCTTTAATTTTTAGTTAATAAAATTTTTTAAAATTTTTATCGAATCATCTTTATTTATACCTATTTCATTTAAATCTATAATAAATTTTGAACATATTAAATCAATTTTATTTTTTTTTTCAATTTCACTTATTTCTATTTTTTTATCCGCAATAAATGTTCCAAATCCAACTTGAGTGTTAACCAGACCCCTTATTTCTAATTCGTTATATGCTTTTGCCACAGTATTAGGATTAATTTTTAATTCAACTGCAAGGCTTCTGACAGTTGGCAGTTTATCACCTGCTTTTAAATTACCAATACTCATATTGTATTCCACCTGTTGTATAATCTGTCTGTAAACAGGAATACCTGTTTTAGTATCTAAATTAAATTTCATTGTTTATCCAAGGATAATTGTACTATATTACTAATACAATTATAGTTGTATTAGTACAATCTGTCAAGTTTTTTTTACAATTAATTTAATTTTTTTTTATAAAGTTAAATGAGTATTTTTGTTTTTTTAAATAAAATATTTATAAAATATAAATATTTTATTGTATAATTTAATAAAATAAAATTACAGGATTAATATGCAGTTAAAAACAAAAAAGTTTATTCCTCAAGGATCAATTATTATTTTTGATGATGAAATAACAGTTAATAATAAAATTGTTAAAGAATTTAAAAAAAATAATAAAAAAGTTAAAATTGTTAAAAATTCTAATGATTTATATAAATCTATAAAAGAAGAAAATATACTTTTTATTATTTTAAAATATAAATTAGATAATTTATCAATAAAAGAATTAGTTAAAAAAATTCAAATTATTAAAAATGATATTCAATTTATTGTTATTGATAATTTTGAAAATATAAAACGTGCAGTTGAAATAATGAAATATGGCACTAAAGATTTAATAATAAAACAGGTTAATATTTCTGAAAATTATATAAATTATTTTTTTAATTTGATTGAAGAAATAGAAAAAAATAGAAAATTAGAATATGAAGGTAATATTATCAAAGATTCTTTTGAGAAATATCAGATACTTGTGGATAAAGCAAGTGAAGGTATTTTTGTAATTCAAGATGAAATTATTAAATTTGTTAATCCACGAATTATTAAATATTCAGGATATTCTATTGATGAAATATTAAATAAACGATTTATAGATTTTATTCATCAGGATGATAAAGAATTAGTTTTAAATAATTATAAAAAACGAATAAAAAAAGAAGATGATTATTTAACATTTTCTGTAAGATTTATTGATAAAAATAAAAATGTAAAATGGGTAAAAATTAATGGTGTTTCAATAAATTGGGAAGGAAATTATGCAACATTAAATTATTTAAATGATATTACAGAAAATAAAAAAATTGAAGAAAAGCTGCGTTATAGTCAGGAAATAACTCAAGCTCTTTTAAATGCTACAAAGGATTTTGCTATATTAATGAATGTTGACGGGAAACTGCTTGCGATAAATGAAATTGCTGCAAAATTGCATAATAAAAGTGTAAAAGAATTACTTGGTCTGTCATTTTTTGATTTATCTCCTCCTTATTTAGTTAAGTATAGAAAAGAGATTGGCAATAAAGTTGTTAGAGTAAAAAAACCAATTAGCTATGAAGAAATACATGTAGAACGTACTTATTTTAATAATATTTACCCTATCATGGATGAATATGGAGAAGTAAAAAGATTGGCTATTTATTCTCATGATATCACTGATTATAAAAAAGCAGTTGAAGCAGTTAAAGAGAGCGAGGAAAAATTTAAGGCATTATTAGAAAATTCTTCAGATGGGATTATAATAATAAATAAAGATGGTATTATTGAATATGCTACACCAACAGTAGAAACTGTACTTGGATATAAACCAGAGGAAATTTTGGGAAAATCTTATTATGATTTTGTTCATAATGATGAAAAAGATAATGTTAATAAAGCGATTAAAAATATTTTAAAAGAATCTTTTTTAAAAATAAATATAGAATTTAAAGCTTTTCATAAAGATTTATCATGGAGATATATAGAGGCAATTGGTAATAATCTTTATAATAATCCTATAATAAATGGTATAGTTGTTACATTTCGTGATATAACAGAAAGAAAATTAGCTGAAGAAAAATTAAATATTTATAAACATATTGTTTCATCATCAAGTGATCAGATGGCATTTATAAATAAAGATTGTGAAATTTTAGCAGTTAATAATTCTTTTTTAAAAGCGTTTAAATATAAAGAGCAGGAAATTGTTGGAAGAAAATTAAATGAAATTTATGGAGAAGAAGAGTATAATGATAATTTAAAAGAATTATGTAATAAATGTTTTTCAGGAAATGAAGTAACATTTGAAAAATGGTTTGATTTTCCTAATCTGGGTAAAAAATATATGGTATTTTCATTATATCCTTATATTGAAAATAATAAAATAACCGGGATAGTGATAAATACTAGAGATATTACTGAACGAGTACAAATGGAAACAGATATAGTAGATTTACAGGAAAAAGAAAGGCAAAAAATTGGAATTGAACTGCATGACGGATTAAGTCATTATTTATTAGGCATAGCAATAAAAAGCAGAATGCTTGCTGAGAAATTAAAAAAAAATAAAATGAATGAAGGAAAAGAAGCACAAGAGATTGAAACACAAATTAATAAAGCTATTGAAGAAACACGTAATTTAGCCCGTGGTTTATTTTTTATAGAATTAGAAGATAAAAATATAAGGACTCTTTTAAAAAATGTTAAAAATGACTTAGAAAACCGTTATAAAATAAATTGTTATATTGAAATAGATAAGGCAATTGAAAAAATTAAAAATAATGTTGTATCTCAATTTTTTTATATAATTCAAGAAGCAGTAAATAATAGTGTTAAACATTCAAAAGCAAAAAATATTATTATTTGTATAAAAGAAAAGAATGAATATTTAACTTTAACTATTACTGATGACGGTATTGGTATACCAGATAATTTAAAAAATAAAAATGGAATGGGTATAAATATTATGAAATATAGAGCCAGGATTATTGGCGCATCATTTGATATTTTTAAAGGAGAAAATCCGGGTACAGAAGTTAGATGCAGGTTAAAAAAGAATTAACTTATATTTATAATAACGATAAATAATAACTGGAGAAATAAAATTAATAAAAAACAAATTAAAATTTTAATAGTTGATGACCACCCAATTGTTAGAGAAGGACTTAAACAGCTTCTAAATAATAAAGAAGAAATTAATGTTTCAGGATCTGTAAAAGATGCTAATAGTGCTTTAGAAGAAATTAAAATTAATAAATATGATTTATTAATTATTGATATATCATTAAAAGGCAGTGTCAGTGGTTTAGAGCTAACAAAAACAATCAATACTACTTATCCTGATTTACCAATACTTGTTCTTTCTATGCATGATGAATATATATATGCTGAAAGAGCAATAAGAGCAGGAGCACGAGGTTATGTTATGAAACAGGAAATGACAGGTACGATTGTTGATGCAATTAATAGAATAATCAGCGGTAAAATATATTTAAGTGATGATATGTCTTCTCGTTTTTTGGATGATTTGATGTTTAAACAAACAGTAAAAATCAGTGATACTATTGAAAAATTAACAAATAGAGAGTTAGAAGTATTTCAAATGATTGGTGAAGGGTATAAATCTCAGGATATTGCCAAGAAATTATGTTTAAGTATTAAAACAATTGATACCTACAGGATGCGAATAAGAGAAAAACTTAATTTTAAAGATAGCACAGAGTTAACAAAAGCAGCAATTGAATGGGTGCATAACAAATAGAGATACCTGTAAGGTTTGTAAAACCT
>CAZYID010000148.1:0-4118 GCA_964646595.1 uncultured Spirochaetales bacterium | reverse complement strand
TTTGTAGGGAAAATCCTTACAAATAACTTCTTAATTTCCTACAAAAAATTCAGTGGTTCCCCTGATTTATTTTTTCTAAAAAAAATATTATTTTATTAGTTCATTGTACTTAAACAATGATTTTTAAAAATAACTTTGTTTTTTTTAAAAAAGGAGATCCTCAATGATTAACAAAATATTAATTGTAAATAAAACACCCTATATCAGTGATTTTTTGAAAGATAAATTGTCATCATATGATATAGAAATAATTAAAACAAAAGATAGTATAGATGGTTTAATAAAAATGAGAAATGTTAAACCTGATTTGATTATTATTGATTATGATATTCTTCAACAAGATAAAATGAATTTTCTTAAAGAAAAACATCAGCTGAAAAGTACAATTGAAATACCAATAATAATTATGTACTCAAAAGAAGATAAATTAGACAAAAATACTATACTTGAGTTAGCAAAATATAGATTATATAAACTGCTGCAAAAACCGATTGAAATGGATTTGTTATTTAAAGTTATAGGTGAAATATTAAATATAAGAATTGAAATTGATCTAAATCCATGTATGATTAATATTAATGTAATTAATGATGTATTGGTAGTAAAAGTAGCAAACGGTTTAAATCAGCAAAAAATTGATTTGATGAAATATAAGATTATTGAGCTTATGGGAGTCAATAAAGTAAAATTTAATAAGGTGCTTGTTGTAATGTCTGAAATTGGATTTCAGGAGTTTCTGGATAAGAGTTTAAATTTAATTTTAAAAAATATATTAGATTGTGCAAATATTTTAATTTCAGGAATACATTTAATTACAGATATTAATTATATAAAAGAGTTTTATTTATCACATCCAAAATATAGATTTATTGAAATATCAGATGATCTAAATGTTCTTCTTGATAATATTAATAGAGTAGAAGTTAAAAACTATTTCAAACAAAAAAAAGATGATATTATTTTAGCTAAAAAAGATTTTACAGTAAATAATGAGATTACTCTTAATTTAAATTTTTCAACTGATAAAATAAATGAATCATTAATAGATTCAAGTAATATATTGAAAGATAAAAAATTTAATATTGCAGTTGTTGATGATGATTTAAGTATTCTAGAATTAATGGAAGTAATATTATTGAATAATAACTGGAATGTTAATCTTTATGAAGATGGTTCTTTATTCATTGATGATCTTAAAAACAATAAACCTGATTTAATTTTTTTAGATTTAATAATGCCAAGTATAAATGGGTTTGAAGTGTTAGAATATTTATCGTTGAATAAAATTGATATTCCGGTAATTGTTATGAGCAGCTTAACTGATAAAAGATTTATTTTTAAAGCAAGAAGTTTTGGAATTGCATATTATTTAACTAAACCTGTAAAACCAAATATTATCATTGAAAAAGCAGAAGAAGTATTAAAGAATAAAATATTATCTGATGAAGTTAGAGAAATTCGCAAAGTAAAAAAGAATGTAGAAAATACATTAATAGATAATAATCATATTTTTATATAATGAATAAATATGTTTTTTTAATTTAAATTTATATTGAAAAAAATAATTCTTTGTTTATAATATCTAAAAATATATAAACAGGATTATTTTAAATTATGAATAACAAAAATAAAGATAATAAAATCAAAAAAGTAATAAAGAATTCAAAAAACATTAAAGATTCATCTCATGATATTGTTATTGCTTCGGATATTTTACCTGATGTATTACAGATTTTACCATTAATTAGCCGTCCAATGTTTCCGGGAACAATGATACCTTTAGTTATAAGCGGAACTGATCTTGTCAGCACTATTAATAAAGCATATGAAAATCAAAACAGGTTAATTGGCGGTGTTTTAGCAAAAGACTTTAATGAAAAAAAACCTTTAGAATCCGAATTATATACATTTGGAACAGTTATAAAAATACATAAAATGTTTCAGGTAACAGATGACAGCGCACAAATTTTAATACAGGGAATTAAGAGATTTAAATTTGTTAAGTCATTATCGAAAAAAGATAGTATAGAATGGAAGGTTGAATATATAGATGAAATAAAGGATGATAAAAGCGATGAACTTAAAGCTTATACTTTAGAGATCATTTCTTCTGTAAAAGAACTTTTGAAACTCAATTCTCTTTTTCATGAACAACTTAGAATGTTAATGTCTCAATTATCTTCAGAAAAAACTGAAAAAATTATTGATTTAATTGCATCAATGACAACAGCCGAATCTGAAAAACTTCAGGATTTATTAGAAACTATTGATCTGCTTGAAAGAGCAAAAAAAATATTAGTAATTTTAAAAGAAGAAATTGAAGTTTCAAAAATACAGGAAAAAATAAAAAAAAGTTTTGATGAAAAAATTTCAAATCAACAAAGAAAATATTTTTTACAGGAGCAATTAAAAGCAATTAAAAAGGAACTAGGATTAGAAAAAGATGATAAAACAACTGAAATAGAAAAATTTGAAAAAAGAATAAAAAAAATAAAATTAAGTGAAGAAGCTGATAAAGTTGTTAAAGAAGAACTTAACAAATTTGGATTTTTAGAGCCAGCTTCAGCAGAATATCATGTTGTAAGAACTTATTTAGATTGGTTAACTGAGCTTCCCTGGGGTATTTTTACAAAAGATACTAAAGATATAAAAAAAGCTAAAAAGATATTAAATGATAGTCATTATGGATTAGATGATATAAAAAAAAGAATATTAGAATTTATAAGTACCGGAATAAAAAGAGGAAAATTATCCGGTTCAATTTTATGTTTGGTTGGACCTCCGGGAGTAGGAAAGACCTCAATTGGTATATCTATTGCTGATGCAATAAACAGAAAATTTTTTCGTTTTTCTGTTGGCGGAATGAAAGATGAAGCTGAAATAAAAGGTCATAGACGGACATATATTGGTGCAATGCCGGGTAAATTTATTCAAAGTTTAAAAAGGGCAGGTACTTCAAATCCTGTAATAATGATAGATGAAATTGATAAAGTAGGTTCTAGTTTTCATGGTGATCCGGCTTCAGCATTATTAGAAGTTTTAGATCCTGAACAAAATAAAGATTTTTTAGACCATTATTTAGATGTTCGTTTTGATTTATCAAATATTTTATTTGTTACAACAGCAAATCAGCTTGATACAATACCTCCTGCATTGCTTGACAGGATGGAAGTACTTAAATTATCAGGTTATATTTTGCAGGAAAAGGTTGAAATAGCAAAAAGATTTTTAATACCTCACCAACTCGAAGAACATGGTTTAAATGATAAAGAATTAAAAATCACAGATGATGCTTTAAGTTATATTATAGACAGGTATGCAAGAGAAGCAGGAGTAAGAAATTTAGAAAATCAATTAAAAAAAATAATGAGAAAAATAACATATAAGCAGGCAGAAGGAAACACAAACAATCAAATAATAAATAAAAAAAACGTTGAAGAGTTTTTAGGGAAACCTATTTTTTCTGATGAAGAATTATACAATAAAGGTGTTTCAGGTGTTACTCTTGGACTTGCATGGACAAGTATGGGCGGAGCAACATTATATATTGAAGCTCAAGCAGTAAGATCAAAAAAATCCGGATTTAAACAAACAGGACAACTAGGAGAAGTGATGCAGGAATCTTCAGAAATTGCATATTCATATATCAGGTCTAAATTGTGCAATGATGAAAAAGGTAAGTGCTTTTTTGAAGATAACCTTATTCATTTACATGTTCCTGCAGGGGCAACACCTAAAGACGGACCATCAGCCGGTATAACAATGGCACTGGCATTATATTCTTTAACAGTAAATAAACCTGTTCGAAATAATATTGCGATGACCGGTGAATTAACTTTAACAGGTAAAGTATTACCAATTGGCGGTGTTAAAGAAAAAACAATTGCAGCGCGGCGTGTCGGTATAAAGGAATTAATAATACCAAAAGATAATAAAAAAGACTTTGATGAATTACCTGATTATATTAAAAAAGGTATTAAGATAAATTTTGCTGATTATTTTGATGATGTTTTAAAAGTAGTTTATAAAGGGTAGTATAGTCCCCTGTGCGGGAGGCACATGAGCCTGCGGCTCATGGCTCACTTTACTCTGTTATTCATTTAATACTTCCTCCATCT
>CAZYID010000147.1:0-9219 GCA_964646595.1 uncultured Spirochaetales bacterium | reverse complement strand
AAAACTCCCCGCCTTTTGATGATGAAAAAATAATTGCCCCGGATCTTCTTGCAAGGTCATTATAAATATATCTATCACGTTCAAGTAAAAATGCTCGTGTAACTTTTTGCCCGGTCTTATTTGCAGAAACTCTACTTAATCCTCTTATTGATCTTGCTTTAATGCCTCTGACATTAGATAAGTAAAAATAATTTTCTTCTCTTTCTTCTTCTATTTCTCCGGACTCGCATGTGTCCATTAAAAATATTTTATTTCTTGGCGGAATATCATAAAGAATATTTTCAATTAAATTAAATGGAGCTGAGGTCTTATTTAAATTATTTAAATCTGTATTATGTGTGAGAAAATAATATGTAAAATTTTTATCTGTATCATGAACTCCATGTCCGGCAATAAATAAAACAAAAGTATCATCAATTTTTGAGTTATTTAACAGCTCTTTTGCTTTTTTGATGTTTGCAATAGTAACATCTTTATCAACAAAAATTTTAGTATAAACATTATCATAATTTGATTTCATTGATTTAAAAATTTTTTCTAAATCAATGACATCTTTAGCTGCATAATTAAGATTTAATTCTTTGTTTCTATATTCAGAAACACCAAAACCTATGAAGTATAAATTTTCTTTTACTTTATTTTTATAAGCTGCGTATGTTAATGCTCTGTATGATTCTGCGCCTATATCATTTATGCATGAGATTTCAATTTTATTGTCACCGGCATTTAGTTCGATTTCTTCTGATAATTGTTTTTCGTTATTTGGAGCAATATTAATTTGTTTGTTTATAATTATTGGTATATCATTTATAAAAATATTGTAATAAATAATTTTATGTTTTTTATCAAGTAATTTAAATGTTACTATTACTTTTTTATTATTTGTTACAGTATCAATAATTTTAATTTCAGGTACTTCTAATTGATTTGATAGCTGATTTTCTGAAAGGTTAAATTTTTTTAAACGTTTTTGAAATAAATAATTATAATAATTTATTTGTTCAGTAGAACCAAGATCAAGTTGTTTTAAAATTATGTCAGGTCTATTGTATTTTATTGCAAATTGGTCAACTCCGGCTGCATCCATACCTTTTACCATTGCAACTATTTTACTTCCGATTGGCGAGCAGTCAAAAAATCCTTCATTTGTATATGTAATCCAGTCATCATCTTTGCTGGCTAATATCATTGATTTTCCATTATTTATGTTAAAAATTTGAATCAAGCCATTTTGCAAACTTGTTATTAAATGCGTATTGCTAGGTGTTATTACAAATTTTATTGCATTTGAGGGCAATCCATATAATCTTTTTTTTTCTTTATTATTTATATCAGTTAATTTAATAAATTGGTTTAGATTTTGATCAAATGATCTGAAGAAAAGAGTTTTTTGATCATTGCTTAATACTGCACCTCCTGTTTTTGATGTGTCTATTGTTTTGAGTAGAATACCATTAGTATTAAAAATTTTGATTGAAGTAAAATCGCTTGTAAATATTATTTTACTATCCGGAGAAAATATTAATTGATGTTCAAAACCGGTAAGCCCGGTAATTGATCTAATTAAATTTCCGTTTTTATCATATAAGTTTAATTTTTTATCATATGAAATTGCGCCAAAGATATTTCCATCCGGACTAAAAGCACATCTGGTTATTTGTTGAGAAAAACCTGATAGCCTTTTTATCTCTTTGCCTTCAAAATCATAAAAAGCAACACCCCAGAAATTTTTATAACCTGTATTATCAAAAAGACCGGTAGCAATTATTTCTCCGTCCGGACTGCAGGCAGGGACTCCATAATAATTAGGGTAACTTGTATTGTCCTTTGAACCAATTGTTTTTATCAAAATACCATTTATGTCATAAATAAAAATATTAGTTCTTATTGTTATTATTAATTTTTTACTATCAGCACTGAAAGTTATTGACACCATACCAACCTGTGGTAATGGAATTGTTGTAATCATTTTGCCTTCCATTGTCCACAATTTAACTTTATAAATACTAGTTCCTTGAATATATGCAAAATATTTTGAATCAGGGCTGATTTCGATTTGATTAACCATGTCAGCATCAGCTCCCTGAGGTACCATTGTAAAATCAGAAGCATTGATAAAAATAGTAGAAAGAGTAAAAAGAATTATAGTTATTATACTTAAATAATATTTTTTCATAAATAGATCCTTTTTTTATTCTATATATCATTGCGAGCGAAGCGAAGCAATCTATGTTGATAGTCATAATAATTTATTTAAAATAGATTGCTTCGTGTTAAAAGTCCTCGAAATGACGAGTTAATTTAACTCTTCATAAAGATAAAAATATATTATTTTGAATCTAATATAGTTACTCCGTCCCAGTCTTTCGGCGGAGGATTTTTAATATAATTTTTACATTTGATTTCAAGTTGTTTAATAACTTTATCTTCAGGTATTATCTGACATGCTGTTTTTATATAATCAATAGTTTTTGAATAATTTCTAGCAATATAAAATTGAAAAGCTTTATTATAATTTTCTAAGAATTTTTCATATATTTCGCTGGTTTTTTTATTTTTAAAATCAATTAATTCAAATACTTTTTCCGGCGTTTTTCTTCCTTTAACTCTAATGAAATCAATTGGTCTTGTGAAAAAACTATTTTTTACAAGTTCATTAGTTTTTTCCCCAATCATTATTTTTGTATTATAAAATTTATTTACACCTTCAAGTCTGGATGCAAGATTTACTTCATCCCCTATAACTGTATAATCAAATAAATCATCAGAACCCATATTACCTGCAATAACCTGTCCGGAGTTTATGCCTATTCTTGTAGATAAATGCTCAGTATTAATCTCTGTGTATTCTTTTTTAAGCAAATTTATTTTTTTCTGCATTTCAATTGCAGCTTTACATGCATTATATGCGGATAATTTTTCATTATCTGCTACTTCAATTGGCAGACCAAATTCTGCCATTATTGCATCTCCTTCATATTTATCAATTATTCCATTGTTTTCTTTTATGACAGTTGTCATTTGAGTATTATAGTATTTTAAAAATTTAACTAATTCTATAGGTGAAATAATTTCTGAGATAGTAGTAAAATTTGCAATATCAGAAAACATTATACTTACAAAAGTATTTCTTCCTTCTAAATGCAGCAGGTCTCTATTTTTTAATATTTGACTTACAACTGTTTTAGGCACATAACAGTTAAATGCATATTTAATAAAAGATTTTTCTTTTTCTTCAAATATATATTTTAATAATAAAACAATTATAATTGAAGTAATAAAAAAAGCAATAAAAATGAATATTGAGATATAAATTGTGAATAAACTAAAGAGTATTATTGAGGTAATTAAATAAATAAATAAAATCGAAAAGTTTAAAATAATAAATTTATTTGCATTTAATTTAATTGTTGCAAAAAGTATAATTATTGATAATAAAAACAATATAATAATATTATATTTAATTGGTAATATTTTAACAAAATTTTTAGAAATAATTGTTTCAGCACTAAAAGCATGAAGCAGGGATTTTAAGAAATTTATTGAAATTGGTGTTTTACCATAATCATTAGCAACAAAAGAGGAGTCAGTTATTACTATAATTTTGTCTTCTAATAACTCATAAATTGCATTAATATCTTCTTGAGAAATTTTTAATAAATCAAGATAAGAGATTTTAGAAAAATTCATATTCCGGTCAAATGTAAAATTAATTAGCATTTCACCATTGTCATCAATTGGGATTGCAATAGGTTTGGCATCAGGGCTGCTATTAATTATTATTTTATTCTTTTCAATAATTATATCGTCAATTGATTTATTTAGAATAGTTAAAGCAAATTGTAATGAAACTGATGGAATATACTTATCTTTATATTTGATGAATAAAGGCATTCTTCGAAATATTCCATCATTATCTGCAAAAGAATTAATATGTGCTAAAGTTATAGTTTTTTCTAATATTTCTTTAAATGATAATAATAAATTTTCACTGGAATAAAAATTTTGGTTTTTTTTGTTTTTAAGATTTTTTATTTCTTTTATTTTTTGGTTAACAGATTTCATATTTGAAGCTTGCTGAGAACTGAGAGCACAGGGAAATAAATATTTTGGAAGTATAATACTTTTTAAAAAGTCATTATCAGAACGGGTTCTTGTTGTAAAAATATAATCATAAAAGATTAATGAAGGATTGCAGTCATGTAATATATTATTTAAAGATACAAATTCTTTTCTGTCTATTATTACTGAGTTTAATTTTATATGTGTATCTGAATCAATTTCTATAAACAGGAAATCTTGGTTAATTTTTTTTTGCTTTTTAGGAAATATCCGCACATAGGTTTTATTGTAAATATCATAAATATTATATTCAATGGATTTGATAAAATTAGGGAAGAAAAATAAGACAAGAGAAAATCCTATTAATATTATTAATACAGCCAATAAATAAAAAAAATTACTTCTATTTTTTTTCATGTTTAAATCTGATAGTTTTAATGATTATATTTTCTCCGGATAAACCTTTCGCATGTTTTTCAATATCATTATTTATAGCTCTGATAACTCCGGCTATTTCAAAAGCATTTCTTTCCTGAAAATTATAATTTTTTGTTAATTGCTGAGTTATTTTTTCTTTAATATTTGTTCTTATGTCTCTTGAAGCCATTTTTACAGTTTCCGGATTTTTGTTATCCAACTTTTTAGCTAATTTTTCAATATCTGTTAATCTTGATGTTGAGGCTATAAAATAAATTGTTTCTATACCATCATTATTATCTAAAGGATACCAATCCCATGGTTCCGGTAAAAAATATTTTATTCCTTTTGTAATACTGGTTTTTTTATAATAATTATATTTCTCAGGATATAATAAAGTCATCAAGTCATTTGAATCATAAAATAATATATAGATATAACAATTTTCTGCAGACTGAAAAAATATTCTAATGCCGTCATTTTCTTTTAATACAGTATTTTCGTCAACTTGGATTATATTGAATCCACTATTAGTGTATTGTTTTGCACCTATTGATAAATTAAGTTCTATTGAAGTAGGTCCTTTTGCATTAATAACAATAATTATAAAAAATGAAATAAAAATTATTTTTATGATATTTGCTTTTTTCATAATTAGCTCCTTTTTTTATTCGGCAGGATAGGCATCCTGCCTGTCTTTAATTATATTTTTATAATAAACTTATATTTCTAAAATTTTTACTCACACCACTTCAATTATTAGTTAAATGTTTATATTTAAGTAGACAGGCCAGACGTCTGTCTTACCGTTGCTGTTTTTATAATAAAACTCTCTTTAAATTTATATTTAATTATAGTAAAAATCAATCATATTTTGATAATATTACATTTTATAAAATAAATTATATATCAAAATTTAGATTTTTGTTGGATTTTTAGCAGAATTTCTCTTTTAAATATTTTATGAAATATTTAGAATCAAGTTTTTCTCCGGTAACTTTTTGAACTAGATCCATTGACAGATATTGACTCCCTTTATTATATATATTGGAATTAAACCAATTAAAGATTTTTTTAAATGTTTCCTTATTTATTTTATCTAAAGGACTATTCTCTTTTTGCATTGTATAATAAAATTGTGCTGAAATTAAATTGCCGAGCGTGTATGTGGGAAAATACCCTATTAGACCATCAGACCAATGAATATCCTGCAGATAACCTTGTTTTTTTGATTTAGGATAAAAGCCAAATATTTTTTTTGTTTTTTCATTCCAAATTTCGTTAATATCAGTTGCTTTAATTTGATTATTTATTAATGAATTTTCAATTTGTGTTCTTAGAATAATATGAAGATTGTATGTAACTTCATCTGATTCGATACGAATAGGATTATTTTCAACTTTATTTATTGCTTTATAAAAATTTTCTAATGAGACACTTTTAAGCTGGTCCGGAAAAATATTTTGCAATTCAGGGAAATATTTTTCCCAGAATATTAAACTGCGTCCAATAATATTTTCATAGAATCGTGATTGTGATTCATGCAGAGATAATGAATCAAGATGAGCAAAAGGTGATTTGGATAAATTATTTTTTACACTGATTTCATATAAAGCATGACCTGCTTCATGAATAGTTGAAAAAAAACCATTTTTAAAATTATCTTCTGAAATATTAGTTGTTATCCTGATATCGCCTATTCCCAGATTTGTTGTAAAAGGGTGAGCTGATGTATCCTGCCTGAAACTGTCAAAGTCTATTCCAATTTGTTTAATAATATTTATACCAAAGTCCCATTGTTTTTTTGTGTCATATTTTTTATATAAAAAATTATCATTTATTTTTTTATCATTTTGAATAATTTTATTTAATATAAGTGAAAGTTCATTTTCAAGCAGATTAAATAAAGGATTAATATAACTGTATTTTAATCCTTTATCAAAATCGTCTAATAATGCGTCATAAGGATTGTCATTATAACCAATTAAATCAGCGTATTTATTTTTAAGCTGAAAAATTTTATCCAGTATAGGCAAAAAATCTTTATCATCGTTATTTGTTTTTGCTTCCTGCCATACCGCCATTCCCATAGATGTTGTTTTTGCTATTTCACTTGCAAGTTCTGATGGAATCTTTCGGGCTTTTTCTACATCATTTTTTATTTTAATTATTTCTTTTTGCTGAAAATCATTAAGGTAATTAAAATGATCTTTTTCGGAAATACTGCATAATTGGTTATAAAAATTATCTGAAATTAATAAATCATGAGCAATCTTTGTTATGGTTTCAATTGTTTCAGATCTGCTGTTATGTCCTTTTTTGGGAATATAAGTTGATTGGTCCCAGTTTAAAAGAGCTAACGTATACTCTAGATTTGAAATATTATTAAATATTTTTAGGATATCTTTATAGGCTTGTAAATGATTTTTCAATTTGTTCCTGCTGTTATTTAAGAAATTAATTTTGTAAAGAATAATTATATCTAGTCAAAATGTCAAATAATTTTTAAATTTTTACACCTTATAAATTAATCAAAGTTTTTTTAAGAAATATATTGATTATTATATACACAATGTTATATATTCTTTTATCATTTTTTTTAATTTTCTAGACAGTAAAAAATAAAGTAAATTTGAGAATAATGTTGTTTTTTTTTTATAAAAATTGGTAAACTAATATTATAATAATAAAGGATCGTACAATGCAGGAGAAAAAGAAAAAAAAGAATAATTTAAATAATATTTTAGGTCCTGTGGAAGATTTAGAAAGTTATGTTAAAGCGGATTGGTGGAAAGAAATTTTTAATGCTAATTACTTGCGTACTGATGGTGATGTTGTAAACGATGAAGGTATTACTTTTCAAGAAATTGATATTTTTATTTCATTATTGGATTTAAAAAAAGATAATATTATTCTTGATTTATGCTGTGGACAGGGAAGGCATATTTTTAACTTAGCAAATAGAGGATTTCAAAATCTTTATGGTCTTGACAGGTCTCATTATTTGATTACAAAAGCAAGAAGTAAAAATAAATTAGATGGATTTAATATTAAATTTAAAGAAGGTGATGCAAGAAAATTACCTTTTAAATACGATTTTTTTGATTATTTAATGATTTTAGGAAATAGTTTTGGCTATTTTGAATCACATAATGATGATTATCAGGTATTAAAAGAAGCTCTTAGAATTCTAAAACCAAATGGAAAAATTTTAATTGATTTAACAGATGGTGAATACATAAAGCAAAATTTTGCACCAAGAAGCTGGGAATGGATTGATAAAGATTATTTTGTTTGCCGGGAACGTTGTTTATCAAAAGATAATGAACGTCTAATTTCGAGAGAAATAATAAATCATGCAACAAAAGGAGTCGTTACTGATCAATTTTATGCTGAAAGACTTTATTCTATAGATTCTATAAAGGATTTATTAAAAAGTTCAGGATTCAGTAATGTCAAATTTCATCAGGACCTTTTTACTTCATCTATGAGAAATCAAGATCTCGGAATGATGGAAAAAAGAATAATAATATCAGCTGAAGCAAAAAAAGAATGGACATCAGTTAAACATAAAGAAATAAAACAATCTTCTGTAATTGTTATATTGGGTGATCCTAATATTAGTGATATAGTAAAACCCGATGCAGTTTTTAATGAGGATGATTTTTATACTATTAAAGAATTAAAAATTGCTCTTTCAGAATTAAAGGATTATCAATTTAAATATATTGATAATCACAAAACATTATTAAATGATTTAATAAAACATAGAGAGAGTACGGATTTTATATTAAATTTGTGTGATGAAGGATTTAATAATGAACCAACTAAAGAACTTCATGTTCCAAGCCTTTTAGAAATACTAAATATTCCTTATTCAGGCGGTACTCCTCAGTGTCTTGCTTTTTGTTACGATAAGTCATTAGTGCGGGGAATAGCTAAAGAATTGGATTTACCTGTACCAAATGCTTTTACAATAAAACCAGATAATACAACATTTATTGATTTTTCTCTTCAATTTCCGGTTATTGTAAAACCAAATTTAGGGGATTCGAGTTTTGGGATTACAAAAGATAATGTTTGTTATAATATCAAACAATTGGAGAGCATTATCATAAAAACACGTGATAGGGTTGGTTATGAATCAGTAATTTTAGTTGAAGAGTTTTTAACAGGGAAGGATCTCAGTGTTGGAATAATTGGTAACTTACCGGATTCATATATTAGGTTACCTATTATTGAGGAAGATTATTCTCTATTACCAGAAGGATTACCGCAAATTTGCGGTTATGAAGCCAAATGGGATTCCGAATCTCCATATTGGAAAACCCTACGATCAATTCCAGCTGATTTATCAGAAGAAGTAACCAGATTTTTAGAAGCCAGTTGTTTAACATTATTTTCTCGTTTGGAATGCAGGGATTATGCAAGATTTGATTGGAGAATGGATAGTAATGGCACGCCCAGGCTATTGGAAGTTAATCCTAATCCGGGTTGGTGCTGGGATGGGCATTTAGCTAAAATGGCTAAATTAGTCGGTCATACTTATGCTGATATGTTGAAGTTGATTTTAAATAGTGCAAAAGAACGTTTAGGAAAATAATTGTAATTAGGTTTTAAGTTTTTTTTATCCTTGCAAAATATTTACTTAATTATAATATTAGATATTACATAATTAATTGTAATATGACGTGCAGGGCACCTGTCCTACCGATATGGCTTAAGTTATAGAGGAGTATA
>CAZYID010000146.1:0-9275 GCA_964646595.1 uncultured Spirochaetales bacterium | reverse complement strand
AGGGTAATCGAACTCCTGTCTGATGACTGAGAATCACTCGTCCTATCCTATTAACGAAGGGGGCCATTATTACTTTTTTTATACCCATTTATGAATTATATTTACTAATTCTTTTTTTTCAATATCAGTACCATTAAAAAAAGACGATCCTGCAACAATTACATCAACACCTGACTCTAAAGCTTTATTAATATTTTTTATTGTTATACCGCCGTCGATTTCTATTACATATTTATAATTATTATCTTCCCTTATTTTTTTTAATTCTTCAACTTTATTAAAAGTATAATCAATGCACTTCTGTCCCCCGTAACCGGGATTTACACTCATAACTAAAACAAGATCTACAATTGGAAGATAATGTTTAATATAACTAACAGGAGTGCTGGGATTTATTGTTATACCTGCAAGTTTATTGTTTTCTTTTATAAGATTTATAAATCTGTCACCATGCACACATGCTTCACTCTGAAAATTAATAAGATCTGCTCCTGCTTCAATATAAAGCATTATATGATGTTCCGGATTTGTAATCATTAAATGTACATCACAAAAAACTTTTTTATTATTATTTTTAATATCTGCTACAATTTTATTTCCATAAGTAATTTGAGGTACAAAATGACCATCCATTACATCAATATGAATCCAGTCAGCTCCAATTTTTAGAGCATTATCAATCTCTTCCCCTAATTTATAAAAATCAGCTGAAAGAATTGACGGCGCAATTTTTCTCATTAGATTCTCCCTGTTGCTCTAGTTATATTATATAAATTTTCTGAATTCTCACAAGATAAATGTTCTTCTTTAATCCGCCATGTCCAATTATTGTTGTCGCAGGTCCCGGGTAAATTCATTCTCGAGTCACCCTGCAGTCTTAATATATCCTGCATTAAAAAAATAACTCTGTTAGCTTTTGATTTTGCTAATTTATAAATTACCGCTTCACTTAATTTATTGTTATCATTAATTTCTAAATAATCCAAAATAAATTGTTGTTTCTTATTTTCTAAGGATTCAAACCACCCCATTAAAGTATTATTATCATGCGTCCCAGAGTAAGCAATACAATTTTCAATATAATTTTCCGGCAAATATAAATCATTTTTAAAAACATTCAATTGTTTTTTATTATTTGTATTTGGAAAATTAACAAATTCAAAAACCCTCATACCTGAAATATTAAATTGATCTCTTAACTTCTTTATTTCGTCTGTTATAATACCAAGATCTTCAGCAATTATTTTTTCTGATAACTCATCACCAAACTCGTCTTTTAAAGAACTAAAAAACTCAAAACCGGGAGCTTTTATCCATTTACCATTAATTGCAGTTTCCTCGCCAAAAGGTATCTGCCAATATGACTCAAATCCCCTGAAGTGATCTATCCTTACACAATCAACAAAATTAAGAATGTGTTTAATTCTTTTTTTCCACCATTCAAAATTATTTTCTTTCATTAATTCCCATTTATAAACCGGATTACCCCATAACTGTCCTGTTTCAGAAAAATAATCAGGAGGAACACCGGCAACATATAAAGGATTTCCATGTTCATCTAAAGAGAATAACTCTTTATTTGCCCATACTTCAACACTGTCATATGAAACAAATATAGGCATATCGCCAATTATTTTAATATCATTACTATGTGCATAGTTTAAAAAATTTCTCCATTGGAAATAAAACTGCCACTGAATAAAAGAATAAAATTCTACCCTGTCTTTTAACTTTTTACTAATTCCAGTAAGATTTACACGATTTTTTATATCGTTATCCCATATATCCCAGCTTGCACCATTTAAATTTTCTTTTATTGCCATAAATAATGAATAATCTTTTAACCAATACGAATTTTCTTTCTTAAATTTCAGATAATCATCTTTATTTTTATTTTTTTTAAAATTATAAAATGCTTTATTTAAAATAATAAAATTATTTGCAAATAAAAAGCCGTAATTTATCTTTGATTTATTGAATAAAGGATAATCTTCCAAGTCAGCTTTTGTTAACAATCCTTTCTGAAATAAAACATCAAAACTGATTAAATATGGATTCCCTGCAAATGAAGAAAAAGATTGATATGGTGAGTTGCCAAAGCCGGTTGGACCTAAAGGTAAAATTTGTAAAATTTTCTGACCGGAACTTTTTAAAAAATCAATAATCTTAAAAGCACCATCTCCAAGATCACCGCATCCATATTTACTTGTAAACGATGTCGGATGGATTAAAATACCGCTTGATCTTGTATTCAAAAACTGTTTTCCTTTTTTTATTCTAATTTTTCTTCAAGATAAAACCTCATTATTGTATTACCAACAATAACACGGTCACCATATATTAAGTGTTCTTTTTTCTTTAATACTTTTTCATTTAAAAAAGTAGAATTTTTTGAATCGAGATCCTTAATATAAAATTTTTTATCTTCTTCAAATATTATTTGGCAATGAGTCTTACTAACTAAAGGATCATCTATAATAATTTCACAGTTACTGCTTCTGCCTATAATTGTCTTTGTTGTATTTATAATAAATGATTTTCCGAGAAAATTGGATGAAAGAACAACAAGAATACCTCTTTTTTCTAACATAGAAATTGGTGATATTTTTTGTTTTTCTGCAATTTGTGTACGAGTTCTTGAGCCTGTGTTATCATCAGTCATTATTCAATTATCTCCTTAACTTAAATATATTAGAACAATTAGTTTATCTTTTGTCAATTAATAAATAATAAAACAAAAAATCCTAAAAATAAAAATTTATACTTTTTTGTTAAGTATAACCTTAGCAGAAAATTTTTAACAAAGTCTAATTGACAAAACAATTATATTATAATAAATATTATCCTCTATATATAAATTATAAGAATTATTAAAATGAAAGAATCAGTAATATTAATTAATAATGCTTCAAAAACATACAAAAAAACAGAAGCTGTAAAAAGCTTATGTTTTAATGTAGAAAAAACAGAATGTTTTGGAATACTCGGACCAAACGGTGCAGGAAAAACAACATTATTGAGTATGTTATCCGGAAAAACTAAAAGAGATAATCCAAAACATTCAGAGATAAAAGTATTTGGTTATGATCCAAAATATAATGAATTAGAAATTAAATTTTTTTCCGGAATTGTTCCACAGGAAAACAATCTTGATCAGGAACTCAGTGTTATTCAAAATCTATATATTTTTTCTAGATTTTATAATATCAGGAAAAAAACTGCGATAGAAAGAATCAACAAACTGCTTGATTTTATGGAATTGACAAATAAAAAAGATTCAAAAATAAAACAGTTATCAGGTGGAATGAAAAGACGACTTGTTATAGTAAGAGCATTATTAAATAATCCAAAACTCTTAATACTGGATGAACCAACCACCGGTTTAGATCCGCAAGCAAGACATATTATATGGGACAAATTAAGACTTTTAAGAAACAACGGCGTAACAATTTTGATTACAACACACTATATGGAAGAAGCATTTCAACTTTGCAGTAAAATAATAATGATGCATAATGGTGAAAAAGTTCTGGAAGGTAATCCTTCTAAATTAATTTCAAAAAATATTGAACAATATGTCTTAGAAATATTTAATGTAAACAATTCAAATAAAATAAAAAAAAATAAAAATATTAGAATTGATAAAACAGAAAATAGATTTTTTTTATTTTCACATAATATAAAATCATTGCAGGAAATATCAAAAAACATGGAACCGGGAGAATTTTATTTAAGACAGGCAAACCTTGAAGACCTATTTCTAAAAACTACAGGCAGAGGTTTAAATGAATAACAATAATTCTTTATACACTATATCAGATTATAATAAAGCTCCGTCATTATTACAAAGAATTCTGAATGTATGGTATAGACATTTCAAAGTATATACAAAAAATTTAATAAGCAATGGAATAGAAGTTATTTTAGAACCAATGTTTTTTTTAATAGCAATAGGACTTGGACTTGGGCAATATATTGTTGAAATGAACGGAATCCCCTATATAAAATTTTTAGCAAGCGCAATTATAGTTCCTGCAGCAATGTACACAGCAGCATTTGAATGTTCTTTCGGCACATTTATCAGGCTTGAATTTGATAAAGTTTACGATGGTATGTTATCTGCTCCAATAACCGTTAATAACTTAATTGTTGGTGAAATATTATTTGCAGGCACAAAAGGACTGTTTTATTCTTCATGTATATTATTGGTTATTTCATTATTTGGATTAGTGTCATTACCAATGGCATTTTTTGCTCCGATTGGCGGCTTTTTAACCGGTTTAATGTTTGCATCTGTTTCCCTGCTTATTACTTCATTTGTTAACACAATTAATCATTTTAATTTTTATTTTACAGGATTACTTACACCTATGTTCTTTTTTTCAGGCATTGTGTTCCCTCTGTCAAATATTCCTGTTCAAATCAGATGGCTTGCTTATGTATTTCCCCTTTCTCATTCAACCAAAATTGTTAGAGCATTTTGTTTAAATAAACTCAGCTTTGATTTATTTTATGATTTAATATATATAATAGCTTTTATTTTGATTATTGGTTTTTTAGCAGTTAAAAAATTAGAAAAAAGAATGATTAGTTAAATTATCCAATATAAACCTTTTCCAGATCTATAGTTAACAATAAATCAATAAGACTTGTCTCAAAACCTTCTTTATTTATATATCCAAGCCCGGATAAAACATAAGAATCTTTTTCACCTAAATTATATAATCTTATCCATAAAATATTATTTTCAAAATAATATTTTATCCCATTATATTCAAATTCAACAATTACTTTGTAGTCATTATCTTCATAAGCGTCAAAAAAATCTATTAAAAAATGATTATTTGAAAACACAACCTGAAGTCCGGCATATGAAATATTTCCAATTTCAATTGGTTCACTAATATTAATATTTTTAACTAAGGTTATTATTCCACGTATATTAAGCGGGTATCTATATGTTTTTCTTCTATTTGAATAAACAATATTCAAAAAACGCTCCAAATTCTTTACTTTCAGTAGAATTTATCGGGTAAATCACTCTAAAAATATAATTTAGTAAAAATAATAAATAATTTACAATTATTAAAATGAATTTGTTTATTTAAAAATTATTTTATATAATAATATGTGTTTTAACTTTAATAACTCTTTCTTTTGACTATTTTTTTAATAGATTAATCCAATAAAATATTATAAAAATAATTATAATTTTTTTCCTTAATTTGATTGATCTATTATAAAATGCAGGAAAATAATGACAATAAAAGTTAAGAATTCTGAAAAAGAATTCTACAAAAATATTAAAAAAATTCAATCAATAGTTAATGATAAAGAAAATTTTTTATTCTATTTCAGTTATGATCCGGATGCTATTGGATCAAGCATTGCATTATCACTATTTTTAAGAAAAAAAAATAAAGAATGCTTTATCTATCTTCCGGAGACGTTTGATCCTAACTTAAGCTTCCTGTTAGATATTACATTACATAATAATATTAAAATAATAAAAGAATCTACTAAAATAATTCAACTAATCAAAAAAAAATTACCGGTTATTATTACATGCGACACACCATCTCATTTCCTATTGCCTGATTTTGAAGAAATTAATTCTTTACTAAATAAACTCAATCTAAAAGATTCAATTGAAATAGATCATCATTTTGGCGGTGATAGTGAACAGATATTTAATGATTCTATACCTATATTTAAAGAAGCTAACTCAACATGTGAAATTATTGCAAACATTTTTGAAATAATCGGGAAAGATGAAAAAGGCAATATTGATTTAGAATTTGTATTTCCAAGAAATGTAATCTTATCTCTTTTAGTTGGGATATGCTTTGATACTCAGATGGGAAAATTCATCACAAATAATAGAATATATAATAAATGGATTGACTTTCTTTCAAATAGATTAGACTGGTTAACCTGGGGTAATCCTAAAAACCTTAATAATGCTGTTAAAGTATTTGAAACAATAAATAAAATGAATACTAACAGAAAAAAAATAATAAAAAGCCTGGTAAAAAAAACATCTGTTATAAATAAAGTAGGATTATTGATTATCCCAAACTATGAAAAATATCAATCATTATGTGACAATAATGATCCTTCATGTATTTTTTCAAAAATTATTCCTGATATAACTAATAAAACAGCAGAATACTCAGGAGCTGTTGGTATTGTTGTATTCCTTGATACTGTACTTAATATATTTTATATTAAAATCAGAAGAGCACAAAAATTTAAAAAATTTGATCTAAGAAACACACAACTTCTTTTAAAAGAAATTTTCATGGATGACTACCTTGGAGGTGGAGGACATGAAGGTGCTACAAGTTACAGGATTGCTTTTATAGAAAGAGAAGTATTTATAGAAAAGATTGAAAAATTTCATAAAAATCTTTCTTCAACTATAGAAGAATTAATATATACTAATAATAACAATTAATCCTATAATTCTTTTTTATAAATCAAATATTTAATCAGAAATAATTTTAAGCATTTTATCCAATTGGTAATTACTTTTTTCAGCGCTTTTTTTCCATTTTTTAATTGTTTTAAACATAGTAATAACAGCATTCTTATTTTTTTTATCAACTTCTTTATCTGTATTTATTAACTCAATAAAATTATGAACAAAAATAAAATTAAATAATAATTCAAAATTTTCTTTATTAAACCATACTGCTTCATTATATAAATTCACATTTATAAATAACCTGATATTACTATCAGTAATTAATTTTTGAAATAAAGTATCAAATCCTTTTTTATTAGATAAATTATTAATAAATGTATTTTGATAAAATATAGTAATCTTAATTAAATTTAGAAATCTGCTAATAATAAAGTCTTCAATATTAAACTCTCTCAAAGTATTTCTGATAATTTTATCTAACAGCCAATCATCTATAAATTTTATACTATGTTCCTGATATTTATTTTTATTTACCAATTTTCCTAATTTACAAACAAAAAGACAGATCAGCAAAATAATCCAATTTAATAAATCATTAATTATTAAATCATTTTGAAAAAAAACAGTAATTTCTTTTTGGTCATTTAAATCAAATACAGAAAAAATATCTCCAACATAAGGCAGTCTAATAAAATTACTAATACTTTGCATAATTTCAGATACTAATTCATCCTGATCTGTACTCATATCTAAATAATTATTAATTTCTGTTAACAATTTAAATATTTTTTTTTCAACCTGACTTAACATATTTTTATCAATTTTTTGACTTTTATTTAATTTCCTTTTAGTAAATATAAATTTTAACATTTCAGGATTTATTAATTCTTCAAAAGCATTGTGAACAGGTTTATAAATAATTTCTTTTAATGTTTGTTGAATGTTATATGCGCCTCTGCCATTTAAATGTGCATTCAAATGAGAATAATGATGCCAGATATTATCCTGAACTTCATAAATGTCCATAAAAACATGATACTTAAAAGCGCCTAATTCAACAAATAATCCATTTTCATAAATATCTTTTGAATTGCGTATATAAAATAAACCGGAAATAAAATCTTTAAAAATACAGTAATAACTTAAATTATTATGTAAATCCAAACCTTCTCCTAAAGACCGCTGAATAACTTTATTACTGTTATTAATATCCAGAAATCCAACAGAGGTTTTTACCCATCCGTCTGTATTATCAAATTTATTATTATAAACAACTAAAGCTTTTTCATCTCCATAACTATTTGAATAAGCAAAAACATTTTCATTAGTATGTCCTTCTTTTGTATAAAAATCATATAATAAAAAATTTTTTGATTCTGAAAATATATATCTTTTTTTTAAAAGAGGAAAAACTTCTCTTTCATGTCTGTAAACCAACTCATGGTCTATACCTTCATTCCAATAAGATTTTCGAAATTCCATACCATACTTTTCATTAAATCCTTCAATCTGTCCATGACCAAACATTGGAAGACCTGGCATAGTACACATCATTATACATACTCCAAAATATTTATCCTGCTTTCCAAATTGAGCCACAGCAGTTTCTTCATCAGGATTGTTCATGAAATTTACAAATCTTTTTAATATTTCCGGATTAAACTCCAGGACATTTTTAATTGTATAACGATAATTTTTATTTTCTTCACTTTTAAGCATATTCATAAAAGCACTGTTATAAACTCTATGCATACCTAAAGTTCTTACAAAATATCCTTCCATAAACCAAAATGCTTCTGCAAGCAATAAAGTATCAGGTCTTTCTTTTGCAATTCTATCAACAACTTCTCTCCAGAATTCTTTGGGTATGTATTTATTGAATTGTTTTTTAGAAATACCATGTTCTGCCCGGCTGGGGATGTCCCCGCCTGTTCCCGGCTCAGGAAACCACAACCTCTGATAATGTTTTTTTGTCAAAGTCATTGCTGCATCAAAACGTATAACCGGAAACATCCCTGCTACATGTAATATTTTTTGAATTACAGCTTCCCGAACTTCAGGATTTAAATAATCCAATTGTGCTGTATCATTCCATGGCATACCGGTACCGTCATTTCCATGATAAATAAACTTTGTACTGCTATTTGAAAAATTTTTATATTTAAACACAACAGCTGCATCTGTTCTATCATAATACTTATCTTCTAAATATATTCCAACATCACTATTACCGGATAAATTCTCTCCATTAAAAGAATATGAAGGAAAAGGACTATCAGGAAGAGAAAGAAACCAATCAGTATTTTCATAAATCCATTTCGAATCAATACCGGTATGGTTAGGCACCATATCGCTTGCCAGTTTTAATCCTCTTGATTCAGCTCTTGTTTTCAAATTCATAAAAGCTTCATAACCGCCAATATCTAATGAAATATTATAATCAAATAAAGAATAGGCAGACGCTTCTGCTTCCGGATTTCCGCATTTTCTTTTAATTTTTTTTGATGCTTGACTCCTTTCCCATATCCCGATTAACCATAAAGAATTAAATCCCCAATTTTGTAATTGATTTAACTCTTCATCGGGAATTTGGTCAAGTCTGTAAATATTTTGACTGTATTTTTTTGACAACTGGTCAAGCCATACATATATGCTTTTTGCAATTAAAACAACATTAGGCATCCATTCTTTATCAGGACTAAATTTTTCCGGTTCATTTTCCAAATCCTTAAAACCAAGGACATCAACTGAATGAAAATTAATAAATCCTGATTTATCTTCTTCACTTAAATAATCAAGAGTGCTTAGTATTCTATACAAAAAATTATATAAAAAATTAAACCAGTGA
>CAZYID010000145.1:6678-9403 GCA_964646595.1 uncultured Spirochaetales bacterium | reverse complement strand
CTCCTTATTAAACATATTTGATTATCTCCCTAAAAGCCACTTTCTTGCTTCCACAATAGTTTCAAACTCACCTGTAAAATTTCCTCTATTTGACTCAACAGTTGATGCAAACCTAACATCTGCTCTTGATTTGGAGTCTACGGGCATTACATGTGCAATCCGTAATCCGATAAAAGGTTCAACAAATGATTCTCCAAAAGAAAAACATTCCATAGTTGTCATTTTATTAAAAGTCATTTCGCTCAAATCAACAATAAGTTGAAAACAATTATTCTCTTTACACAATTTAAATGCTTGTTCACGAGCAGCTAAATGATCCTCTATTGTTGCTATATTTGAAATTCGCACAATAACAATATTGTCATTAGTATCATATGAAACTTTATATGGCATTAACTACTTTTATTCCTTTTTTAAAATTTAAAACAATATTAACAATATATATAAATTTTATCATAATTTAATATTACAAAACTCGCTATTAAAATTCAAATTTTTATTTTTTTTTAAAAAAAATTTTATTCTTGACATAAAATTTTAATCCAATATTATGTTATATATAAAATTTATAATAAGGGAGATTTAAATGGAAAAGAAAAAAAGAAGAAAAACTCAAGTGCCCGGGGAAAAATCCAGCGGTACCGGTAAATATAAGGAAATTGGTCCCAGAGGCGGCAAAGTAAAAAAAGCAAAAAAAATTAGCGTTTCCTCTAAAAGTAAAATGCCGCCAACAGGAAAAGCAGACAGAAAATGGAAACCGGTTAAATAGCTGTTAGATTTTATGTTTTCCTTTTTGAAAGAGATCCCATTTTTAGTATTTATAAAGTTTACATTATTTTATTAATAAAGAATATTTTTTTATGTTTTAAATTCCTCAATTTCTAAATCTAATTGATTTGTTTTTTGTTTATTTTCTTTTTGTTGATTTAATAAATTATCTATGGCTTTTGTTATTTCTATTAGACTGTTACTTATTTCTGTTATTCCAGATAATATATGAGATGCAATTTCATCGATATTAATCATAGAATTATTTATTTCTTGAGTTCCAATTCTCATCTCAGAATATCCATCCTTAATTTCAAAAGTAACATCAGATAAAGATTTATTTACTTCTAATATTTCTTTTGAACCGGCTGACATTTCTTGAAGAGCATTGGATATTTCCTCAAATACATTGACAAAGTCACGAACTCCATTAATTATTGTTTTAAAAGAATCAGTGTTTTTAATACTTATTTCAGATGCTTTTTTAATTCTATCTGTAATATTTGCTATCAAGTCTTGAATTAATTTAGCATTTTCACTTGATGATTCTGCTAATTTTCTTATTTCTTCTGCAACAACTGAAAACCCCTGCCCTGCTTCACCTGCATGAGCAGCTTCAATTGCTGCATTCATGGCTAATAAATCTGTCTGAGTAGAAATATCATTAATTATATTAACAATTTCTTGTATATTCATTGCACTTTCTAATATTTCTTGAATATAATTATTTGTTTCCTCTGAATTATTATCTCCAGTTTTTATTGCTTCAACAAATGATTCGGAAAGCTCTTTCCTTCCACTTGTTACCCTTGCTATATTATCTATAGAATTAATTATTTCTTCCATAGATGCAGATGATTGATTAATACTTGTTGATTGACTTTCTAATTGATTTGCAAATGAATCAACATTACTTTGAATTTGTTGAACTGAAGAAGAGGAATTGGATATATTTGTTTTTAATTTTTCATATTCTTCTTTAAAAAAGTTTATTTTTTTAGTTATCTCATTTAGAGATGAATAAAACTGAGACATTAAAGACGTAATATTTTCAGTTGAATCATTTGTATCTCTTGAAGCTTCTTTAATCTTAGAAAAAATATTTCTAAGCTTGTTTAGGGTATCATTTATATAATTTGATAATTTTCCAATTTCATCTGATGTTTTAACATCTATACGCTCACTGAAATTTTTATTAGATAATGATTCCATTATTTTTGTAATTTTATTTAATCTCAAAACAATATTTTTAGAGAAAGATAAAATAAAAATAAGTATAATAATGCTAATAATACTAATGATAATATAAGTTTGAATTTTTAAAAATGTTTGTAGTTTTAAAACTTTCTTCTCAAATTCAAATATTAAAGAGCTGAAATTATTATAAAAAAGTTCATTAAACATTTTACTAGTACGCGAAATACTACTATATAATGTAAATAATTCTGGATTTTCACCGGAAGTTAATTTATAAAATATACCTCTTTCATTTCTTAGATCAGCTTCTTCATAGTTTTTATTCATTTCTTTTGATATGTTTATTAATTCATTTTGAACTCTTTCCCAATTAAACATAACATCATTATAAATAGCCTCTAAATCCTCATCATTTTTTATTATTTTTTTTAATACTCTTGACTCTAAAAATAAATTTATTTTTTCTGTGCCTTCTTTAGTTAAATTTTTCCAATTTTCAAAAGAAATATTTAGACTTTCTGTAATTAAAAGTTCCTTACTCGCGCTATTAATCCTACTGATATAACATAATGATATTAAACCATCTCTTTGTGCTTTATTAAAACTTGTTTTTTTACTATCCTCATATAAATTTAGCAGTATAAAAGCAATAAAACATATAACAATAAGAATAACAATTAATAAAAGTTTTGTTTTAATTCTCATAAAATTAATTTCCTATTAATATCACTCAAGTTTATAATAACAATCAATATTTTTA
>CAZYID010000145.1:0-6578 GCA_964646595.1 uncultured Spirochaetales bacterium | reverse complement strand
ACTGGGTATGACGGTTATTCCTATTTAACAGGCTATGGTTTAAAACAAATATAATTGTTTTTAAAAAATTGTACATCGTTCTACACCTTAATATATCATTGAGAATTTTATTTATTTATTATATGATAATGAAATTAAAAAATAAGGTTTATTAATTTGAATCATTTAAATCTTTTAATATATTTTATTCCTTTATGTTTTGGATTATTCTCACTCGGATTATTAACATTATTATATTTAAAAAATAAAGATCCATTATTAAAATATTTTTTAATTTTTTTTACAGTATTTACTATACAAACAATATTAGCATTACTATCAAGGTATTATTTATACAATATACATGACAATCCATTATTACTCATATCTTTAAGACAAATATGTCCTTATATATTAATATTTTTTGGAATAATTATTTTTCACGAAATATTTGAAGTTAAATTCTATAAATATTTTAATGTAATATTTATAATTATTTTAACGTTATCTTTTTTATATGAATTAATTGAAGATTTATTATTAATATATAAAACCAAATCTTTTATTATAAATTCTCTTGATGAGTTTGTATTTATTTTAGTTGTAATTTACATATTAATGATAATTATTATTTATAGAAAAAAAATAAAAAGAAAAGAATTTAAAAGTTTATTAAAAGCCAGTATTATTGCTTTTTCAATTACATTATTACTGTTTATTTTTGATTCATTAGAAGAAGTAATAAAAATAAATATCCCAACAGGATCATTACATTATTTGACATGGAATATTTTTATTATTCATCTAATAATAAAATATTATTCTAATATAATTTTTAATAAAATTGAGCCTACAGAAAACTTCATAAAAAAATATAATATATCAAAAAGAGAAATTGAAATAATAAATCAATTATTAAAAGGCTATAGTTATAAAAAAATTTGTGATGAATGTTTTATATCCCTATCAACCGTAAAAACACATGTCAGTAATATTTATAATAAAATTGGAATCAACAGCAGGCATGAACTTTTTTCATTTGTACAAAAAATCAATTAAATATTAGAAAAATCATACAAAAGTACTACTCTTTTTTTATAAAATCATACTAATGCCCGATTTACAAAAATTTATTTTTCTTGAATAATAAAAAAATATTAAAGGAGTCGTCATGACTGAATAAAACGCCCAATTTATGAAGAAAATGTTATTTTCTTTGATTAAGGCGCATGACGAACCCATCAACGAACAATTGCCTCAGAGATTTCCGAAAGAAATCTCTGAGGCAATTTTCTAGGGAGAAATAATTATGAAAAACAAATTGTGTAAATTTATTCTTTTTACTTTTATTTTAAGTTTATCTGTATCTAATTTACTAAGTAAAAATAATACTGATACTTTAAAACTTTTTTTATTTTCAGATCCGCATTATTTTGATCCATCATTAGGAACAGAAACCGAGTTATTTCAAAAAGAACAAATAACTGAAATGAAAATGCATAAACAAAGTAAAGAAATAATTAATAAAACTGTTGAGATTATACTAAAAGAAAATGTGGATATCATTTTAATTCCCGGTGATTTAACAAAAGATGGCGAAAAAAAATCACATGAAATGGTAAGTAAATATTTATCTAAAATTGAAAAATCAGGAAAAAGAGTATTTGTTATTCCTGGAAATCATGACATAAATAATGATGAATCTTTTACTTATTCAGATAATAAAAACAGGTTAAAAACACCAACCACTTCTCCTAAAAAGTTTAAAGAATTATATAAAGATTTTGGATATGAAGAAGCTTTATATAAAGATTCGAATTCATTATCATACATTGCTGAATTAAATAAAAACACATGGCTTTTAGCAATGGCTCCATTAAGCTCAAAATCAAGATTAAAACCCAAAAGTGTTAGAGGGGAATTTACATCTTCAACTTTAAATTGGGTAAAATCAAAATTAATAGAAGCTCAAAAGAAAAACATAACTGTTTTTGGAATGATTCATCATAGTATTTTAGAACATTTTCCCTATATGGATATAGTGAGAAAAGGGCGTTTATTAAATGATTGGAAAAAAATAACCCCTGTTTTACTGGATCATGGTCTTAACATAGTATTTACAGGACACATTCATGCAAATGATATTGTAAAATATAAAAAAAATAATAATTTTATTATTGATATCTTGACAGGATCAACTATTATCTGGCCATGTTCTTATCGTTTAATAAATTATAATAAAAACAGTAAAGAATTATTAATAAATACAAAAAATATAAATTTTCAATTTTTAGAAACAGATTTACAAAATTATGCTTATGAGTTTATTAACAAACAATTTCCAATTTTTGCAAAAAAAAGTTTAATACAAATGGGATTTAACGATCAAACAATTAAAAAAATATTACCTTTACTTGTTAAAACGTATATAGCATTTTATCATGGAGATGAATCAAAAAATCAAAATAAAGAAATTATAAAATCTATTAACTTTTTATTAAATGATAAAGATGAAATGAAAACTTTTTTTGCTAAGGTTTTACTGGGCATCTGGAATGATGATACTCCGGACAGGAATGTTAAGATTAACTTAAATAATGGAACTATTGAATCTCTAAAATGAGTTGGCCCTGCCGGGCGGGGAAAACAAGGATTTGCAGCCCTTGCTCCCGCTTTTTCTAAATTTACATATATTACTTCTTTGATTTATCATATAATTATTAATTTTACATACTTCAAACAATACAAAACTACTGATTACAAAAACGCAGCAATTCTACCCTATTTTTTGAACCCGTTTTTTCATAAATATTATGCAAATGATTTCTAACTGTCGCAGGAGAAATAAACAACTGATTTCCTATTTGCTTGTTACTGCATCCTTCATAAATTAAATGAATCAACTCTTTTTCTCTTTTTGTAATATTAAATCTTTTAATAAATTCTAATGAAATGTTAAAATCCTTTAACCCGGGAAGAGATATCATATGAATATATTTAATTCCATAAAAAAGAAGGATTAAATTAAATATTAAATAGTAGAGAGGAAAAGTAAGCAATCTAAAATGTAAAATTGAAAAATTTCTATAGTCAATATTAATATTGAGATTAAAATTTTCAAGAAATAATATAGGGAGAAAGAAAATAGAAATAATTATAATCGATCTGATAATCCGTGTAATTACAATATTTTTTACTCGTTTGTAATAAATAAAAAATAAAACAATAGAATAAAAAGGAAGTAAAAAAATAAAAATATCATTTATATGAAAAGTTTTAATCCTATTATCATCGGCAGTACCAATACCAGTAAACAGGTAGATAAAAAACATTGTAAGGGACAATAGGAAAATGATAATAATTACTGTTAAATATTTTTTTTTATCTACAAATACCTGTAAAAAATCATACATAAAAAGAATCATTATAAAATTAATTACCAGTGCACTCAATTGTGATCCTATACTAAAAATAAGATCCAGTTCATGAGGTATCACCATAAATAATTCCAGAAAAAATGAAAGCGATGCAATAAAAATAATAATTAAAAAAAATAATAAAAAAATAATAAAATACAATGACAACTTTGATTTTATTTTAATTAATAAAATTATGGATAAAGCAAGAGTTACAAACCCGACAGAAAAGCAAAATATTAATAAAAATACAAATAAATAACTCATGCCTCATAATATAATAATACTACTTACTTCAGTCAAGAAAAAATAAATTTTTAATAATATCATTTTTCATTCAATAGAACATTTGTTCTACTATTAATAATTCAATTTAGTGAAATATGAATCTTTTGTTCTATTGTAAAATAAACTTTTTATTTATATGCTACTTTCTTATTTTCAAGGAGGTCCAATATTGGTTAATTTTAAAATACTAAAAAAGAAAATCCTACTCATCTGGATTATTTTTTTTAATTGCTTTTTTCTATTTCCAATGGAACAAAATGTTAAAAATGATTTATCCAAAAAAATAGAAAATGCATTTTATCATTGGAATGAAAGTGAGTTAAATTCGTTTTTAATATTACTGAATAATAATTCGGAGAAAGGATTTGAAGATTTTTTTCTAATAACAAAAATTTATTTCCGTTTAGCTTTCCTTGATCTTGAAAAAAATCAGGGTAACTATACAGAACAATTTCGCAGTAATGATGAAGGAAAAAAAGGATTTATGAATTACTGTATATATTATGGAGAAAAAGCCTTTAATCTAAATCAAAATAATACAGAATTAAATTATTATTTAACAAAAGGATTTCAATCTCTTATATCTAATGTTGATACTTATTTTCAGTATAAAAATAAAATGGATAAATATAGAAATCAAAATCTTAAAATTTTCCCGGATGATTTTTACACTTTGTTATTCGAAACATATTTTCATTCTATTTACAGCGAACAAACAGGAGCTGATCGAAAAAAAGGAAATGTCCTGCAAAATAAAATAGAAAAAAAATACCCGGATAATCCGGAAACTTTTAATCTCTTATCATACATTGCCTTCAATGCATATGATTACGAACGTGCAGAAAAGTATTGCCGGACTACTTTAAGCATGAACAATAACCATTTTGAAGCAAAAAAAAGACTTGATTTTTTGTTATTTCTTAAAGAAAAACCAAAAATAAATGAAATAATCATTATTGATAATGGAGATATTGATGAAAAAATCATCTTCAAATTCATACATATAAAAAAAGAAGATATTTTAACTGTTGATATTATTAAATCAATTAAAAATGATTTGGAAACATTCTCTTCTATCTCAAGTGTTGATATTTACTATGACAAATTAGAAGGAAACAGAGTTAACCTTAGATTATCTCTTTCAACAGAAACGGATAAAACAATTTATACCAGCGCTGGATATGAGTTTGTTTATAATTACAATAATATGGATCAATATAAGCAGTATCTCCAGGGTATAGCTCCAGTTATTTTCTTTTATTCTCATCCTAATTTATTCAAAAAAGGGCTCTTTGAGTTAAATATATTATCTGTTATTGGATTACAATGGGACCTCAATATGAAATTCAATTTATTAGAATATATGCAAATAAATCTTGGCATTGACTCATGGATTGCACCTGTTGCAAACACACTTGTTGATTATTCTGCACAGAAAAAAGAGAAAGTAGAATTAATCTTTCTTAATATCAGTCCATATATTGAAATCGGTAAAAAGTTTAATGAAAATAAAATAGATGTTTTTCTTCGATATAAACCTAATTTCATTTTTATGATGCCTGATAATTTCTCTTTAAACGAGATAGATGATGAAGATAATTTTATTTACCCACCTGATTTTTTCGTTGAGCATAACCTTGGACTAGTATTCCAGATGAACTATATTTCATTTCTCGAAAGCGGAATGGTTAGGAAAGGATTCAAATTAAAATGTGAGGTTGATTGGTTTAAAAAAACACCTGATATTGTCTGGGGGTATAAAAATTATTTAAATCAACCTACATTTACTTCCTTTTTATTTCATGTATATTTTGAATACTCTGATTTTTTAAATAATTTATTTTATTTTTCTTTTGGATTTCACTATAAAGGCGGAATCAATCTTTACAAAAATCAAATGATATCAATTGGAAATGGTGTTATTGGTGTACCATTTGACAGTATGATAAAAATTCATGGCCTTAATTTTAATCGCTTCAGGGCAGAACATGTTCTCTTATTTAATTTTTTATCCGGTTTTAAAATTAATAAAATTTTTCATCTCGGATTATATCTGGATGCATGCACTTTTTTTGAAAGAAAGCCTGACACTTTTCTAATAAGCATTCCTGATTCAGCTTACTATAATAATCTCATCTTTGGATATGGTACTTTTTTTAAGTGGAATCCTTACAAACTTCTTGTATTAACATTAGAAGCAAGTTTCAGTCATGAAGTTGGACAAAATGTTATAAGAGGTCCTATTTTTGGATTTCATATTCAAAAATCATTTGTAATCATAAAAAAGAATAAATAGGTAATCGTTGCCCTTGAATAGATGGGATCAAGAATCAGGCGGATCTTGACTTGCTTTTTCTATAATTCATTAATTACTTCTTTAAACAGTTGCTTAATTATCAGTTCTAAATATGTTTCTTCCTCAACAAGCATATTTTGCTGATAATTAGCTAGAAAATGAAATAGAATTCTTTAAAAATAATTATGGAATTGGGTATCCAAGTTCTTTTTTTATCAATTCATAAACTTCTTTATGAGTTGAATTTTTTATATCTCCAGATTTACATTTCTTTTTTAAAAACGCATATACCTCTTTTCTGTTATCATATAATCCTGAAACATAATTAAGTTCATGTTTTTCAGAGCAATTAAATAATTCACTATCTTTTCCCATAAAAACTCCTTTAATTTAAAATACTAAATTTCACAAGGTAACACTTCAATAAAAACTTTTTTTAAAAAAACCTAATAATAATATATACATTTAATAATATAAAATAATAAAATAAAACTCAAATTTTTCTTTTTTTAATAAAATAATTAAAAAAAATAAATGTCTATGTTAGGATAATTCTTAAAATTTCATCAATAATAATTATAATTTTTGTTATAAAATAC